>NZ_JPQO01000227.1 GCF_000773685.1 Acinetobacter sp. HR7 | reverse complement strand
AGAAAATCCGGAGAATCCTGGCGAAGGTGAGACTGTTGAACCTGGCATTCAAACAGATCCCATCGCCCGTGCAGCTCCATTAAACCTGCTTAATCAAGGTCAGAATGAGGCCATTCCCTTTAATGAGAGAACAATCACAAGACAGCCTGAATTTATGACATATAGTTCAGAAGAACGATCGCAAGAGGCTCAAACTGATGAGATTAATTCTTTCGAGGAGAAAAAAAACATTATTTATGCTGAGGAGTTGATTGGTTTTATAGTTTCAGAGTCAAATCAGGAGACACAACTTTATCAAGTTCTAGATGCCGCGGATGAAATAACAAATTCGAATAATCAAAAAGATTTCTTATTAGGATTACCAGGACAAGAAAGTAATTTGCTGGATATGGATTATATGAAATCAGATATTGTTTCCTTAGCAAATCTGCTTTCTGATTCTAATAATGTCGAAAATACGATTGTGTTAGAAAATGAGAATGATCCAATCGTTATTGAAGCAAATACGGAGGAAGTTGCTCAAGTAACAGATCCATCGATATTAGATAATCAGGCCGATCACTATTTACAACAGCTTTTCTCTGATCAGCAACAGATGATTGGCTAATAGAGTTATATACTGAGATAATGAGATAAGTATGAAAAATGCAGCCAATTGGCTGCATTTTTTTATAGACATAACATTAAGGCACTAAAATTTCTAGCTCACGTAAAATACTACATAGTTTGATCATCGGCATGCCCATCAATGTGGTTTGGTCCTGGCCAATCATTTCTTCAAAAAGGCTGATGCCTAGGCTTTCACATTTAAAGCTGCCGGCACAATGCAGTGGCTGTTCAAGTTCCACATAACGTTCAATTTCTGCCTGAGACAGCTTACGGAATTTGACCTTATAGTGCTCAACCAATGTTTTCTCAAAACCGGTCGATTTCTGCTGTACGCTCAACGCTGTACTAAAATAGACAATTTTGTCTGAGTTGGCCTGTAGCTGGCGAATAGCTTTTTCAGGCGTTAAAGGCTTTCCGATAAAAATATCAGGTGCGCCTTCACGCCATGCCACCTGATCAGAGCCGATTACAATTGCATCAGGATGCTGTTCAGTAATATATCGGGCTTTTTCAAAAGCCAGTCGCTTGGCTAAATCATCCGCATGATTTTCACCTTTCGGTGATTCATCAATATTCGGGACGATCGATACGTAGTCGAGACGTAAACGATCCATCAGTTCTTTACGGGTCTGGCTGGATGAAGCCAGGATGATTTTTGCGGTATTCATTAGACAGCGTATTCTTCTAAAACATGGAGAGGGACATAAGCCAGCACGGCCTTATGGCAGGCCTGCAGCTTAATTGGTGGGGCAAAACCTGCCTCATAAGCTTCTACCCAGCGTGTCACACAGATACACCAGAAATCTCCCGGTTGTAGTCCTGGAAAGCCAACTTCGGGTAATGGGGTGATCAGGTCATTACCTACTTTCTGTGAATAGTTAAGAAATTCGGAGGTCATCTGTGCACAAACGGTATGCTGACCGATGTCACTTGGTGCAGTATGGCAGAAGCCATTGCGGAAATAGCCGGTAATGGGATCAAAACAGCAGCTTGCCAATGGCTCGCCAAGAACATTTAAACGGTTTAACTCTGGATCTGGATGTATCGACATGGGTACTGTATCTGGTAGATGCTTTTTCCTATCATAACAAAACTTTGGCAATCGTTAGCTTTTCTGCAAAAGATGCTAACCTTTTTCTGCATAATCATTTAAAATCCCCCTCGTTTTTAATATCAATAAAAGAGAGCTCTACATGAACTTTCAACGCATGACTGATCTTGACCTGGCGGGTAAACGTGTTCTTATTCGTGAAGATTTAAACGTACCAGTAAAAAATGGCGTGATCACTAGCGATGCACGTTTACGTGCGGCACTTCCAACAATTAAAGCTGCATTAGAAAAAGGTGCTGCTGTAATGGTGTATTCACACCTTGGTCGTCCAGTTGAAGGTGAGCCTAAGCCTGAACAGTCTCTTGCACCTGTAGCAGCCTATCTGACTGAAGCATTGGGTCAGGAAGTAAAACTGTTTACTGACTACTTAGATGGTGTTGAAGTTCAGCCTGGTCAAGCGGTTTTACTTGAAAACTGCCGTTTCAATGTGGGTGAAAAGAAAAATAATCCTGAACTGGCAGCAAAATATGCAGCACTTTGCGACGTATTTGTAATGGATGCATTTGGTACTGCGCACCGTGCAGAAGCTTCTACTGAAGGGGTGGCTCGTCAGGCTAAAGTTGCGGCAGCAGGTCCTTTATTGGCAGCTGAACTGGATGCACTGGGTCGTGCGTTGAAAACTCCAGAAAAACCAATGGTTGCGATCGTTGCTGGTTCTAAGGTTTCAACTAAACTTGACGTACTGACTTCACTGTCTGACATCTGCGACCAGCTTATCGTGGGCGGTGGTATTGCGAATACTTTCCTTGCGGCGGCTGGCTACAACGTGGGTAAATCACTGTGTGAAAATGACCTGATCGACACGGCAAAAGTAATCGCTGCGAAAGTATCAGTTCCACTTCCAACTGACGTTGTAGTTGCGGATGCTTCTGAAATTAACTTTGACGACTTCCTTGGTTCACTAGCTGCGGCTAAAGCAACTGTGAAAAAAGTTGAAGATGTTGCTGACAACGACATGATCCTTGACGTTGGTCCAGAAACCGCGAAAGCATTTGCTGAAATCCTGAAAACTTCAAAAACCATCCTTTGGAATGGTCCAGTTGGCGTATTCGAAGTAGATCAGTTCGGTGAAGGTACTAAAGCACTGTCTTTAGCAATTGCTGAATCTGAAGGTTTCTCTATTGCAGGTGGTGGTGATACTTTAGCTGCGATCGACAAATACAACGTGGCTGACAAAATTGGCTATATCTCAACTGGTGGTGGTGCATTCCTTGAATTTGTTGAAGGTAAAACACTTCCTGCAGTTGCTGTACTTCTGGAACGTGCTTAATTACATTGTCCTGAAGTAAATGCTTCTAGAAAAAAGCCGGTTTAATACCGGCTTTTTTATTTCCAAAACAAATCAATTCTGGATCAAAAAATACTGGTATATCTATATCGGTTGCCAATGTACCAAAAGATAAAACAACTGTAGAAAGCACAGATATTGCATGTTTAGCCGTGGTTGTTGAATAAGTAACAAAGTCAAGCCCCAAAGTCCCTGCAAAAGCAGGGATTTTTTATCAATTTATGTGTTTTCTTGCTGAATTGAATACGGTTCGCATGTAGAATATGTCGCATTACCTGGGAGGATATTATGGCTCTTATTTCATTGCGCCAGCTCTTGGATCACGCCGGCGAACATGGTTACGGCGTACCAGCATTCAACGTAAACAACTTAGAACAAATGCGTGCCATCATGATGGCGGCAGACCAAACTAATTCACCTGTAATCGTACAGGCATCTGCGGGTGCTCGTAAGTACGCAGGTGCACCGTTCCTGCGTCACCTAATTTTGGCTGCAATTGAAGAATGGCCACACATTCCAGTGGTAATGCACCAAGACCATGGTACTAGCCCTGCAGTATGTCAACGTTCTATCCAGTTAGGCTTCTCATCTGTAATGATGGATGGTTCACTGGGTGAAGATGGTAAAACTCCAACTTCATACGAATACAATGTAGACGTAACTCGCCGTGTCGTAGAAATGGCACATGCGTGTGGCGTTTCTGTTGAAGGTGAAATCGGTTGCCTGGGTAGTCTTGAAACTGGTATGGCAGGTGAAGAAGATGGCGTAGGCGCTGAAGGCGTACTTGACCATTCTCAACTGCTGACTTCTGTTGAAGAAGCGCGTCAATTCGTTGCGGATACCAATGTGGATGCGCTGGCAATTGCAGTAGGTACTTCACACGGTGCGTACAAGTTCACTCGTCCACCTACAGGTGACATCCTTGCAATCGACCGCATCAAGGAAATTCACGAAGCGCTGCCAAATACTCACCTGGTAATGCACGGTTCAAGTTCTGTGCCACAAGAATGGCTGAAAGTGATCAATGAACACGGCGGTAACATCGGTGAGACTTACGGTGTACCTGTTGATCAGCTGGTTGAAGCAATCAAACATGGTGTTCGTAAAATCAACATCGATACTGACTTGCGTCTGGCTTCTACTGGTGCGATCCGTCGCTTCCTGGTTGAAAAACCAAGCGAATTCGACCCACGTAAATTCTTCACTGCAACAATTGATGCAATGAAACAAATCTGTGTGGATCGTTACGAAGCATTTGGTACAGCGGGTAATGCTGACAAGATCCGTCCAATCTCATTGGAAAAAATGGTTTCTCGCTACTAATTGCTAGCCTGAAAATCAATTGAAAAGCCCACAAGATTTTGTGGGCTTTTTTGTCATAAAATAAAGCACTTAAAATAATGATGAGCAGACAATGGAACTGATTTTTGCTGCTGCATTGTGCAGCGTACTGGTCTCGATTTTATTAAAAGTAGGGAAGAATAGGGGGTTAAGTCCCATTCATCTGATTGGCTGGAATTATGCGGCGGCAAGTGTACTGTGCTATTTCTGGTTTAAGCCAGATTTTGTCCATATGTCAGTATCAAATACGCCGTGGCTGCTTATTATCGCTTTAGGGATTTTGTTGCCAAGCGTATTTCTATTGTTGGCACGAGCATTACAAACCGCGGGAATTTTAAAAACTGAAATCGCACAACGTCTGTCTGTGGTGTTGTCGTTGGCGGCGGCCTATTTCATCTTTCAGGAACAGTTTAACCAGTTAAAACTGTTAGGGATTGGACTCGGGATTAGCGCCGTATTGTGTATCCTGTTTTCTCATCGCGGTGATACGAGCACAGGCAATCGAGGTATGATGTATCTGGGCTTGGTCTGGGTCGGTTATGCAATGATTGATGTGCTGTTAAAATACACAACAAGCTTGGGATTACAGTTTGCCCTGACCTTAAACCTGATGTTTATCTGTGCCTTTGTGTTATCTATGATTTATTTGGCGATTCAATATAAGCATCTGGGTGATTTAAAACATTTAGGTGCAGGACTGGTCTTGGGCGGACTGAACTTTGCCAACATTGCCTTTTATGTAAAAGCACACATGCTGCTCAAAGATACCCCGGCAATCGTCTTTGCAGGCATGAATATACTGGTGGTGATGTTTGGTGTGCTTGCAGGCTTGATGTTGTTTAAAGAGCGCTTAAGACCTGCAAGCATTATCGGATTGGTCTTGGGAATTTCTAGTGTGATTTGCTTAGCCTATGCCATGTCTGCTTGACGTAAGTACTGGCATAATTCAGAGGTAAGCGAATCAGGTCTTCCTTTTCTGCCATACCCAGCAGTAAGCCGGCCTGTCGGCAGTGGGGGCAATGCGGATAACTGTGCTGTTCATGCTTATATTGATGTAAATAGATCTTGTCGCAGTGTTTGCATTCAAATTTCATTGGTCTGGATGGAAGAACCGACATGGAAACCTCTATTTTTTTATTCTGAATTTATGATTGTTCTTTAGATAAGCAAAAAATAGGCCCACAATGACAAGGAAAGGGGCTTTGCGCCCCTTTTATATCACAAAACCTTATAATTTTGTAAAAATATCCTCGGCTTTCAGACGAGATTTCGGCAGTTTGGCATTGAAATCATTTTCACTGCGATAACCAAATGTTGCGATGACAGATGGAATCAGGCCCTGTTCATCCAGCTTCAGCTCTTGAGCCAGGATTTCTTCATTAAAGCCACCAATCGGGGTGGCATCGACACCTTCAATACCAGCAGCCAATAGCACATGACCAAGGGCAATAAAGGTCTGGTTTTCTGCCCAGCGCTGAATATCACCTTTTTCATTGCGATAATATTCGATATAGCCAGTACGGGTATTGCGCTGTGCCTCTTTGGCTGCTTCATCTTTAAAGCGGCCCAACACATCATCACGTTCAAGCAGATTTTCCAGATGCTGTTCGTTAATGTCCGCTTTGGTGCAGAATACGATGGTGTGCGAAGAATCCAATACTTTTGGTGCATTGTAGGCATATTTACCCACTAAAGCTTTGGCAATACGTTGTTTGGCTTCGTCAGTATCGGCAATGAAAAAGTGCCAAGGTTGAATGTTGATTGAAGATGGTGCCAGGCGAAGAATCTCGGTCAAACGATCAAACTGTTCCTGTGGAATTTTCTTGGATGGATCATAAGCTTTTGTGGTGTAACGAGATTCAGATACCTTAAGTACATCCATAACTGGACTCCATGCTTCAGTGTTTATCTTGGGTTGAGATCTATGTGGCAGCATGCTGCTGACTTCGAAGTTGATTATTACAATAAATTGGCATCAGGCAAAGTGGTCATTTTGCAGATGCTTAGAATTTATAACGCATGAACTTAGACCTTTTGCTAATCAAAAAAGAGCTTTTCACTATTGGCACTTTTTGCCAAGAGGCGTTTAATAGTCCGTATAAGCAAAGACATGCAAGCGAGTGGGCGTATGCAATACACCAATTACTTCAAAAGAAAACTGAAGACCGAACAGCAGATCGGTCTGTGGGTCGGTCTGGCAGATGCTTACGGTACAGAAATTGCTGCTAATGCAGGTTATGACTGGTTGCTGATTGATGGTGAGCATGCTCCAAGTGACTTGAGAACGACATTGTCACAATTGCAGAGCATTGCTGCTTATCCATCTCAGGCGGTGGTCCGTCCACCGATTGGTAGCGTGCAGCTGATAAAACAGTTACTTGATATTGGTGCACAAAGCCTGCTAATTCCGATGGTGGAAACTGTGGAGCAGGCAGAGTTGATGGTCAAAGCTGTGCGTTATCCACCTGAAGGTGTTCGTGGTGTGGGTGCTGCATTGGCTCGTGCGACTCGTTGGAACAGTATCCCGAATTATTATCAAAAAGCCCATGAAGATATCTGTCTGCTGATTCAGATTGAATCAGTAAAAGGGCTGGAAAATCTGGATGAGATTTTAAAAATCGAAGGTATTGATGGGGTATTTATCGGGGCAGTAGATCTATCTGCGACCATGGGCTACGAAGGTAATCCGAACCATCCTGAAGTGCAAAAAGCAGTTGTCGATGCGATCCAGCGCATTCGTGCAGCAGGCAAGGCAGCCGGGATTCTGTCGACTCAGCATGAAGTCACTCAAAAATATCTGGATTTGGGTACTGAGTTTGTTGCAGTGGGCGTAGATACCAGTGTCTTGATGAATTCTTTACGTGAGCTGTTATCTAAATATAAACAGGGTACTGAACTCGTGAAATCTGAGGGTGGCTATTAATCTGCTCGGTATTCCCTGAAATGAAAAAGGCAACTAATTGTACAGTTGCCTTTTTCTTTGCCTGATTTTAATCAATAAGTGAATTAAACTGCTTCAGCTACCAGTTCAGCTGTTTGTGCAGTTTCAGCTTGATTCCCCTTATAACGGTATTGTGCTGCACGGTGATTGTCTGGCAGGCGTGGACCTTGGCCAAATAGCTTTTCACGCAGTGTACCTTCACGGTATTCAGTTTGGTAGACACCACGACGTTGCAGTTCTGGTACTACATATTCCACGATATCTTCAAAACTCTTATGCGCTAGGATATAAGCCAGGTTAAAGCCATCGATACCGGTGACTTCAATCCATTCTTGCAGTTTGTAAGCTACAGTGCTTGGTGAACCAACAATGACTGGGCCATTCCCGCCAACGCTGGTCCATTTTGCCACTTCTTCAATGGTCCAGATCTTGTTTGGATCAGCTTGGACATAAGATTCCAGCATGGATTGAATCGCATTGGTCTGGATGTATTCCACTTTATCCGTAGGCTTGAACTGAGAAAAGTCCACACCTGACCAGCCAGAAGCTAAAGTTAAACCACCATCATAGCTGCCATATTGCTGATATTCGTGGAACTTTGCCTGTGCTTTTTCATCGGTTTCATCCACCACGATGGCCAGCATGGTGTAGATCAGCACAGAGTTTGGATCTTTGCCTTCCTGAATCAGATTATGACGTACACCTTCTGCTAGTTTTTTTACAGCAATCTGGGTCGGTGCTGAAATAAAGACACACTCCGCATTCTGGCTGGCAAACTTCCGACCACGTTTTGATGCGCCAGCCTGATATAACACAGGGGTACGTTGTGGCGATGGCTCACAAATATGAATCCCCGGTACGGTAAAGTATTGGCCTTCGTGATTGATTGGATGCACTTTGGTGTGATCCGCAAAGATGCCGCGCTCTTTATCACGTAACACAGCATCATCTTCCCATGAACCTTCCCAAAGTTTATATAGCACTTCCAGATATTCATCGGCGATGTCATAACGATTGTCATGGCTGACCTGAGTTTTGAGGCCGAGGTTTTTAGAACCGCTTTCCAGATAGGAAGTCACGATATTCCAGCCGGCACGACCTTTGGTCAGGTGATCCAGCGTACTCATGCGACGTGCAAAAGGATAGGGATGCTCAAAAGAAATGGAGGTGGTGACTCCAAAGCCAAGATGCTTGGTCACAGCTGCCATAGCAGGCACGATTTGTAGCGGATCATTGACTGGAACCTGTACCGCACCGGTCAAGGCATGCTCAGCTGAACCATGATAAACATCATAAATGCCTAATACATCGGCAATAAAAATACCGTCAAATTTGCCTTTTTCCAGAATTTTCGCCAGATCAGTCCAATATTCCAGATCTTTATATTCTGTAGAGCGATCCAGCGGGTGACGCCATAAGCCCGGTGACTGATGGGCGATACAGTTCATTTCAAAGGCATTGAATCGGATTTGCTTGGTCATGATGTTCTACGAGTGTTACGTGTTCCAAACATCGTAGAGGGTAAGCGTCCGCTGAACACACCTTCTGAATTCATCCTATAAGCCTTAATTTAGTCCCCACTTAAAAACAAGTGGGGACTAAAATTTATGACTACAAATCACCAGACATCCATCGCATCTCTTGCGAAAAAACGAAGAACATACAGTGCTGAATTTAAACAGCAGATCGTTCAGGCTTGTAAAGCACCGGACGTTTCAATTGCTTCGGTCGCTTTGCAACATGGATTGAATACAAATCTTGTATCCAAATGGATTCGCTTAATTGATGGTAAGCCAGGGAATGATCGCTCACCACTACCGAATAAACCTGCATTTATTGCCTTATCTTGCTCTGCACCATTAGATCCTACTCCTACTGACATGTTAACGGTTCAAATTACTTTACCCCACTCAAAAGCAGAAATTGGCTTGAAATGGCAGACATCAGAAATACCTGCCTTGGCAGAATTACTCAAGGCACTGGCAACATGATCCG
>NZ_JPQO01000226.1 GCF_000773685.1 Acinetobacter sp. HR7 | reverse complement strand
GTCAATGCGTAAGTCCTATATTATTTCCACAACAGCAACTTTTGTTAGCAATTAAATGGTTGGGAAATAGTGGTAGCCATGAGGAGAATGCTATCTTTATTGATGAGCTTTTTGATGCTTTTCAAATCATCGAAAAATTATTAAATAATTTATATTCTTATGATCGAATTTTAGAAATGGCTCAATTAATAAGTCAGAAAAAACAACCGTTGACAAGAAAAGAAAGAGCAGAGCTAAAAAAATAAGTAAGAAAAGTAAAATTACACATTCGTTTTTTTTTAAAAGATGTGATAAGGAAGAATCCAATATCGAATTATTCACAAACCACATTATCTCTCTTCTTATAAAAATCCAGCGCAAGCTTTAAATCCTGTTCCAGTTGCTGCTTGGTATTTTCTGGTGCAATTTTCATAAAGGCTGGAACATATTCCTTGAAATATACTTCAGGATAATCCTTGCAGATGATTTGCTTGCGTACTTCCAAAGGTGTCGCTGGGTTATCCAATTGATCCAGAAAACTACTGATCTTCTGGTCAGCCTGTTCAAATTGAATCACATCTACAGAGTTTTTCTCATTGCTCATAGACGCTGCCGCCTGTTCAGGTTGCTTTTGACATCCTGTCAGAGCAAAACTAATGAGTAGGAGGCTAAAGGTAAATTTTTTCATCATCTTTTCTTATTCTTCAATGTTCTAAATCAAGGATATCAAACAACTTAGCATAACCTTAGCGGGAATATTTTATTTTAGACAAAAAAATACCTCCATCATGGGGAAGGAGGCGTAAAACTGGAAAAAAGAAACTACAGCTACAGTTTCTAAAAATAATTTTACGATAGATCACTTTTCAATCAATTGGCAGAAAATAACAAGCTTTATCATGATTTATGAACCTAGATGAAATCTTAATTCTTAAAATGGAATTTACGTTATCTTTCTAATGATTGCTGTGTATTCAAAAAATTAAAACGGATTGCCACTTAAGTTCAGGCTGCAAAAAAGGCTTAAACCCTTTAGATTTAAGCCTTCTAGGACACCATGTGGCTACATGATGATGAATCTTGGCGGTGAGAGAGGGATTCGAACCCTCGATACGCTATAAACGTATACACACTTTCCAGGCGTGCTCCTTCAGCCACTCGGACACCTCACCATGGCGGTGGATAATATAGAAAAAAAGCCGGTCTGCCAAGCTTGAAACAATTGATTTGCAGAAAAAGTTTAGAGGCAGTGCTATGATTCGCAAAAATGCTTTCTAAAACGAAGATAATATATGCAAAGTACTGCACAAAAAGCAGCTTTACCAGTCATCACGCTGGCTGCGCTTGGGGTCGTTTTCGGTGATATTGGCACCAGCCCCCTGTATGCGCTGCGGCAATGCTTCCTGACCTCGCACCTGGCCATTAGTGAAGCATCGGTACTGGGCATTCTCTCCCTGATCTTCTGGTGCATCATGCTGACGGTGAGTTTTAAATACGTCACCATTATCATGCGTGCCGACAACAATGGCGAGGGCGGTATTATGTCCTTGCTGGCCCTGAACCTGCGGACCACGCGGATTTCTGATGAAAAGAAAATTTACCTGATAGCTCTAGGTTTTATCGGGGCTTCGTTGTTTTTTGGAGATGGCATTATCACCCCGGCGATCTCGGTACTCTCCGCGATCGAAGGTCTGAGTATTGCCACGCCCATTTTTAACAATTGGCTGGAACCTTTATCTATTGGCATTATCGCCGGACTGTTTATCGTGCAGCGGCACGGTACTGGGACGATGGGTAAATTCTTTGGTCCATTGACCTTGCTCTGGTTCCTGTCGATTGGCGGCTTTGGCCTGTGGAGCATTATCCAGACCCCGATGGTACTGCAGATGGTTAATCCATACTGGGCCTATCATTTTGTCGTGGATCAGCCTTTTGTGGCCTTCCTGACCATGGGTGCGGTGATCCTGACCATGACTGGCGGTGAAGCCATTTATGCGGATATGGGGCATTTTGGCCGGTTGCCGATCCGTCTGGCCTGGTTCATTATTGTGTTGCCCTGCCTGCTGTTCAATTATGCCGGGCAGGGGGCGCTGTTGCTGCGTAATCCGGAAGCCTTGGCAAATCCGTTCTATATGCTGCTGCCATCCTGGAGTCTGTATCCGATGATTGTGCTGGCAACGGCTGCGGCGGTGATTGCTTCACAGGCAGTGATTACCGGCGTATTTTCCATGGTCAATCAGGCAATTCAGCTGCGTTATTTGCCACGCCTGAGTGTGAAACATACCTCAGCTGAAGAGCGGGGTCAGATTTATTTGCCCTTCATTAACTGGATGCTATTTATTTCAGTGGTAATCCTGATTTTGCTGTTTGAAAACAGTGCCCGGCTGGCAAGTGCCTATGGTGTAGCGGTGACCATGACCATGCTCTGCGGTACGATTTTGATCAGCATTCTGGCTTATGGTTTCTGGCGCTGGCCGATCTGGAAAGTGGTACTGTTCTCAGCACCATTCTTGGCACTCGATCTGATCTTCGTAGCTTCGACTTCGTTGAAAATTCCATCGGGTGGCTGGGTACCCATCATGCTCGGTGCAGCCTTGTTTACCATTCTGATGACCTGGAAAGATGGCCGTGCTTTGCTGCTAAAACGTATGCAGCAAAATACCTTGCCGATCGAACTGTTTATCAAAAGTGTATCAACCGGTTCGGGCACCCAGTTTGTACCGGGAGATGCGATTTTTCTGACCGGAACGCCAACCATCGTGCCACATGCAATGCTGCATAACATCAAGCACAACAAGGTGCTGCATGAACGCAATATCATGGTAACGGTGATCACCCGCGATATACCGTTTGTGAACGAGCAAGACCGGGTCGAAGTGGAGAAAATGGATGAACATTTCTACCGGATTTTTGCTTATTTCGGTTTTAAGGATCAGCCGGATATTCCTGCAGCCGTGCAGAAAGCCTATGCAGAACTGGGCTTTGAATATGACCTGATGCAGATCAGTTTCTTTATTTCCCGTGACCGGGTGATTCATGCGATTGGTGAAGGGATGGCACCGTGGCGTGAGAAACTGTTTATTTCCATGCAGCGTAATACCAGCCCGGTGAGTGATTTCTACAAAATTCCAACCAACCGGGTGGTAGAGCTGGGCAGTCAGATCGAAATCTAGAACTATCATTTTCCAGAAAAAACCAGAGCTTTGACTCTGGTTTTTTTATCTGAATATAGGTCTGCTTAACGTGCAGTGGCATCTGAAGGACTAGCGCCTGTTGGTGCTTCCTGCTGCATTTCAGGCAGGGTACGCGGGTCATTGGGTTGTGCTGGCATCGGCATTGAACCAGGAGGTGTCATCTGGCGCTGGATCGCTGGATCCTGCTGCATGTTCGGATCTTGTGGCGCACCTGGCTGCATCGCTGCTGGTGGCTGTCCTTGCGGCATAGGTTGTTGCATCGGCTGCTGCATGGCTGGCGCAGGTGCCTGACCTGTTGGCTGTATCAGACGGATCTGACCGGAATTTACCAGATTTTCAAGGGAAGCATTTTGACCATTTACGGTAGTGGTAATACGTGCTTTGGAGAGACTTTCTAATGTTTCGCCCGGCTGTACAGGTGGTTCAGCCCATGCGTTCAGACTAAGCAGGCCAGTCACTGCACCTAATAGAAGTAATTTGGAATACTGCATCGTTTGGGAGTTTTTCTTCTGCGATAACATCACGAGGCTCCTTCGTATTTTCTTCGAGGAATAAGAAGAGAACACAATTGCATAAAGCTGGATTTGGCAGCAAGGAAAGCTACACAAATGGGATGAAAATCTGTCCAAGTCCTATTAAAAAAGCCACAGGTTGTTACATTTTTAACGGTGAATTTTCACCTATTGGTCAATTGTTAGACGAACAGAGAAGCCGTGATATACATGGCTTTCAGGGCTTGTTAAGCTCGGCGAAACTCGCTGTCACTGTTCAAAAGTAACGGGTATCATGGCCAAGAAGCAACGTAATCAAAAAAATCCTGTCTTTCAGTTCTTTAATGAAAATACTGTAAAAATTATCCTGGGTCTTGTGGCATCGGGAAGCTTCGCCATTGCCTTTGGTCAGGAAAAAATCAGCCAATGGGTCTCTTTGACCACTACGCCGAGCAATTCTGCCTGTCTGGATCAGTTCTATCGGGATGTGCCACCGGTACTGATGAAGGACAGTTTGAAAAAGAATACCTATCCACTGTGCTTTAATGGCTTTACCGTGATGTATTCCGGTGTGTCTAAAACTCCATTGTGGGTAGCAGAGCTACTGACACCCTCACGCCTGAGCCAAAAGATTCCACGTGAAGATAGTTTTCATGAGGAAGAACGCGTTAATGCAGCACATCGTGCCACCTTGTCTGATTATCGTGGTACCGGTTATGACCGCGGTCATATGGCGCCAAATGCGGATATGCCGACCAAGGAAGCGCAGTTCGACAGTTTCTCTTTAGCCAACATGGTGCCACAGGCGCCGAAGAACAACCAACAGGTGTGGCGTGAGCTGGAAGAAGCCACTCGTGCAGTGGTGACCAAGCAGAAACAGGACGTGTATGTCGTTACTGGCCCTGTCTATAGCGCGAAAAAACTGGAAACTATTGGCAAGGGCGTGATCGTCCCGAATGCGACCTATAAGGCGATCTATATGCCGAAAACTGGTGCAGCCGGGGCTTACTATGTTGATAATAGCCTGAAAAATCCGGCCCCGAAAGTGCAGGTCATCAGTCTGTGCGCGTTGGAAGACCTGATTAATATCAATATCTTCCCACAGCTGACTGAAGAGCAGAAACGCAATACCTATACCTTGCCGCTCAAAGCCAGCGATGTAAAAGCCAACAAGGCGATTGTCTATGATCACTGGGATGCGGAAAGCCAATGTGCCGAAGAAGTTTCTAAAGATGATCTGGAAGCTTTGCAGCGCGAGTTTAAACGTGCTGGTGCTAGTAATACTTCCGTCAATAACACAGCAACGAATGAAAACAGCAATGCTCCGGTTGAATCTTCAGGCAGCAGTGATCCTCAAGGCGCGCTGATCAAGCAGCTGCTGGAAGCACTCTTGCAGTTTATCCTGCAGTTCCTGAAATAATGCGGTTGTCTTCGGCCTGATTCTAGTGGCATGATTGGAATTAGGTCGAAGTAAAAAATAACAAGGAAGCGTCAGAATAAGATGTTTAAGGCATATGAAAAGGGTATCGAATCGCATGCGATTCATGACCTGACGGTGGAAAATGATCTGGACTGTGTCAGCTTGTATGGCAACTTGCAACTGACCCGTGATCAGCAAGGACTCAAAGCCGCGAAAGCACTACAGGCGATCATCAATGATATCGTGGCACAGCTGGAAAATACGCCGGATTTGCCGGAAAAAATCCAGCGTGATGATGCGCAGGAAATTGACAATCCATTTCTCTAAAGTTGTAATTAAGAAACATTAAAGATAAAAAAAGCTCACCGTGATAGTGAGCTTTTTTTCTATTTCTGCTTTATGTGCCAGTGGTATCCGTATTTTTCTCAAGCAGGGTTTTATAAATTACTGCACCAATGATGCCACCAATAATCGGTGCTACCCAGAATAACCACAGCTGGCTTAAGGCAGCTGTTTCAGCAAAGAAAGCAACCCCTGTGCTTCGTGCCGGATTCACCGAAGTATTGGTCACCGGAATACTGATCAGGTGAATCAGGGTCAGGGCCAGGCCAATGGCAATTGGAGCAAAGCCAGCCGGCGCACGGCGTTCGGTTGCGCCCATAATCACAATCAGGAAGCCAGCCGTCAGGACAATTTCAATCAGCAGGGCAGAGGTCAGGGAATATTGCCCTGGAGACAGTTCGCTATAGCCATTTGTCGCGAAGCCACCCGTCCCGGTGAAGTCAGCCTTACCTTGCAGGATGAAATACAGCACCAATGCCGCGAGTACTGCACCGATCACCTGCGAGATGATATAAGGCAGCAGTTCTTTACCGGCAAAACGGCCACCTACCCACAGGCCAAAGCTGACTGCCGGGTTAAAGTGTCCACCAGAAATATGACCCAGTGCATAGGCCGCGGTCAGGACGGTCAGACCAAAAGCAATCGACACACCAGTAAAGCCAATCCCCAGTTCAGGAAAAGCCGCGGCCAGTACCGCACTGCCACAGCCGCCAAAGACCAGCCAGAATGTCCCGATCAGTTCCGCAAGATATTTATCCATTGAGTTCCCCTTATTGTTGTTATGAAGTTTTCAGTTTTTATCTGGAATATTTTAGATGTGATATTGATTTGATGTTGCCATCTCCAATGCCGGGATGAAGGCAGGTTCGCGGTCAGCATTTGCCAGAAATTCGGAACGCCATTGTTGCGGTGTCCGATTGGTCCACTGTTTAAAGGCACGCTGGAAGGCGCTCTGCTCGGAATAACCGAGTAACAGGGCAATTTCATGCAGGCTCAAATTGTCATCTTTCAGATATTGCTGGGCCAGCATAAAACGGATTTCCTGCATGCGCTGCTGATAGGTTTTACCCTGTTTCTGCAAATGCCGTTGCAGCTGGCGTACCGACCAGTGCAGCTGTTTAGCCACATGTTCAATCTGGAACATATTCTTTTGCAATCCGCTAAGAATCGCCTGCTGGATGCGGTGGTCAATTTGAGCTGTATTCGGTAGCTTTTCCAACAAGGCTTCGGCTTGCTGTTGCAGTAGTTTCTGCAAGGTCTGGTCGCCCTGGCGTAGCGGTTGGGCCAGCTCGGAAACATGCATGAAAATCACACTTTTCTGTTGGTTAAAACGTACCTTGCAATGGAAGAACTGTTCATACAGATTTAGATGTTTATTGGCTGGATAGCGGAAATGTACCTCATGTAGAGCGATATCACCCAATGCCATGATTGAACGTACGAATTTCAGCATCAGGGCCATGGCAATTTCATCCGACAACTGGGTCGCCAGATTCAATGGTACATCGACCCAGGCAATGGACAGGTAGTCATTTTCCACCCGGACTTCCAATGGACTGCCGTCATAGACCAAACGGTGGTAGTCATGGTAGCGCATCATGGCTTCGCCCAGGGTTTCACAAGACAGTGCCAGGTAGGCCATAATACCTAGATGACGAGGTTGTACGAAATTGGCAATTTCCAGACCCAAAGCGGGGGTCTGCAGTTTCTGCTGGAGCTGGGTGAGCAGATCACGCCAGATGACAAAGTCAAAGCGTTCCAGTTCCTGTATCTGCAACAGTTTTTCAGGAACAGGCAACTGTTTATGGTGATAGAACTCTAGCAGCAAGTGCCCTAAGCCTCCATAAACTGTACCCGCATAATCCTGAATATCTGACATCTTTTTCGTTCTTTTAATTGTCGTATTTTGTCAATCATATTGAATTTAGCGGTCAATATCTAGCCATTTCCGACGTTTATAGTAAAGTTTCGGGAGGAATCGAGATGATTAAAGGATTTATTGCCGGTCTGGTGGTGGCGAATGCCTTTGAATGGTTTGCACATAAATATGTGCTGCATGGCGTACATCGCAAGGGGCAGACACGCTTTAGTCCGGTACCGCGCACGATGCAGTCGCATTGGGAACATCACCGTATTGTGCGTAAAACGGCATTTTTTGATCAGGGCTATGTGGAAGGTCTACGTAACTGGCGTACCCGTAATGAGGTAGGTTCTCTGGTGGCGGTGGCTACAGTTTTTGGGTTGGCGTTTTACCCCATCTCTAAAAGCATGTCGGCAGCAGCCCTGTATAGTACCGCTAAGTATTTCTATGTGCATCACCGGGCACATCTAGAGCCAGAATGGGCGAAAAAACACATTCCCTGGCATTACGACCATCACATGAACAGTAATCAGGATGCCAACTGGTGCGTGACCCGACCCTGGTTTGATTATGTCATGGGAACACGGGTAATTTCCTCAGCTGAACTGCAGGAACAAAACCCGCTCGGGATCACACTTCCAGCACCTGTTGCGACATTTCTGACAGACGGTATTAACCGCTTTTTCCCAGCCAAATGGGTCGAGAACCCGCGAAATACAAGGATTAAGGGAGCGTGATGGTTTATAAAAACAAAATTAATACATTTGCACACTATTTTTGTCGTAATTTGTCAATAAAAGCTCATTTTATTGTCAATATTTCGTGTTTTTTTTAACCTATATTTACACCTGTCAGCGAAGTAGCCTAAAGCTGGCAGATGGTAATGAATACTTGAGTTATTATTAGTTTTTTTAGTTATGTTCAGACCAAGCGCTGTAGTCTTTTCTTGGTTTTATAGGGAGTCGCAAGACTCCTTTTTTTTGTCAAAAAATTTGCACATTTCATGTGTAGCAGTTCTCAGAAAATAAAAAAAGGCATGATCAGCATGCCTTTTTTTGTTTTGATGTTTTGAGCAGGTTACAGACGCATTTCAATGCCTTGTGCAGCTAGATACGCCTTGGCTTCAGGAATGGTATGCTGACCAAAGTGGAAGATTGATGCTGCCAGTACCGCATCGGCACCGCCTTTTAGAATCCCGTCGGCTAAGTGCTGTAAGTTACCTACGCCACCAGAAGCGATGGTTGGAATGGTGACACGGTCATTGATCGCACGCATCAGCGCCAGGTCATAACCGGCTTTGGTACCATCGGCATCCATGGAGGTGATCAGCAGTTCACCTGCGCCGTAGTCGGCCATTTTCACAGCCCATTCAATTGCATCAATGCCAGTCGGTTTACGACCGCCGTGGGTAAAGATTTCCCATTTGTTGTCGCCAGTTTTCTTGGCGTCAATTGCCACTACAATACATTGTGCACCGAAGCGTTGTGATGCTTCCTGTACGAATTCAGGGTTGAATACGGCTGCCGAGTTAATACTAACTTTGTCTGCACCGGCATTTAACAGCAGGCGAATATCTTCAACCTTACGTACACCGCCACCCACAGTTAATGGCACGAATACGGTTTCCGCCATGCGTTCTACAGTACGGTAAGTGGTGTCGCGGCCATGATGTGTAGCAGTAATATCTAGGAAAGTAATTTCATCGGCACCCTGTTCATTATAGCGACGCGCCACTTCGACCGGGTCGCCCGCATCACGAATATCAAGGAACTGCACACCCTTGACCACGCGGCCATTGTCCACGTCGAGACAGGGAATAATACGTTTAGCTAGCATAAATTTTTCCAAGTATTACAGCCGATTATGAAACTCACCTACACAAGCGCTACACCTTGGCAGATGGAAACGGTATTCTAGCAAAAATATGTAAGTTTTTTCGCAGGTTTTCTATGTCGGTTTATACCACTTTGACTTTAAAGGAAGTTCAGGATTTTGCAGCGCCGTATGGTCTGAAGGCGATCGATCTGATTCCCATTCAAGGAGGTATTCAGAACACCAACTACTTTCTGGTCTGCGAAGACCAGCAATATGTGTTGACAGTGTTTGAAGACATGGATGAACAGGCGGCAGGAGAACTGGTGCCTGTACTTGAACATCTGGGAAAAGCCGGTGTTGCGGTGCCGGTACCCTTATCACATTCAGGTAAAGCCATTCATAGCATCAAGGGGAAGCCGGCACAGATTGCGCCACGGTTGATGGGAGAGCATCCCATGCCAGCGACCACGGCCCAATGCGAAGCGATTGCCATCGCCCAGGCTAAAATCCATGTGGCTTTACAAGATTTCCACTTGGAGCGTGAATTCGTCCGTGACCATGCCTATTGGTATAACGTGGCACAAGAGGTCAAGCCCACTTTAAATGCAGCCGACAAGGTCTTGCTGGGGAAATTGTTGGGACTCTATGAAGCATTAACCGCTGTTTATACCGACCGTCCACGTGGCTTTATCCATTCCGATCTGTTCCGTGACAATACTTTATTTGAAGGCGATGAGCTGAAAGGTATTCTGGATTTTTATGAACTGAATAAAGATGAATTCCTGTTTGATATTGCCATTACCCTGAATGACTTCTGTACCGATTATCCAGCCGTGACTTTAAATGAAGAACGTGCCGTGGCTTTCCTGAAAGCCTATGAAACTGTGCGCCCACTGACAGAAGATGAAAAAGCCTGCTTGCAGCTGTATTTGGCGATGGCTGCAGGGCGTTTTTGGATGATGCGCCTGCAAGTGGCACAGAAAAATGCAGCAGAAGGTCGTACCGGTGCAGACATTCTGCAGAAAAATCCGGAAGAGATGCGCAATATGCTGATTGAACGTTTGAAGTTTGTCACAGCTTAAAGGAAAGGACAGAAAGATGCGGGATCAGGGCCGTTTGGTGGAATGGTTTGATGATAAGGGGTACGGCTTTATTCAACCGAATGACCCGAACAAGGCACGTGTCTTTCTGCATATCAAGGATTTTGCCCGTCCCGGGCCGCGCCCGATTGTCGGTTGTGCCCTGGACTATACCGTAATTCTGGATGAGCAGGGGCGTTACCGTGCTCAGCAGGTCATGTACCTCAAAGCCTCTCAGGCCAAAACCTTGCAGGTGCAACAGAAGAAGAGCATTTCTCAGAAAACGACCAAACTGCAGCCGATGCAGATGCTTTGTGCAGGCTACATAGTTGTGCTTGCTATTCTGACGTTGCTGGGCTTATTAAGTGGTATGGTGCTGTTGCTGGTCAGTATCATGAATGTAATGACCTACTGGTTCTATGCTCAGGACAAGGAAGCCGCACAACTCGGCAATCGCCGTGTGCCGGAAAATACCTTGCATTTGCTGGCGTTTCTTGGCGGCTGGCCAGCAGCCTGGCTGGCACAGCAGAAGCTGCGACATAAAACACAAAAACAACCGTTTCGGCAGATTTATTTTTGTACCATAGCTTTTAATATCATTTTGATTCTATGGCTCATTTCCCCATTAAACAGCTTGAATATCTAGGGGAAATTTACAATAAAAGGAGAGGGCATGAACTATTCGATTGACAAGGATTCTAACCGTACCCTGACCTTTATCTTATATGTTCTCTATATCGTGGCGATTTTTAGCGGTGGTTTGCTGGCAGTCATTGCTCTGATCATTAACTATGTCAAACGTAGCGCGGTACGCGGCAGCATTTTTGAAAGTCACTTTACCTGGCAGATTCGGACTTTCTGGTGGTACCTGATCTGGAATATTGTGGCCTTTATTCCTTTCCTGTTTTTATTCTTTACCGATGAAGATCCAGATCTGTTTGCTGGCGTGGCCTTAGGTGCCACCAGTTTCTGTCTGATCGTGATTGGACTGTCCTGGATCTGGATTGTGTATCGTGCCATTCGTGGCATTATGCGTCTGAATGACAATTTGCCAATGTATCGTTAGTCTTCAACAGTTATCGATTAGAGAAAATCAAAAGGCATGTCTGGAACATGCCTTTTGATTTAAACGATTCTTAGGGCTTGGCTTCAGTCATTGAGCTGGGATTCACCATCTACTATTCAGTGATTTCTTTTACTTTTCCTACCTTCCGATTTAAAAACTTTGGTTTCCATTCACTGACTATCACCCCTAGCACCACCATTAAACCACCGAGTAGTGCCAACGCAGGCAGGCGTTCACCGGCCAGTCGCCCAAATAAACTGGCCCAGATCGGTTCGCCCGCATAAATGATCGCGGCCTGAGACGGATCGACCATCTCTTGTGCCCAGTTCATCACCAGCTGGATACAGGCACTGGCAATGCCAAGTCCCACCAGAATGCCAGCCAGATGCCAGTGAAAGTTTGGCAACTCATGTTCACCAATCCAAGGTGCCAGTAAGAAGCAGAATAACGAAGCAAAGATGAGCTGTAACACCGTCACTCGCCGGGTATTCACGTTTGGAGCAAAGTGACTGATCAAAATGATTTCCATTGCAATGGCGATGGAGCCGAGCAAAGTCAGCAGTTGACCGAAGTTGAGCCGGATGGTGCCAAAACCATTGCCAGTCAGAAAAACCAGCCCCAAGAATGCTAACAGGGCACCTACCCAAGTCATCAGATGTGGCCGTTTGCGGAACAGCAGCCAAAGCAGAATCGGCACCAAAGGAACATACAGCGCGGTTAGAAATGCCGATTCACTACTACTAATACTCTGCAAACCGACCGTCTGTGTGCCATAGCCCAGCGCAATCACCGCACCGATGGCAGCGCCAGCAAGAACTTCTTTTAGCGTCATCCCACGCAGATGCTTAAAGGAAATAGCTGTGACAGCGATGGCTGCAGCAGCAAAGCGCAGGGCAACAAAAAGCACTGGACTACTAAAGTTCAGTCCATATTTAACCGTCAGAAAACTACCACCCCAGATCAGAGTGATCAGGATCAGGGAGAGTTGTGGTAAACGTGATTTAAAAAAAGAAGAATGAGAGACAGATGACATGGGAGATCAGGATTCAATTCAAAATAAAAAGAGGCCCGAAGACCTCTTTTAACAGCATCAGGACTTTAGATTAGGCGTCTAAAAGCGCCTGTGCTTCGTGCAGGTTTAATGTGCCTTCATAGATGGCACGACCGGTAATTGCACCGAGGATGCCCGGTTGGCCTTTCAGGTTACGCACATCATCTAAATTTGTCACACCACCAGAAGCGATCACAGGCAGACCTGAGTAAGTTGCCAGATTCACGGTCTGTTCAACGTTTACGCCTTGCATCATGCCGTCACGTGCGATGTCGGTATAGACAATACTAGAAACGCCGGCATCGGCAAAACGTTTCGCCAGTTCAGTTGCTTTCACGTCAGTGACATTGGCCCAGCCATCGGTTGCTACCATGCCATTCATGGCATCAATACCGACAATGATATGCCCCGGGAACTGTTTACATGCTTCTTCAACGAATTCAGGTTCTTTGACTGCTTTGGTGCCAATGATGACATAAGACACGCCAGCATCCAGATAGTGTTGGATGGTTTCCAATGAGCGAATACCACCACCGATTTGAATTGGCAGGTTAGGTTGTGCTTTGGCAATCGCTTCAACCACAGGCTTATGAATCGGTGTACCGGCGAAAGCACCATTAAGATCAACCAGATGCAGACGGCGCGCACCTTCATTCACCCAATGCTGAGCCGTTGCTACTGGATCATCAGAAAATACAGTATCGTCTTCCATACGACCTTGTTTTAAACGGACACATTTGCCATCTTTCAGGTCAATTGCAGGGATGATCAGCATGCTTTCGCTCCTGGCCTAATCGTCGATTGAATTTGAATGGCTGCCATCTTAACAAATAAACGGTGGATTTCTAAATCTAAATCATGAATCAGATATATGAAAAAACCTGTCATGGCTGGCTTGGGTGTCTATTAGTATAGAGCGATTAAATATTCATATGCGGGCGAATCCGCAGTTTGAACGAGGTATTCGGGATATGCTTGGGCAATTGTCCGAGGCGGAGTAATTCTTCAAATACCAGAATACAGGCATAGGCATCCGCTGCCGCATATTCAATCTGTGCTGGAGTCAATTGAGGACTAGCCCAATTGGAGGTACTGATTTTTTTCGATTTTGGAAAATTCTGCTGAAATAACAAGGCAATGGCATTCTTCACTCCCACCGGATTTTGAAACCCAAAACCGCTGAAACATTTGGACAGTTCAATGACGCTATTCAGTTCAATCCCTTTTTTGCGGAACAGATGGGCATCATTTTTTAAGCCAAAGCCGACCTTGATTTGATCACGGCTGGCAAAGACCGGTTTAAGAAACTCCAAAATCTCAGGTTTCATCTGAAATAAATAGGCTTTCTCCAAGGTTGCCAGTTGAATCAGATGTGGTCCTGTCTGTACTTCACCTTTATTAAATATCGGTTTGGATTCGGAATCAAAGCCCAAGACGGCTGCCTGAAACAGTTCTGCACGGATCGATTCACATTGCTTCAGGTTTTGGATCACCTGAATCTGTGCAAAGGGTAGATTCTGAAATAATGGCATTTGGGCGATTTCTGCTTTGTTCGGTAGGCTTGCAGAGACTGAGTCATCCATAATTGAGTTTAATTTGGGAATTAGAGGATAAGCTTAAGATTTTTGTTGATAAAGTGCAAAAGTCTATTTATGAAGTAAAAAAGTGATTTCTATGGGACTTTGGGATTAAGTTTTATGGATTTAACCTATAGGCATGATAATGGCAATAAGGCTAATTAAAAGCACGAAGATAACATATAAAGTTGCCAGAACATTTTCTAAAGTACGAGTATTGCGAAGTACTTCAAATGGATGTGTGAATTGTTCTTTAGGCCTATTAAGCAGATACATACTAAAAAAAGAATTTAAAATGGGAATAAAATTTAGAAGAATGAATCCTTTATGTAGAGATTGACCATAAAGCCGCGATAAGAAAAGAGTCATAATCCAATATGCTGAACATAGAATTACTAACATGCTGTCCAATAGAATGAAATAGGGATTATCAAGTAGCCATAGTTCATTGGAAAATAAGCTGCCAATCAAGATTCCTGCCGGTATTAGGAGAAAGCTAAACAAGATATTCCAGATTAGAATAGTATGACGAATTAAATTTTGGGCAATGATAGAAACAAAAGACTTACTAGGATTGATAATAGATCGTTGAATGTAGGTCATTGTCTTCGTCCTTATTATGTTGTTATTGGTATAGTTATTTTTTATTTTTATATTTTATAGAAAATTTATTTGATTAGATTCTAAAGCAAGAAAGGTCTGTTATAAAAATAAATCTATATAAAAAAATACGTGCTTATGTAACTAAATATGGAAAAGCTACTTAAAAATACACAGAAACTAAGCTGTATAGACCAGTGTATTTTTTATTTTTAAGAAAATATAGAGATGTAATACTGTCTGAAGAAGGGCTTAAAAACGATTTCATAGAGTTATTAATTCACTATTAAATCGCTGAAATTTTAGGATAAGAATTGTAATCCGCTGAAAAATAAAAAAAGTGGTTATGATCGTGGGCAGGTAAAAATAAAAAACCCGCATCAAGCGGGCTTTTTACAGGAACAGAGATTAGATATCCCATTCCACAAAGTTTTTCAGCAATTGCAGACCTGCAGTATGACTCTTTTCCGGATGGAACTGGGTCGCAAACAGGTTTTCTTTATGCAATGCGGTACAGAATTCCAGACCATAATCACAGGTTGCAGCAATAATGCTTGGGTCTTTCGGTTCTACATAGAAGCTATGCACGAAGTAGAAACGCGCATCCTGTTCAATGTCTTTCCACATCGGATGGTTAGGATCAGCCTGATGTACCTGGTTCCAGCCCATATGTGGCACTTTCAAACCATCTACATCGGGGAAGCGTTTCACTTCACCTTCAAAAATACCCAGTGCATCGGCACCGCCATTTTCTTCAGAGCGTTGCATGAGTGCCTGCATACCGACACAGATCGCCAATACAGGTTTGTTGAATACCGCATGACGCACCACATCATCAATACCCGCTTCATGCATGCCCTGCATACAGTCACGCATTGCACCTACACCCGGAAAGACAATCTTGTCTGCCTGAGCAATCAGCTTTGGATCATTGGTCACATCTACTGTAGCACCGACATATTCTAATGCTTTGGCAGCGGAATGAAGATTTCCCATGCCATAGTCAAGAAGAGCAATACGGGTCATTACAGGGTACCTTTGGTTGAAGCAATAGTATTGGCAGCACGTGGATCAACTTCACATGCCATACGCAGGGCACGGGCAAATGCCTTGAACACACTTTCAATCTGGTGGTGACTGTTTTTACCTTTTAGGTTGTCAATGTGTAAGGTCATCAACGCGTGGTTTACAAAGCCCTGGAAGAATTCAGAGAACAGGTCTACATCAAAGGTACCGATAAGTGCGCGGGTAAATGGAATATCCATGAACAGGCCAGGGCGGCCAGACAGATCGACCACAACACGGCTCAAAGACTCGTCCAGCGGGGCATAGAAGTGTCCGTAGCGACGTAAACCTTTCTTGTCACCCAGCGCCTGAGCGAAGGCCTGACCCAGGGTAATCCCGCAGTCTTCTACGGTATGGTGATCATCAATTTCCAGGTCGCCGTCACAATGAATGTCAATATCAAACAAACCATGTCGCTTGATTTGATCAATCATATGATCTAAAAATGGAACACCAGTGTTTAAAGTGCCTTGACCAGTACCATCGAGATTCAGGCGAACCCGAATTTTGGTTTCGTTGGTATTTCTTACCACTTCACTGATACGATCTGTCATAGACACGTTCCTCAAATACGTCAAAATGATTGATGTAGAAAATATTTTCGCCGTGACGACGTCACCGCATATTAGATTGCTCAGGAGGGTTTATCAATGCCTATTACCGTACATGCCTATACTTCTTTGGAAAATGATGAAGTGCGCAGCCAGCTTGAGCGACTGTATGACACCAGCCCGGAATTTAGTGACGGGGCCGATGCCATGGAACAACTAGAGCAAAACCTGCAACAGTATAGCGTACTTTATACTGCAGAATTTAATACCCGTATTATTGGTGCGATCTGGTGCACCGGTCAAGGCGAAACCCGCCTGCTGCAGAATGTGGTCGTGCATCCGGCCAACCGTGGACGCGGGGTTGCAGAAAGGCTGGTTAGCGAAGTCTGTCGGATGGAAGAAGAGAAAGGCGTGAAGGTATTTGAGCCAGGATGTGGTGCGATTCACCGTTGTCTGGCGCATCTGGAAAAAATCTAAATACTTTTTTGCTGATGCCCTGATTCAGGCAGCCTTCGGGCTGCTTTTTTTATTCTGATTTTTGACTGAAAATGAATTATTTAGCGCCTTGACTTAAAAATTAGACAGCAGAGGAAACAATTTGCTGTAAAAGTAGGCGATTGGTAAAAAATGTACTTTTCATGCTTGACGGCATGCAGCTGAAACGGTTTAATACGCGTCATCGGCGTGATAGCTCAGTTGGTAGAGCAACGGATTGAAAATCCGTGTGTCCCCAGTTCGATCCTGGGTCTCGCCACCATATTCAAAACGATTCAAAGTTTTCAATCCCTGATCCCATCAGGGATTTTTTTTTGGGGATTAAATTTTACACATTCGATCAATTTTTTTCGGATTTTGATTGACTAATGTGTGCAGATACGGCTTAATACACCGCATCGGCGTGATAGCTCAGTTGGTAGAGCAACGGATTGAAAATCCGTGTGTCCCCAGTTCGATCCTGGGTCTCGCCACCATATTCGAAAAACCTCAAACATTGTTTGAGGTTTTTTTTCGCCTGTAATTTTTAGATCCCTCTGTGATTGCCTTTTTCTGTTGATTGCCACGCCTTTCCAATCCGTTCGTATATTTCCGATCTTCCTTAGAATTTAGTTTATATGTCATTCATCTGAGGAAGCATGAGTTCTGCAAAAAATCGCGCTAAGCTAGTTAATAACCAATCCAGAACTGACTTTAATTCATTGGTCACAGCATTCAGCCTGTGACCAAGAGAAATGGGGTAAAGCCAATGAACAGCATCAGAATATCGTTATGTGGCATCCTGTTGGGCACTTGCAGCCTAGGGGTATACGCAGAGGAAGAAAAAGAGGTTGTGACTTTACCGAAGATGACCGTGATGGCCGAACCGGAAATGAGTAATGAAACCGGCTATGTGCCATTTGTACAGGAAGAGAAGAATCTGCGTGCGCTCCAGCATCAGGTGATTCGTGGGACATGGAATGCCGAGAATTTCATGGTCAATCCGGATATCGTTGCCAACCTGGATTTTCAGCCAATACCGGAACCGAATCTGAACTCCCTGTCGCCAGCGCTACAACAGTATGTCATGACCATTGCCCAAGGTTTGCAATCCAGTGACCCGACTCAAGGGCTATATACCATTCTGGGAAATTTCGGCATTGACCGTAGTAATAGTATGGATCCAGATCGTGGCATCAAGTTCAACATCAATATGGACAAGGTGAATATCGGTTTCCTGGAAAATCAGAATCATACTGTTCCTGCAGTGCAATTGCCGCGATATCCTTAAGGTATTGCTGACAGATCTATCCCCGCCAGTCGGGGATTTTTTATTGCGGTTATTTTTATGGAGCCGAGTCTATTTTCTTTCTGATTTTCAACTCAATCACAGTCCAAATCAGTGGCAGCGGTCAGGCTGGTATATGAATATTCACACTAAGACTGAGCAACTTTACACCAGTTAGCGCAACAATAGAATTTCTCCCCCTGAATGATGTGGAGGGCGTCCTATGCGTTTCCTCAACTCATCTTTATTGATGTTACTTAGTCTATTTACAGCGCTGTTTCTAATTGATGCTCATGCTGCGTCTGATCCGGTCACTTTGTCGACCTTAACCGTGATGACCGAGGATGAACTGCGTGCAGAAACTATCATGCCACCTTTGCAGGAACAGACCAGCCAGAAAAAAGCCTTAAACATGCGACTCATGAAAATTGAACGTGAACTGCAGGACTATACTGTCAATGCTGATTATGCCGGTGATATCGAGATTATACCAAGATCTAATCCGGCACGGCTGGATGACTTACCACCGGGCCTGCAGCAATATGTGCAGTCAATTGCTGATGGCTTGCGCTCCGCTGATCCGCGCGATGGTATTTACCTGATGCTGGCGCCATTTGGTATCGACCGAAATGCCACCAATGTGCAGCGGGCCCGAGAGCAGTTTAACCAGAACAATGTAGACCGGACTTTACTGAATCAATGGTGTGCAGCCAATGGCTGTTAAAAGCTTCAAGACCGTTTAAGCACGTTGCATCTTTAAAACGTGCTTGAACCGGTCGAATCCATAATCGGATGGCTGCTGTAGGTTTTTGTATAGCTAGATTGCTTTTTATCCAAAAAATCAGCATATTGATGAAAAGGTAATCGATGTTTACCTGCAGCAGAGGAGCATGTGCATGCCACGTGTCTTTGTCATTCTGGCTGGAGCAACGCTGGTGGTCTTTGCTGGCTTGTTCTATCAATACACCATGCAGAAGCAGGATAAAGCCCAGCTGATTGAATATGAGGCTGTGCTGACCGAAAAGACGGCAGAAATCTTCGAGCAGGCGCAGGATTGGGAAAAACCAATCCAGCTGGAGATTGAAGAAGAGCGGCTGGATGGTGACTATGCGGTGATGGCCGAGTATGTGCTGGGCCAGATGCGTGATCGTGCCGAAGAACGCAACCAGTACTTACGTGACCTCAAAGCAGCCAAGTGGGATCAGTTCCTGAATATCGACCGTCTCGCCAAGGATCAGACCCAAGGCTATAAAGAAACCGAAGCCATGCTCAAGCAGGTGCATCAGATCGTGGATGACTATGAAGCCACCATCAAGCGCCGTGAAGCGAATCAAATTGAAGAAGTAAAACAGCTGGACATCAAGCAGCGTTACCGTCAGCAATTGGCGCAGAACCTGAGAGCGACCGAGCAGGAAAATGATGCCTATGCCATTTTTGAAATTGAAAAGCAGAGTCTGGCCAAGGCTGATCAGCTATTTGCCTTGCTAAAGAAGTATAAATGGGAAAAACGAAACCGCATGTTTATGTTCCATGATGAGAAAGCGGTTCAGCCCTTTATCGCGCTATATAAAGATATTGAAAACTTGAATAAACAAATGCAGCAAATTAAGACAAAAAATCAAAAAATTGTCGAAGAAGCCTTGTAACAGCAAAGTGCTATTTGTCTGTAAGCCATCTTGAGCATGGCAGCAAAAGCATAGACATGTTATAGATAAACAGAGATTTAACAGCTAAATAAAATGGCACAACAACAGGAGCAATGCTGCATGACCCAGGATCTCGTCTGCTACAAAGAAATGCCGATCTGGACACAGGAGCGTATTCCGCAGGGTTTCCAGCGTCCACATAATACCAAGACCGGCACCTGGGCCAAGCTGACAGTGTTAAAGGGTGAGCTGACCTTTGCCTTTGTCAATGAAAATGGCGAAATTCTGTCGACACATGTATTTAGTTCTGAGCAGCAACCACCGATGATCGAGCCACAGTGCTGGCATCAGATTGTTTCCAGCAGTCCAGATGTGGAATGCCAGCTGCGATTTTACTGCAGCAAGCAGGACTACTTTGCTAAAAAATATGGCCTGACCCCAACCCATTCTGAAATGGTGATGGCAAAGCCGTATCTGACTGGCGGACGTGCGCTGGATGTGGGCTGCGGGCAGGGCCGCAATGCGCTGTATCTTAACCAGATGGGTTATGAGGTAGATGCCTGGGATGTCAATCCGAATAGTCTGGATAAACTCAAGCAGATCATTGCGGTAGAAGGCATTCAAAATATTCAGGCGGCACAGCGGGACTTGAATGCTGATCCAAGCATTTCTGGCAGCTATGACTTTATCTGCTGTACCGTGGTGATGATGTTCCTTGAAGCCCAGACCGTTCCAGCCCTGATTGCCCAGATGCAGCAGGCGACCAAGCTCAATGGCTATAACCTGATTGTCTGTGTCATGGATACCGATGATATTCCGGCCCAGCCGGACTTTCCTTTTGCTTTTAAACCGGGTCAGTTAAGCGAACTGTATAAAGGCTGGAAGCTAATTAAATACAATGAAGATATTGGTGAGTTGCATCGGGTGGATGCACAGGGGAATAGAATCAAGCAGCATTTTGCCACCATGCTGGCGCAGAAAGTTTCCGCTTAATTTTTAAATATTTAAAAATATCAGCAATAAAAAAGGATGTCAGATGAGATCCTTTTTGGGTTTAAAACGCAGGATTAAGCTGCTTTTTTAAACCAAGAGAAAAGACCTTTTTTTTCAGCTTTTACTACAGGTTGTTCAGCAGCTTTTGTGACTTCAGCTTTAGCTTCTTCAGTTTTCACCGCTGCAGTTTCTTTGACTTCTGCAGTTTTTGCAGCTGCATCGGCTTTTACTGCTTCAACTTTTGCTTCAGCCGCTTTTTCTGCTTGAGCTGGTGCAGCTTTTGCTGCTTCTACTTTTTTAGCTGCTTCAGTTGTTGCAGCAACAGCTTTGGCATCAGCCGCTTTTTTAGCTTCAGTTGCTTGTTGTTTAGCAGCATCTGCTTTTGCTACAGCAGCCTGTTTGTTAGCAGCTGCCTTCGCTGTAGCATCTTGTGCCTTAACAGTTGCAGTTGCTACTTTTGCTTGAGCTGGTGTAACGGCTTGAATAGCATTTGCTTGTACTTGCGCTTTCATTGCAGCAACAGGAGAAGTCGCTTCAGTAGCCATAGCAGAAGCTGAAGTTGCAACGATTGCAGTTGCAAGTAGTGTTTTAAGCATAGTCATGTTAAACCCCATAGGAGAAAAGGAGGGAAGAGATAGAAATATGATACGCCTATGAAATTTAACTAGCTGAGGAATAAGATTTTAATGGTTGAATATTCAACTAAATTTACAAAGGGATAACATTTGTATCTTTAATAAAAATCCCGCCAAAGCGGGATCTCTTTTATTTGTATTTTTAAAGGCCTAGTGGCTTTAACATATCTGGTGTATTTAAGCTCACAGGTTCAGTTTGGTAGAGCTTGCCATCAAACTTTTGCTGCTTTGACCAAAGAACTTGCTTTTTGTCCAAATCGACATATGACAACAAATAATATTGTCCTTCTTGAGGAATTGGATCACCTGTGGTGACTGTACCCATGGTGACCGCAGCTAAGGCAAGACTTCCTGCAATGTTGCCAATACGATTACCCAATGAAGGTTGCTGTCCCAAGACTTGCATCACCAACACTTTAGACGTGCCTAATAAAGGTTTTAATTGTTCAAGCTGGGCGTCAGTAATTTCAATATTTACCGGTTGATAATTATTACTGAAATTATAACGACCGATTCCGACTTTAAAAGTTTTCTGATGCAGCAGTTGCAGACTTACACCTTGCAGATCAGTTAATTGGGGCTGATTGGTTGCAAAGACAGGGTAAACCGCTAAATCCTCAGGTTTAGCATCTAGGTTTTGACGTTTTTTATAAGTCTGAATCACTTTCTTTTCAAAGAAACCACAATGCAACTGCTGGAAGTTTTGTGTGACCTTTATTTGATTGCGGTTTAATTGCTGTATCAATTCTTGCGTAATCGCAGTAGCTATCCGATTAGATGGCTCAAGTAAAATATGATTATTACCCACTTCCTTACGTAGCAGACAGGCATCTGTCAAAACCGCTACAGGTTGGGTTTTAAATTCTTTTTGAACTTGGGCAAAGTAATCAGATTTTGGTGCTTTTGGTGTACTCGCGCACCCCACAAGGCTCAAACTTAGAGTCGTAAATGCTAAATATTTTTTCATGGTTATTTTAAGGTTTTAGTCAGTATGCTGACACAGCATAAATAATAATTTCTATTTTTACAAAATCTTAACTGCATATTAAAAGGCGGATTCAAGCGGCAAGTGCAACAGTATAAAAACCAGCCATAACTTCACTCGGTGTATACCAACCTAGCGTTTTTCTAGGACGATGGTTGAGTGCAAATTCTATCTGCTCTATTTGTTCGTTTGACACGT
>NZ_JPQO01000225.1 GCF_000773685.1 Acinetobacter sp. HR7 | reverse complement strand
TTACGGCTAAAGGGATAAATCGCCTGATAGATTTGTAGAGCATCTTCTACATTCATTTCCCGCGGATTGTTTTGTAGCAGGCGGGTCTGTTTCATGGCATCTTCCGCCAGCAATAACAGCATGTGTTCTGGAATATTCAGTTGGTTCAGTTTCATTGGAAGGCCACTGCGTTCCAGATGGTTATTAAAGTGGTCAATAAACAGATCGGTGAGTCCGTCATGGCAGCCTTTGCTATGCGGATCGAGCCAGGTCATCAGTTCCGCATATTTCTGTTTGGCGGCAGGAGCATTAAATTTCAGTACTTCGGTCAACACGATGGCATTGCTATGCCCATGTGACAGGTGGAAATGTCCACCCAACGGATATGCAAGAGCGTGTACGGCACCCACTGGCGCATTGGCAAAAGCCTGACCAGCCAGCATGGAGCCGACCAGCATATTCTGGCGGGCTTCCAAATCATCGCCATTCTCCAGTACTTTTTGCAGGTTAGCATTGAGCAAACGCAAGGCTTGTTTCGCCAGCATATCCGAATAGGGATTCTTCTTGATCTTGGAAGTATAGGCTTCGATGGCATGTACCATGGCATCAATGCCGGTCGCTGCGGTGATATGTCGCGGCAAATTTTGGGTAAAGGTGGCATCCAGAATTGCGGTATCTGCAAATAGATAAGGAGAGACAATGCCGGTTTTGGTGGTTTCACCCGTGGTGACAATGGAAATAGGTGTCACTTCTGAACCGGTACCCGCCGTCGTTGGAATCAAAATTAAGGGCAGGCGTGGGCCTTGCACTTGATCTATCCCATAGATTTCATTTAAACACTGATGTTGATGAGGGTGACTTAAAACAGCAATCAGTTTGGCCACATCCAATGAACTGCCGCCACCAAAACCAATCACCACATCAATCTGTTCCTGACGGGCAAAAGCGACTGCATCCGCGACAATATGTTCAGGGGGATCAGCCTGCACATCGGCATAGATGGCATAATCCAGTCCGGCAGTCTCAATAATATTTAAGATTTCCTGATGCAGATTCTGCTGAATCATGCCTTGATCAGTCACCAGTAAGGCACGCAGGTATTTGCCACGCTGTAGAATTTGGTGCAGCTCTTGAATGGTTCCGAGACCAGCTATGATGTTCGAAACAGTCTGAAATTGAAATCTTTGCATGGCTGCTTCCTTAATTTTTATCCAAATTCATATTATTGTGCGGTTGTGATATAGGATTCACTATACAAATAACTTAACATAAGAATCCTGAAAAGAAAGTATCGCTGAGGTTGTTTATGTCATCCAGAACGCCATATAAGGTGTTATGTGTTTGTTTGGGAAATATTTGCCGTTCTCCCACGGCCGAAGTGGTCCTCAGACACTATTGTGATGTACATAACTTGAATATTGTGGTGGATTCAGCAGGAACCAGTAATTATCATCCGGGTAAAGCGCCGGATTTACGCAGTCAGGAACATGCGCTTAAGCGTGGTTATGACCTGTCTGGATTACGTGCTCGCCAATTAAAGTTACGAGATTTCATTGAATTTGATCTTATTCTAGCCATGGATCATGACAATTTGAGTGATATTCTCGCTCTTCAGGCACGTGCCAGATACGAGCTGGGACAGTTACGTGCTGAAGTGGCTTTAATGAGTGAATATGATCCGGAATATCCAAAACAGGCTGTGCCTGACCCATACTATGGCGGTGCGCATGGTTTCGAACGCGTACTGGATCAATGTGAATCCAGCAGTCTGGCCTGGATTAATGTCTTTAAAATGCAACAAAAACGAGCTTAAGGTTTAAGACATGCAAATCCAAACACAGGTTCAACTTAAACCTTTTAATACTTTGAGCCTGGATGCAGTCGCATCCCATTATTGCAAGGTTCAATCGACGGATGACCTGATTCATGCACTGGATTTTGCTAAGCAGCAACAGCTGAATATCCTGATCTTGTCGGGTGGCAGCAATATGCTTTTGCCAGAAAAAATTCATGCATTAGTGCTGCATATGGATATTCAGGGTATTGAGCTACTGGATAGTGATGATCAGATGCAACGCCTGCGTGTGGGCGGTGGTCAGGTCTGGCATGATTTCGTGTTATGGACGACTCAGCAAGGTTTTTATGGCCTACAAAATCTGGCCTTGATTCCGGGGTTGGTGGGCGCATCTCCGGTACAGAACATCGGTGCCTATGGCGTCGAAGTGGGTGAGTTTATTGAATCGGTTGAAGTCTATGACCGAGAAACCCAACGCTTTGACTCGATCAACGCTCAAGACTGTGATTTTGCTTATCGTCACAGTATTTTCAAGGATCAGCCGGGACGCTATATCATTACCCATGTGGTCTTTCATCTATTAAAACAACCGGATTTAAAATTGAACTACGGTGATCTTAAAGCTGCCGTTGGGGAGGAGCAGACGCCGGAAAATCTGGAACGCCAGGTGATTCGAATTCGTCAGAGCAAATTGCCGGATCCAAAAGAATATCCAAATGTCGGCAGTTTCTTTAAAAACCCGATTGTGGACCAGGCTGACTTTGACCAAATTGCAGAAAAATTCCCGAATTTGCCACATTATTCACAGCCGAATCATCAAGTTAAAATGGCCGCAGGCTGGTTGATTGACCAGAGTGGCTGGAAGGGCAAACAGCTTGGTCCGGTTGGCATGTTCCACAAACAGGCGTTGGTATTAGTCAATTATGCCAATGCTTCATTGAAGGATGTCCGTGCCACTTATCAAGCGGTGCAAGCCGATGTATACGCCAAATTTAATGTCGCACTGGAGCCGGAACCGGTGTTGTTTGGTGAAGATGGCTTGATTCGTTCACATCAGGATTAAAGGTTAAATAGATGAAGAAAGGGTATGGGATGTTACGATTGGTTCAGGCAGTCGCTGTACTGTTTGTACTGTTCGGACTGTATCTGATCTTCCTCTATTCTCCATTTTATTCCACATTGGTGGTCAAAGGCCTGAATTATTTTGTTCCGGTAGAAGTGAATCAGGTCGCAGCACAAAGCCAGAAACAGGCGGCTTTAAGTGTCAACGAAAACCTGGAACCGGGTTCAGAACAGTGGATTGCCCGTCAGGCTTATCTGCGGGTGATGGAAGAAGATATTTCCAAGAATCAGTCACAGAACCTGTCCCTGATTCAGGCACGTTATAAAGCCTTGCAGCAGTTGCTGGAAGATGAACGCGAAGCTGAAGCAGAGAAGTCTGAACAGCAAAAAATTCAGGTGCCTTTGCTGGCAAATGAAGCTGCTGTATCAGAAGCGCAAGCAGATGATCTGACAGATTTGCTCAATTTGAAGGATGGCGCCAATACGGCTCAGATGGAAGAGTATGTCGATTTTCTGAAAAATTATGACATCGAAGCACATCAGGAAAAGCTGGCCCAAATCAATAATATTGAATTTGCTGAAGATCTGGAATCGATCAATCATAAAGAACAGCCGGTTTCTGAATCTGAGATTTCGAAACCTTATGCGATTGTGGTACTCGGTGGTGGTCTGACTCTGGACAAAAATGGCAAAGACATTGTGGTGAATGACTACACCCGTCTGCGTCTGGAAAAAACCCTGGAAGTGGAAAAAGCGTATGACCTGCCAATCGTTCTGAGTGGGGTGGAAGCGCCGTATATGCAGCTCTGGTTGCAGAACTATGCTGTGGATGCCAAACTTCTGGAGGACCGCAGTATGAATACCTGTGAAAATTCGCGCTTTAGTTCGCTGCTATTACAGAAAAAAGGTGGCGCACCAACGGTGATTTTGATCACGGACCGCTATCATATGCCACGGACACGCCGTCTGTTTGCCTTAAATGGCATTCAGACCATTCCAGTTGAAGCGCCAATGCCACAGCAGTTGACCCGATGGCGGCCAAGTGTGCAAAACTATGACCATAGCCGACGGGCGAATTATGAACTGCTGGCCACTTTGCGTGACGTGTGGTTCGGATCCAGTGACTGTCGAGAGGTACCTTAATGTCTGATATCCCATTCTTAAATCCGACGATACTCAAGCAGCTTGAGTTACCGGTGCCGAGCCGTGACATCACGCCGACTTTGCTTGAGCCGTTGAATCTGAATCGGGAGATGCAGCCATCCCTTGAGTTGCAGGCCTATCGCAAGTTATATGGCTTTGATTCACTGGATTGCAAACACTGGCAAGGTTATGTCGAGATGCCGCTGTTCAAGCTGCATGTACAGGTATTTGAGCCAGACTTAAGCAAAACTCAGTTTGACAAAATTCAAGGCACAGTCTTCCTGCTACATGGTTATCTGGAACATAGCGGGATTTACCAGCCGATCGTGAAAGAACTGCTGGAAGAAGGCTTCAGTGTCCTGACTTTCGATTTGCCAGGGCATGGTTTGAGTAATGGTTCATCAGCCAATATCAAGAATTTTGACCATTACCAGCAAGTGTTACATTCGGTACACCGTTATGTTCGTCAAGCAGCACAATTGCCACAACCATGGTTAGGGATCGGACAAAGTACTGGTGGTGCGATTTGGATGCATCACCTGCTGGAATTTGCAGAACGTCGTGAAAATCCGTTTGTCGATCGCGTATTGCTACTTTCACCATTGATTCGCCCAGCCAAAACTGCCTGGTGGCATAATCCATTAGGACTTGGCATTATTCGCAGGATCAAGCGCGAAGTGCCACGCCATTTCCGTCGCAATAACCATAACCCGGAATTCCTACGTTTTGTTCGTCTGAAAGATCCGCTACAGCCCCGCATGATGGGCATGGACTGGATTCTGGCCATGTCACGTTGGATGCAGGAGATGGAAGAACGTCCAGCTTGCCGTATTCCGGTCTGGTTGGCGCAGGGGGCACAGGATCAAACCGTGGACTGGCGCTATAATATCGAGTTTATTCGCCGGAAATTCCGCTTGCAGACTTTGTTGATGCTGGAAGAAGGTTCACACCAGCTGATTAATGAACGTGCGGATATACGGGCGGCTTTGACGGGTCTGATACCAGCTTTTCTGCACGCCAAGGCGAGTCGTACTTATTATTAAGTTATTGAATGTGTTAAGTATGGCTTAAAAAGGCGATCCTATGAGATCGCCTTTTTCATTAGAATTTTTCAACGGTTGCCCGGTTCCACATACGGTAATAGAAGTTTTCTTCATCGCGATCGGAACAATGCAGCAGTTCATTTTCTTTCATCCAGAAGTGCAGCTGGGCATAGTTTTTAATCTCATGACTATTGATGCGCTGTGCTAGTTGATGTGGTTTAATCCCGGAAGGATGACAAACACCTGCCGATGCAATCATTTCCGATAACGCTTTTAAGGTATTGCGGTGGAAGTTATAGACACGTTCAGCTTTGCTTGGCACGTGTAAAGCCTTCTGACGGTGTTTATCTTGAGTAGTTACACCGACAGGGCATTGATTAGTATGGCAACTTTGTGCCTGAATACAGCCCACTGCAAACATGAAACCACGCGCCGAATTGACCCAATCTGCACCAATTGCGATCGTACTGGCAATATCGAACGCGCTAATGATTTTTCCACTTGCACCAATTTTAATCTGTTTACGTAAGCCTGCGCCCACTAATGTATTATGAACAAACAAAAGTCCTTCGCGCAGCGGTGTACCAATATTATCAATCAGTTCAATCGGTGCTGCACCTGTGCCCCCTTCTGAACCATCGACCACAATAAAGTCTGGAATAATTTTGGTATGCAGCATGGCTTTGACGATACTCATAAATTGCCAGGGTTGACCTAGGCACAATTTAAAGCCGACCGGTTTGTCACCCGATAAATCACGTAATTGCTGGATAAATTCCATCATCTCAATTGGCGTACTAAAAGCTGGATGAGCGGAAGGGGAAACACAGTCATGTTCCCGGCTGATGCCACGAATCTGAGCAATTTCTTCAGAAATTTTGGCTTTGGGGAGAATACCGCCGTGTCCAGGCTTGGCCCCTTGTGAGAGTTTGATCTCAATCATTTTCACCTGTGGCAGTTTGGCTTTTTCAGCAAACTGGACTGGATCAAACTGTCCATCTAAGGTACGGCAACCGAAATAGCCACTACCAATTTCCCAGACAATGTCACCGCCATATTCAAGATGGTAGGGACTGATACTACCTTCACCGGTGTCATGGTAGAAATTTCCTTTTTTGGCACCGAGATTCAGGGCACGAATGGCATTGGCACTCATACTGCCAAAACTCATCGCCGAGATATTCAGGATCGAAGCACTATAAGGCTGTTTACACTGTTCATTGCCAATGGTAATCCGGAAAGTTTCCGGATCAGCCGGTGGGCATGGCATGATGGAATGCGTGACAAATCTATAGTCATGCTGGTAAACATCAATGATCGAGCCAAAGGGCTTATCAGAATTTTCATTCTTGGCACGTTGATAGACCAGACTGCGTTGCATACGGGAAAATGGCAGGGCATCACGATCCGCTTCAATAAAATACTGACGGATTTCCGGACGGAATTCCTCAAACAGGAAACGGAAATGTCCCATGATCGGGTAATTTCGGAGGATGGAATGCCGGTGTTGCAGTACATCATACAGCCCCACCAGACTCAGCACCGCAGTGACAATCCACAGGGTATTGACCAGGGTTTCAGGCAGAAAATAATAAATATAACGAGGATGATAACCGATATGAAATCCGGTAATAATCAAGGCAATCAGGATACAGGTGAGCCAGGCCGAATAACGAGAAAAGAACGTATTTAGCAATTTATGCCGAACGAGTTGTGCTGGATTGGCCATAAAATGATTGATTCCCTATTGTTCTTATCCATGCAATTGATTTTCAAGGATGAAGGCATTTATACAAGAACAAAATTGTTATTCCGGTTGAAGTGATAGATTGTGCTTTAAAAGTTTAGATTATTTTTTAGACAAAATAGATATGTTTAGAAGAATAAATTTTATGCAGAAAATCAGAAAAAGGCTTCGATTCTTATTATTTCACAGTCAGTACAGACAAGGTTAAAGTACGGTTACACCAACACAGCGGAGAAGAGCGTATGACGAAAAAAACCATTCGGTTCAATACTGCAGAGCTGGCTTGCTCATGTATGTGATGACCTTAATTATGAGACTTCCAAACTGCATATATCTGGGGTGTTTAGATGGATATATGCAGCATCATCAGCCGATTAACCAGAATAATGACAAAAAGATTATAAGAAATTATGAGTCCCGGGAATGGGACTTTTTTATTGCCTGTAATTAATCCTCATCTTCCTGATGCACTGCACGAGCCACTTCTGCAGGTTCAATCTGTTTGATCTTATTGCCAAAGCTGCGCAGCCACCAAGTCAGCTGTGAGGTAAAAGGCACAGTCGCACTAATCAGCACCATGCCATCTTCCATTTTCTCGATCTGCTGGTCGCGACTCAGCTGGCTTTCTTCAAAGAAAATTGCATCAGCTTCGGTCATTTTTAGCTTAAGTAGGATATTTTCAGTTGGTTTATTGAAGTCAACCCGGAAGCCTAAAGCTCCAGATTCAATATATTCATCAATATCAAAATTCACCGGATGCAGGGCACGGGTATTCAAGACATTCGCCGATTTAAAGCGATGTAGAGCAAAGGTCTGAATGTCAGATTTATCATGACGGGTACAGACCAGATAGATGATCGAGCCTTTTTGTACTAGTGCCAGGGGATTCAGAATATAAGTCTTTTCTTCGCTATTTTGGAAGCGGCCCTGATAAACACATTCCAGTTGTTTGTCCTGCAATAGACCTTCATAAATGGCCTGCTGTGCCTGGCGATCAACCAGTGGCGGAATCAGAGGTTGGGTCGCTGGAACGATACGTACCCGGTTAATCCATTGCCGTACATTATTCTGGGTAGACAGACTGCGACGTGCCAGATCAAACCAGGGATTCATTTCCTCGACCAGACTGGGCGGTAGCAGGTGCTTCAGGTGTTCCTCAACCATCATAAAGGTCACCGCCTGAGAACTGGTCATATGTGGCAGACTCTGGATTGGCGCATCGGCACGCCAGCGCCAGCCTTGGGGAATGGTCTTGCTGCTTTCGATCGGAAAACGCTGTGCCAGCTGGTTCAAATCACGCTGAATGGTGCGCAGACTGATCTCGACACCTTCGCGTTCCAAGATCTCTTGCAATTCGCGCGTACCCATCCATTTGCCAGTACTGAGACGGGACAATATCTGCCATTGGCGATAAAGGCTATTGGAAGTTTCTTTTTCTTGTCCGGTCATAAGCTGAATTCAGTGGCAATAAAATGGAAAAGGAACATTAACACAATAAAAAAACTCCATTTTTTTCGCAAGTTTTTTAGGTAAACAAGCATAGCAGAATGGATACACAATGGTGCGAAAATGCCATTGAGTTGCAGAAGAATAAAGGGGTTAATGGTAGGGCATTACACCGTATGGCATGGATATTGCTTTGTTTAACATACAATTTGATTACAATTATTAGAGGGTTTGTATGCTAAAAGAAAATCAGGATACAAATGTTACTCCGACTCTTGAGAGCTTTAATACTACGGCGACAATAGGTTCCAGTTTTGCAGATAAGGACACGGTGGGAACTTCTACATCCAAACCTCTACAGATCCTGCAGCAAATGGCTTCTAAATTCTATAATGAGATGCGTGATGACCCAAACATCACGGGTCAGGCTGGCTTAAGAATTGAAGAGTGGCTTTCACAGCATACTTTAGATGAACTTAATGCGCTTAACCAACTGGCAAAAGAGCATTTCCTTTACGAAGGGATTACCTTTACGGTTTATGGTGATGCGGAAGGCACTGAACGGACCATTCCATTTGACATCATTCCACGTGTGATTGCACGCAAGCAATGGAATACGGTGGCTTTAGGTTGTGAACAACGGGTTAAGGCGCTGAACCTGTTCTTGCATGACATCTATCATCAGCAGGATATTTTAAAAGTCGGTATTGTGCCGGAAAAGCAGGTACTCACTCATGAGGCGTACCAGCCACATATGTACCAGCATAGCCTGAAAGGGGGAATATACAGCCAGATTAGTGGCGTAGATATTATCCGTGATTCCAAGGGAGAGTTCTATGTGCTGGAAGATAACCTGAGAACACCGTCTGGTGTGTCTTATATGTTGGAAAGTCGCAAGATTAGCGAAAAGCTAATGCCGAAGCTGTTCGAGCAGACCAATATTGCCGGCGTTGAGCAGTATCCACAATTACTCAAAGAAATTCTGCGCGAAAACTCACAGAAAGATAATCCGTTTATCGTGGTGCTGACACCAGGTCGCTTTAATAGTGCTTACTATGAGCATGCTTTCTTGGCAAGGGAAATGGATGTGCCATTGGTGACATCACGTGACCTTTTTGTAGAGAACGCGAAAGTATATGTAAAAACTATTCGTGGCCGTCAGCAGGTCGATGTTATTTATAGACGTGTCGATGATGCCTATCTCGATCCACTTTGTTTCAAACCGGATAGTACCCTGGGTGTGCCTGGTTTGATGTCTGCTTATCTGCAGCATAATGTGGTCATTGCCAATGCACCGGGTACGGGTGTCGCAGATGACAAATCGATCTATCCATATGTGGACAAGATGATTAATTTCTATCTAGGTGAACAACCAATCCTGAAAAACGTACCAACCTATCAATGCCGTGAGGCAGAAGATCTTAGTTACGTGTTAGATCACCTGGAAGAACTTGTGGTGAAAGAAGCCCAAGGTTCTGGCGGTTATGGCATGCTGATTGGGCCGCAAGCGTCCAGACAGCAGATTGAAAGCTTTAGAGCAAAAATCAAGGCAACGCCGCATTTATATATTGCGCAGCCGACCCTGGACCTTTCCGTCAGCCCAACCTTGACCAGCTATGGCATTGCAGAACGTCATATTGACTTGCGTCCATTCGTGCTGAGCTCGCCATACCGTACCGAAATTGTACCGGGTGGCTTAACCCGTGTCGCAATGCAGGCGGGTTCTCTGGTGGTGAACTCCTCGCAAGGGGGCGGAATCAAAGACACTTGGATTGTCGACAACCTCCACTCATAACAATGCCAAAGAAGGATTTCGTCATGATCTTACTGAGTTCCAATGCAGAACATATTTTTTGGCTGGGTCGCTATCTGGCACGTACCCAGTTTTTATGTGCCCATTTCCCATTTTTGGAGGATGAGGCTGCCGTAGCTTATGCACATGCCTTCTGTCTGCCAGCATTTGATGCCAGTTCCCTAAATGAACTGGTACTGGACCCAGCGCAGCCCTATTCATTTCACCAGCAATTTAAAATTGCTAAAGACAATATTCAGGAATTGCGTGGCATTTTGTCTGCCAAAGCCTATGCAGAACTGAACCGTCTGATTAAAACGGCTGACCAAAATGCCGGTTATATCTGTGATGTGGTGCCTGATTGTCAGGATATTCTGGAAGGCGAATCTCCTGGTATCTTCCTGTTCTTTAGCCTGGGCCAGTGTCTGGAACAGCTGGATCAGCAGATGCGTCTTGGTGAAAGTACCGCAGTTACCATTTCCAAGGTCGACTATGTCATTGAAACCCTGGTGCAGATGGGCTGGAATGATCTGGAAGAGTACTGGGACCAGTTGCGTAAAAATACCGATCTGAACAATTTCTACCAGTTCAGCGACTATATCCATCACATGTTTGAGAACAATGTATGAAGTTGATGGTGAATCACCAGACCCATTATAGCTATACCGCACCAGTTGCCAGCAGTATCCAGTATATCAAGATGATGCCAGCTACGAATGCACATCAGCAAGTGCATTACTGGGATATCAGTGTTCCAGGACAACGTGAAATGAGCAAAGATGCTTTTCATAATGTCTGGATGGTCAGTACACAGCGCACACCATATCAGTCGATGACCATCATGGCACAAGGTATGGTAGAGCTGAATCCATTACGTTCAGAACAGAGTATGAGTGATTCCATTAATCCCAACCTGTTTCTGCAGCCTACAGAATGTACGCTGTGCAACGAAGCCATGAAGGATTTTGCCAAGTCGCATATACCGATTATTAGCCGTCAAAACCTGATGGCCTTGGCGCAGGCTGTGCTGGAACATGTGCCGTATATCAGCAATAGCACCTCGGTACATGGTTCAGCGATAGATGCGTTTGAGGCACGCCAAGGGGTATGCCAGGATCATACTCATATCTTTATTGCGATGTGCAAATACTTAGGTTTGCCAGCGCGTTATGTCTCCGGCTATTTATTTGCACAAAATACTTCGCATCTGGCTAGTCATGCCTGGGCCGAAGTCTTTATTGACCAGGCTTGGTATTGCTTTGATGTGAGTAATCAGTTATTTGTACCGAGTGCGCATATTTATGTCGCTATAGGACGTGACTACTGGGATGTTGCCCCAGTACGTGGAGTAAGAGAAAAGGGCGGAGTGGAATCCATGCATTCCATCGTCCAGGTTTTAAGTTGTTAATAAGGACATAGGATGACTTATTGTTGTGCGCTTCGTTTAGAAGAGGGGATGGTCTTCATCAGTGATACACGGACCAATGCAGGTGTAGACCATATATCAGTGTTCCGGAAGCTGTATACCTTTGGGATTGATGGCGAACGGGTCATTGTGATTCAGACTTCGGGGAATCTAGCAACGACGCAAGCCGTGGTTGGCAATATTAAAAATCAGCTGGAGTTGGGCGAAGCACCAAATATTCTGAGTGTGCGCACGATGTTTGAAGTGGCGGAACTTGTTGGCCGTACCCTGAAAGAGGTGATTGCCAGTGTCACCACTGATCCGGAAGAGCAGAGCAATTATTATTGCACTTTACTGGTGGGTGGGCAGATTGCAGGTCAAGATATGCAGCTCTATCACATTTACCCGCAAGGTAATTTTATCTGTGCTACCAGTGATACACCATATTTCCAGATCGGGGAAAGCAAATATGGCAAGCCAATTCTGGATCGAGCGCTCAGTTATGACATGCCGCTAGATGAAGCCTTGCGCTGTTCACTGATTTCTTTTGCATCGACACTGCGTTCTAATGTTTCAGTGGGGATGCCGCTGGATGTACTCGTTTATCCAAAAGATAGCCTGAAAATTCCAGAAGGTAAGCGCATTCAGGAAGAGGATGAGTATTTCACCACGATTTCCAAGCAATGGTCAGATACCTTGAAGAAGGGTTTACAGGCCCTGCCGAAACCGACGTCGGATTATTTCCAGTAATCCTGTCTATTCAGGCCTGAGTGCGTTACAGTGTGCATGCAAAACTAAAATATTCAACAGTTTGAGGTAAGCATGCACCAATTTTGTTATGCCAGTCAGAGTACCTCTGAGAAGGCTGTTTTACTGGAAGATTTAGCCAATATTCTGGCTGAAGCACGTGACTTTAACTACCGTCATGGGCTAACTGGGGTTTTATATTTCGCAGATGGATATTTTTTTCAGTGTCTGGAAGGCACTTTAGAGCATCTGGAATTACTCTATGAAAAGCTATGTAAAGATCCACGTCATGACAATATCAAACGTTTTGCCTTACGACCGGTAGACGAGATTTATTTTGCTGGCTGGTCGATGAAATATATTTCCCGTCGTGATGTCATTCGGGACTTTTGTATCAGTATGGGCTTTAACAGCTTTACCCCTCATGCTTTTGAACAGCAGCATGTTGATGCGTTGTTAGAGCAGTTACGTTCGCAGGATGAAGAGGCGGCTTAAAGCAAATTAAGATTCCATAAAAAAGCCCATTTCTAGATGGGCTTTTTTGATTTTGAAATGGGTGACTTAAACCAGTTTACGCACTGGACGGCCAGACATACGGCAGAGTAATTCATAGCCGATGGTGCCATTAGCTTCAGCCACGTCATCGACCAAACGATTTTTACCCCATAGTTCGACTACAGTACCAAGTTCCAGATTTAAACCAGTTGCATCAATCGCGATCATATCCATCGCGACACGACCAATCACACGGGTCTGCTGACCATTGACTGCGACATAGTTCTGTTTCGGGAAAGCACGTGGATAGCCGTCACCATAGCCAATCGAAACAATTGCTAGGGACATATCCTGGTCTGCCGTGAAAGTTGAGCCATAACCGACATGTTCACCGGCTTTAATGTTATTCAGCGCAATTACTTCGGCGGTAAAGGTCATCACTGGTTTGATGTCTAAGTCATGCACAGTTTTATCAGCAAATGGGGTTGCACCGTACAGCATGATTCCCGGACGGACATAGTCAAAATGCAGTTCAGGGTATTTATAGATTGCTGCCGAGTTACAGCAAGACCCCATCAATGGTGCACAGTCATTCTTCACTTCCAGGAACTGCTGGATTTGTTGTGCATTTAATGGATGTTCTGCATCGGCATTGGCAAAGTGCATGGCTAATACGCAGGTAAAGCCTTCAGCTTTCAGTTGATTGATCACATCTTTAATCACATCAATTTTAAAACCAAGACGGTTCATACCACTGTTGAGTTTCACCCAGACTTTTAAGCCTTTAGCGATATAAGCTTCTTTATTGGCCAGTAACCAGTCTAATTGTGGCTGGTGATGTACGATCACTTCAACATTCTGGTCAATCACCACCTGCATTTCATCAGCAGAGAATACGCCTTCAATCAAAGTAATCGGTTGCTGGTAACCCTGTTCACGAATTTCCAGGGCTTCTTCCAGACAGGCGACCCCAAAGGCATCACTGTCTTTTAAGGCTGCTAAGCAGTCTTTAACTCCATGTCCGTAGGCATTGGCCTTGACCATGCTGACGATTTTAGCGGTTGGGGCAAGTTGTTTGACACGGTTTAAATTATATTGCAGTGCTTCACTGTCAATATAAACTGTAGCTTGGCGCACCCTAGATACTCCTTCGGGATGACATAAACAATAGCGTGTGAGATACACGGAAAGCGGGAGAGAAATAACGGAATTGATAAAACAAAAGCGTTCATTTCAAAACTGCCAATATTGTAGACCTATCCAGCAAAAATGCACATGCTAATTCATGGCTTTTCCTGAATAGCAGACTACTTCAATAAAAAAGAGACGATCAACGTCTCTTTTAGAATTGGATATAAACTGGAAACTTATTCTTCATCATCATACTGCGCATAGAACTCAGGTGACAGGTTGCTAAAGCGCGTATATTGACCTTCAAAGGCCAGACGTACCGTACCAATTGGGCCGTTACGCTGTTTACCAATAATGATTTCCGCGGTACCAGCTTCCTTGGATTCCTTGTTATAAACCTCGTCACGGTAAATAAACATGATTAAATCGGCATCCTGCTCGATCGCGCCGGATTCACGAAGGTCGGACATCACTGGGCGTTTGTTTGGACGGTTTTCCAGAGATCGGTTCAACTGTGACAGGGCAATCACAGGGCAGTTCATTTCTTTGGCTAAGGCTTTTAAGCTTCGGGAAATTTCCGAAATCTCACCCACACGGTTATCGCCCATACCTGGCACTTTCATTAATTGCAGGTAATCGACCATGATACAGCCGAGCTTGCCGCCGTGCATTTTGGCAATACGGCGTGCACGGGCACGTACCTCGGTAGGTGGTAGTGCAGAGGAGTCATCGATATACAGGTTCTTTTCCTGCAAATGCACGATAGTACTGGTCACTTTAGACCATTCATCGCTGTCCATTTTACCGGAACGTAAATGCCCCTGATGCACGCGACCGAAAGAAGAGATCAGACGCATCGCGATCGAATCTGCTGGCATTTCCATCGAGTAAACCAGTGCAGGCAGATTGTTATTAAATAGCACACTTTCGACCAGGTTCATGGCGAAAGTGGTTTTACCCATAGAGGGGCGTGCTGCAACAATGATCAGATCGCCAGGTTGCATGCCGGAAGTCTTATTATCCAGTTCTACGAACCCTGTTGTTAAACCGGTAATTGAACCTTCCAGTTGTGACAGTTCATTCAACTTATCAAACACGTCTGCCACAACGGTATTAATCGCTTTCGGGCCGGCATTTTTCTTGTTGTTATTGTGCTGTTCGGCCAGCTGGAAAATATTGGTTTCAGCCAGGTCCAGAATTTCTGAGACCGGACGGCCTTTGGTGTCATAGGCCTGTTGCAGGATCTCAGTGCTGACCTTGATCATGTTGCGCAGGGTAGAGAATTCCTTGATCTTGTTGGCATAGGTTTCAATGTTATAGAAACTTGAAGGCGAGTCTGCCATCAGCTGCATCAGGTATTCTTCACCACCTGCTGCATCCAGCAGGTTCTGTTTGATCAGCCAGTCATGTACCAGTACTGCATCATAGGGTGAATTTTCTTTAGACAGCTGTTCAATCGCACAGAAGATATATTTATGACGGGTTGCATAAAAATCACTTTCAGTCAGTACGTCACCTACCTGTTCAAAGGATTCGGCAACCGTCATTAAGGCAGCAAGTACGGCTTGTTCAATCGCTAAATTGTGAGGAGGGGTACGGAATTCCTTGAGCTGGGTAGGTTCAGCAACAAGTTCTGGTTTAGCGTTGGATTGCTTTGTGCTGGCATTCGCCTGTGACATATAAAGCCCTGATTTTTAATACAATGGTTTAAATAATCTCGGAGATGGATAGCAACTATCAACTACGAAATGAAATGATACGCGCTCTTCAGAAAAATGCGAATAGTATTTTTTCTTTCCTGCTTAAAAATAATAGACTGAACAGTGACCATTTGAGGAAATTTACAGATAAAAAAAGAGCATGCGAAATGCATGCTCTTTTTTGTGGTTAGAAATTACTCAGCTACGATAGTAACCAGAACTTCTGCAACAACATCATGGTGCAATTGGATTGCGATGTTGAATTCACCAGTGTTGCGAAGTGCGCCGTTAGGCAGGCGAACTTCTGAACGGTCTACAGTCAGACCAGCATTTGTCAACGCGTCAGCGATGTCACGAGTACCGATAGAACCGAACAGTTTACCTTCATCACCAGCTTTCGCAGTGATTACGATGTTCACTTCGTTCAATTGGTCAGCACGTGCTTGAGCAGCAGCCAATACTTCAGCTTCTTGTTTCTCAAGTTCAGCACGACGAGCTTCGAAAGCAGCAGTATTAGCTTCAGTTGCAGCAACTGCCTTACCTTGAGGGATCAGGTAGTTACGGCCGTAACCAGCTTTTACAGATACTTTATCACCCAGTTTACCTAGGTTTTTAATGCGTTGTAGTAAGATAATATCCACAGCTCAACCTCACTTGTGATTGTCAGTGTAAGGGATCAATGCCAAGTAGCGAGCTTGTTTGATAGCAAGAGCCAATTGACGTTGGTAACGAGCTTTAGTACCTGTAATACGGCTAGGAACGATCTTGCCGTTTTCAGTGATGTACTGTTTTAAAGTGTCGATATCTTTGTAGTCGATGTACGTAACGTTCTCAGCTGTAAAGCGGCAGAACTTGCGACGACGGTAAAAACGTGCCATGTTAGGTTCTCCTTATGCTTCAGCAGAGTCTTGAGCTTGTTGTGCTTCTTCACGTTGAGCTTTACGCGCACGTTTTTCTTCAGCACTCTTAGCCAGTAGTGACTCTTCAGTGATAGCGTTTTCACGACGGATGATAAGACTACGAATGATTGCGTCGTTATAACGGAATAATTCTTCTAGCTCATCAAGAGTAGTTTGACCACACTCAACATTCATCAGGATGTAGTGAGCTTTGTGGATCTTGTTGATTGGGTAAGCCAATTGACGACGACCCCAGTCTTCAAGACGGTGGATTTGACCATTAGCTTCTTTGATGTGAGTCAGGTAACGTTCTACCATACCCACAACTTGATCGCTTTGGTCTGGATGTACCAATAGTACGATTTCGTAGTGACGCATTGTCAGCTCCTTACGGTTTAAACAGCCCCTGACAAAAACTGCCAGAAGCAAGGAGTCACAACCGAGGTTGTGTCGCATAAGATGCGAAGCGTGAAGTTTAGTGGTTTTCCTTAAGAATTACAACAGAAATGACGGGAATCGCCTATTAAATGTGCGTTTTAGCTCTGTATGAGAATTTAAGAATATGAACAGGAAAACGAGATTTTTATTAGTTAGAACTATATAAACTTACTAAAAGAAAGTTGTGTGTCAAAATGTAAGTGAAGAAATTAGAGTTGGGGTCGATTTAAAGCACAATTTAAAAAGATGATAAGAAGGCGGGGGGAGAAGAGGCAAACAAAAAAAAGATAGAGTAAAACTCTATCTTTTAGAAAATGCTGACAGGCGTATGCGGCGCTGTCGAAGTAAAGCAGAACAATATGCTGATCACGGTGATCAATTTGACGGAGTACATAAAGTACTGTTTTGCCCAGAGTTGATCATCTTCAGCTTTAAAGCCCTGAATACTTAAATAAATCCAGTATAGGGTCAGTGCATTCAATACCACCAGATACAGCCAGTTGGCATAGCCAAATATAAACAGGCCATTCATGACAAGGCCAAACAGGATCACATAGATCAGTGATTCAATCTTGGTGCGGTGAATTGAACGTGCTACAGGCAGAATTGGAATGCCTGCATTTTTGTAATCTTCAAAACGGTAGATTGCAATTCCCCAGGAGTGAGGCATTTGCCAGAAAGCGTACCCGACAAAAATGATCAGGGCACCGAGGTCAAACTGGTTTGCAACTGCGGTATAACCAATCACAGGCGGTGCTGCGCCAGAAATACTGCCTACCAATGTCTGGTGAATAGTTGTTCGTTTTGTCCATAAGCTGTAGAAACCAACGTATACGACAAAACCAATAACTGCGAATAAGAAAGCGTACGCATTTACCCAAAACCAGAGAACACTAAAACCGATCAGGCCTAATACCAAAGCAAAGACAAGCGCGACAGGTTCAGAGATGGTTTTTTTGACAAGAGCACGGTTTTGCGTGCGCTGCATTTTTTGGTCAATGTCCTGATCAATCACATTGTTGACCACACATCCAGAGGCTACAACGAAGGTAGTACCAAAAAGGGTAATGAGCAGAAGAAGGAAATCTACAGAACCTTGGGCAGCTACAAAGTAGCCACCCAAAGTGGTAACGAAGTTACCAAAGAGAATTCCTGGCTTAGTCAGGAATAAATACTTTTTCAGCATGACAACCAGTTTAGATCATCATGTTGTAGTGCAGGTAATTCATGATCCATACAGAACCCACTAACAGAATAGCGATGGTTAGTACGGTATACACGAATGCGATGACGTTCCAGCGTTGCTCTGAAGAAGAGTTCATGTGCAGAAAGTAAACTAACTGTACAAGAACCTGAGCAACTGCAGTAATCGCGATCACAGCAACCAATAGACCACGGCTAAAACCACCAGCCATCACCATACCAAAAGGAATAATGGTCAGGATGATAGACAGGATAAAACCGATAGTATATTGCTTAGTGTTGCCGTGAGCTGCACCAGAAGCGTTATGATCGTGACTCATTAGATAACTCCCATCAAGTAAACAACGCTGAATACGCAGATCCATACGATGTCAAGGAAGTGCCAGAACAAGCTTAGGCACGCAAGACGACGAGTGTTTGGAAGAGTCAAACCATATTTCTTGATTTGAATCATCAACACAATCATCCATACCAAACCTGAAGTCACGTGGATACCGTGCGTACCAACCAGTGTAAAGAACGCTGAAAGGAATGCAGAAGTGCTAGGACCGTGACCAGCGTGAACTAAATGATTGAACTCATAAAGCTCCATGCCGATGAAGGCAGCACCGAATACCCAAGTGATCGCCAACCAGGTAATGACCTGGCCAACGTTCTTCTTGTGTGCAGCAAGTACAGCAAAACCAAATGTTACAGAAGAGATCAGCAGGGCAAACGTTTCAGTTAAAACGAAGCCTAATGATTCACCAAACAGCTCTTTCGCGCTTGGAGTGCCCACTGGAACGTGGCTGCTTAAAACAGCGAATGCAATGAAGAGTGTACCGAAAAGGATAAGGTCACTCATCAAGTAAGTCCAGAAACCAAAGACAGTGATGTCAGTATCATCGTGATGATGCTCATCGTGTCCGTGGTTGTCGTGATGAAGTACTTCAGCCATGGTCTTAGTCCTTCTTCAAGTGTTTTTCAAGGATCGCATAGCGTTCGTTTTCAATGCGTTCAACTTCAGCAGCTGGAACATAGTAGTCCACTTTCTTCGTAAATGAAGATTTGATGAAGCTGATGATTGCACCAACGAAAGTAACCGCTACTAACCACCAGATGTGCCAGATTAACGCGAAGCCCATCACAGTGATAAACATAGCGATAACGAAACCAGCAGCACGGTTAGTAGGCATGTGAATGTCTTCGTACTTAGTCGGTTTCGCGTATGCAATACCGTTCTCTTTGTCAGTCCAGAAAGTATCGATACCGTTTACTTTTGGAAGGTATGCAAAGTTATAGAACGGAGCTGGAGAAGAGGTAGACCATTCAAGCGTACGGCCATCCCAGATATCGCCTGTAAGGTCCATGTTTTTCTCGCGTTGTAAGAAACCAACCACGATTTGCATGATGAAGCAGGCAATACCCAGTGCAACAAGCACTGCACCAAACATTGCGATGTTTACATATGGGTCCCAATCTGGGTTATCAAATGTATTCAGACGACGAGTCATACCCATGAAACCAAGGATATACAGTGGCATGAATGCAAAGTAGAAACCGAAGAACCAGAACCAGAACGCTGCTTTACCCCAAGTTTCATTCAGTTTCCAGCCAAACATTTTTGGCCAGTAGTAAATGATACCTGCGAACATCGCGAATACTACACCACCAATAATTACGTTATGGAAGTGAGCGATCAGGAATAAAGAGTTGTGTACCAGGAAGTCCGCTGGTGGAACTGCCATCAATACACCAGTTAAACCACCGATACCGAAAGTCACAAGGAAACCAAGTGTCCACAGCATTGGGGTAGTGTAAGTGATGCGGCCCTTGTACATGGTGAATAACCAAGAGAAGATTTTCACACCAGTAGGGATCGCAATAATCATGGTCATGATACCGAAGAACGCGTTAACGTTGGCACCAGCACCCATTGTAAAGAAGTGGTGAACCCAAACAACCAGTGACAGAACACCAATTGCTACAGTTGCGTACACCATAGATTTGTAGCCGAACAGCGCTTTACGAGCAAATACGGCAGTCACTTCTGAGTAAATACCAAATGCAGGTAGTACCAAGATGTAAACTTCTGGGTGACCCCATGTCCAAATCAAGTTCACGTACAACATTGGGCTACCACCCAAGTCATTTGTGAAGAAATGGAAACCGAAGTAACGGTCAAGTGACAGCATTGCAATAGTTGCAGTCAACACTGGGAATGTTGCTACGATTAACACTACAGTAACTAAAGAAGTCCAAGTGAAAATCGGCATATCCATCAGTTTCATGCCAGGCGCACGCATTTTGATGATGGTAACGAAGAAGTTAACACCCGTAAGAAGCGTACCCAGACCGGAAACCTGAAGTGCCCAGATATAGTAGTCAACACCAACACCAGGAGAATATTCGATACCAGACAGAGGAGGGTATGCCATCCAACCTGTTGCAGCGAACTCACCAAGCGCCAGGGAAGCCATCATCAGACCCGCAGCACCAGCGAACAGCCAGAAGCTCAGAGAGTTCAATAATGGGAATGCAACGTCACGTGCACCGATTTGTAGCGGTACAGAGATGTTCATCAGACCTACAACAAGACCCATCGCCACGAAGAAGATCATGATCACGCCGTGCGCAGTAAAGATCTGGTCATAGTGTTCAGGGTGTAGGTAACCTTCACCACCACCTTTTGCAAGGAACTGTTGAAGACGCATCATGATCGCATCGGCGAAACCACGCACCAGCATGACAATCGACACGATGATATACATGATACCGATTTTTTTATGGTCTACAGATGTGAACCATTCGTTCCACAAGTAGCCCCATTTTTTGAAATAGGTGATACCCGCAACAAGTGCAAGACCGCCCAAGATCATCATAGCAACTGTCACCAATACGATCGGATCGTATGGGATTGCATCTGGACCTAACTTACCTAATAAGTTCATGTCTTATTCCCCTTGAGAAGCAGTCGCATGTGAACCAGCTACATGTGCTTCAGAAGCAGCAGCTTCCTCGTGTGCAACACCGTGCTCAGCAGTAGCTGAGTGGTCAGCACCGTGGTAGTTGCTCATGTAGTGATTGATCACAGATTCAAACAAGCCTTTCTCTACAGAAGAGTAATAAGTCACTGGATGTGGCTTAGTTGGGTAAGGCTTCGTAGCTTCAGCAGCAGCCTTCTCTTCAGGAGTTTTTGCTTTCGCGATCAGTGCTTCGATCTGATGTTTACCACGGTTGCCATCACGAAGTGATTTGAATTCAGCCTGGTCTAAAACAGTTTTCTGGATTGCTTCAGGATTAATAGAAGTACCATTACCTGCTTGAACAGCAGAAACCCATTCAGCAAACTGAGCATCAGTCACAGCGTGAGCGCGGAAGCGCATTTGTGAGAAGCCATAACCAGAATAGTTAGAAGAGAAACCACGGTAACCTTCAGCCGGGCTAGTTTCATCTGCCATCAGGTTCAGGTGAGTTTGCATACCTGCCATTGCATAGATCTGACCACTTAACGCTGGGATGAAGAAAGAGTTCATCGTAAAGTTAGAGGTGAGACGAAGGCTAACCGGAGTTTTCTCTGGGAAGCGGATTTCGTTGACCGTAGCAATATTCTGCTCAGGATAGATAAAGATCCATTTGAACTGTTCAGCAATAACCTGAACTGTCAAAGGTGCTCTATCAGATTCAAGCGGACGGTAAGGATCATACTTGTGGGAACCCCACCATGTTAAGTACGCAAGAATACCAATAATAATGACAGGAATACCCCAAACCACGATTTCAATCGCAGTAGAGTGTGCCCATGTAGGTTTATAGTCTGCGTCTTTATTCGATGCACGATATTTCCAACCGAACCATAATGCCATCAGTGCTGATGGAATCACCACCAATAGCATTAAGTAAATCGCAGTTACCATCAGGTTACTTTGGCCTTCAGCAACTGGACCTTTAGAGTTCAGAAGTACTAAATCACCACCACACCCGGTTAGGAGCGCGGACATCGCAGATAAAGACAATACAGCTAAAATTGTTTGTCTCATTTTACAACCTCGGTGAAGAGTCCCATTCCCTATATTAAATATGGGATAGCGATTAAAGTGTCGCATGATTAAAAAGATAATTTTCTAAAAAATCTTCTTAATCATGAGACACCGCTACGTTGTAGGGCATTATGCCTGAATAAGACAAACTAAGCTATATATAAAGGTGCTTTAAATGACTGTAATAAAAACCGATTTTGTCAGTCGGGATTAGAGAAAAATTATAAGAATTTTATTTTAATTTCAAAGTTATGCGGCAAAAGGGATGAGGTACATCCCTTTTTTATATTTAATATTTTATTGCTTGATGACTTTGGTTTTTGCCAGTTTATCGTGCAAAGTTTGACGTTTTTTGCCCAATCCAAAGATTCCGTCGATAACAGTAAACAATGGAAAGAAATAAACTGTCGGTAAAATGAACACGATGCTACGTAAGGTAAAAGCACGCATTAAGCTTGCTTTTTCGCCAGTTTCTGCATCTACAATCTTAATTTTAGTCAGTTTTTTGCCAATACTTTGACCAGATTTTGCAATCAGGAAACCTTGAATGACCAGCATGATCAGTAGGTATAAACCGGCTGCTGTCCATGCAGTGGTAGAAAACATGGCAAACATTTGCGACTGGATTTCCATCACCAGATTCTGGTTCGGGTTGCCACTCATGGCTTCAGTCATGATCTGCTCATTCAGGGCAGCAAAACGTTCCTGTTCTTCAGGATTGAAGAAAGCGGTCAGAATGAAAGTCGATGGAATCCACAGCAGCACATCAATAATTTTTGCCAGGAAACGAGCAGGGATGCTTGCCAGTTCAGCAGTATCTGCCTTTGCAGTAGGTTGAGCATAGGCTTGCGACTGCGCTGTGGGCTGCTGAGAGATATTTTGTTCAGGTGCTGGCGCAGGTGGAACATAGCCTGCAGGCTCATACAAGAATTTACCCTGCGTGAGTTCACCCAAAGCTTTCCATTCTGTCATGCCCTGGTGCCATGCCAAATCAGTCAGTAAAACCTGCTGGTTTGCCAGCATCTGATTCAGCTGTTCAAGGGTGTATGGACCTGCTTGTTGATTATTACGTGCCAGGTAAATCTGCATATTCGACCGAATCTCAAAAATGTAATAGGTTAAAAATAAGTTTAGCTATGATTTTATTGAATTATCGCGATAACACAAACAAAATCTTAAGCTAAACACAAAGATAAACTGAATATTACTATGTGAACTACAATAAGATTCACGAAGATTCACGAAGATTCACGCAAATTAAATGCTATTCAGTTGATCTTTTACGAGATAAAAGTCTTGCGTTTTCATTGTAATTTGAACTATGAATTATATGGCTGAAATACTGTAATTTTAATGTAATTGCATATTGGATTTTTGTAGTTGTAGTGCTGTTTGGGTAGGCATTTTAGTCAGCGCAAAACTGGAGCTTATTTGATTGCTCAAACAAAAAAGACCCTCAAAATGAGGGCCTTTTTCTTCACTGAAGATTCAGCTTATTTTGCTTCTTGATCAGCAAGGAAGAACCAAGTATCCAGTACTGAGTCTGGGTTCAGAGACACAGATTCGATACCTTGTTCCATTAACCATTTTGCAAGGTCTGGGTGGTCAGAAGGACCTTGGCCACAGATACCTACATATTTACCTGCTTTACGACAAGCCTGGATTGCCATAGAAAGCAGAACTTTCACAGCAGCATCACGTTCGTCGAACAGGTGAGAAACGATACCAGAGTCACGGTCAAGACCAAGGGTTAACTGAGTCAAGTCATTAGAACCGATAGAGAAGCCGTCGAAGTGTTCAAGGAATTGGTCAGCTAACAGGGCGTTAGTTGGCAATTCACACATCATGATTACTTTCAGACCGTTTTCGCCACGTTTTAGACCATTTGCAGCTAGCAGTTCAATGACACGTTTCGCTTCTGAAACTGTACGTACGAATGGAATCATGATCTGGATGTTAGTCAGACCCATTTCGTCACGAACTTTTTTCAGTGCACGGCATTCAAGTTCGAAGCAGTCACGGAAGTTGTCAGATACATAACGGCTCGCACCACGGAAGCCCAGCATTGGATTTTCTTCTTCTGGTTCGTACAGTTTACCGCCGATCAGGTTTGCATATTCGTTTGACTTGAAGTCAGACATACGCACGATCACTGGTTTGTCAGCGAACGCAGCAGCAAGGGTAGAAATACCTTCAACCAGTTTTTCTACGTAGAAGTCGATAGGCGTTGCATAACCCGCAGTACGTGCAAGTACGGCAGCACGAGTTTCACGTGGCAGGCTGTCAATGTTCAGCAATGCTTTAGGGTGAACACCGATCATACGGTTAATGATGAACTCAAGACGAGCCAGACCGATACCTGCGTTCGGAATTTGTGCGAATGAGAATGCGCGGTCAGGGTTGCCGACGTTCATCATCACTTTGAATGGAAGTTCAGGCATAGACTCGATAGAGTTGGTTTGAACTTCGAAATCTAAAGCACCTTCGTAGATGAAACCAGTATCACCTTCAGCACAAGAAACAGTTACGTCTTGACCATCTGTCAGAACTTCAGTTGCGTTACCACAACCTACGATTGCTGGAACACCAAGTTCACGTGCAATGATCGCAGCGTGACAAGTACGACCACCACGGTTAGTAACGATCGCAGCAGCACGTTTCATCACTGGCTCCCAGTCTGGGTCAGTCATGTCTGATACCAGTACGTCACCGTCTTGTACTTTGTCCATTTCTTTGATCGAAGTTACGATACGGACTTTACCAGAACCGATACGTTGACCGATTGAACGACCTTCACAGATCACATTACCTTTTTGTTTCAGCAGGTAACGTTCCATTGTGCCAACATTTTCACGACTCTTCACAGTTTCAGGACGTGCCTGAACGATGTACAGTTTGCCGTCGTCACCGTCTTTAGCCCACTCGATGTCCATTGGCGCACCGTAGTGTTTTTCGATGATCAGTGCTTGTTTAGCCAGTTCGTGCAATTCTGCATCAGTCAGAGCGAACTGTTGACGATCAGCTTTTTCAACGTCTACAACTACAACTGATTTACCCGCAGCAGCTTCTTCACCGTAAATCATTTTTTGGTGTTTAGAACCCAGGTTACGACGAAGGATCGCGTGTTTACCTGCGTTTAGAAGCGGTTTAGAGATATAGAATTCATCAGGGTTTACTGCGCCCTGTACAACCATTTCACCCAGACCGTAAGAAGCAGTGATGAAAACTGCATCACGGAAACCAGATTCTGTGTCTAGCGTGAACATTACACCAGCAGCACCAGTTTCTGAGCGAACCATGCGTTGTACGCCAGCAGAAAGCGCAACGATGTCATGTGCAAAGTTTTGGTGTACACGGTAAGAAATCGCGCGGTCGTTATATAGAGATGCGAACACTTCTTTGATCGCGATCAGAACATTGTCGATACCACGGATGTTCAGGAATGTTTCTTGCTGACCAGCGAAAGAAGCATCTGGTAAGTCTTCTGCAGTTGCAGATGAACGGACAGCAACAGCGATGTCTGGGTTGCCGTTAGATAGTTCCGCAAATGCTGCACGGATTTCTTGTTCTAGTGCAGGAGTAAGTGGAGTGTCTACGATCCATTGACGGATTTTTGCACCAGTTTCAGCAAGAGCGTTGACATCATCAACATCTAGTTTAGCAAGCTCTGCATTGATTTTAGCGTTTAGGCCGCTTTGCTCGAGGAATTCACGATATGCACCAGCTGTTGTTGCAAAGCCACCAGGTACAGACACACCAGCATTTGATAAATGGCTGATCATTTCACCGAGCGATGAGTTTTTCCCACCAACTAGCTCGACGTCGTGCTTCCCTAATTTTTCTAGACCAATTACGCGCGCTTCCAAAGTTGTTACTCCACTTTTGCAGTATTAATCACTATCTAGGCATGAGAGTATAGCAAATCATAGGTTAATGATTTTACTAAGCGACAGTCATGTAAGATCGGTTTACTATAAAGATTATACCGTGTGATGACAAATATTTGAGGAGAATTTTAATGTCGGAAGGTAAACAGATAAAGCGCAGTGTTTTCTTCATTTCTGACGGTACAGCAATCACCGCAGAAACCTTGGGGCACTCACTTTTGGCACAGTTTCCTCATGTCGATTTTGATATACATATCATTCCGTATATAAGCACCGAAGAAGCTGCGACCAACGTCGTAGCCGAGATCAATGAGCGTGCTGAACTGGATGGGCAGAAGCCGCTGGTATTTGATACCCTGGTTGACCCCTATGTACGAGATATTATTAATACTGCAAATGCAGTAAATCTTGATGTATTTGAAGGGCTTATTAGTAAATTATCAGAAGAGTTAGGGACTGCACCAACGACATTGGTTGGCCAGACTCACGCAGTCACTAACTCTGAATCCTATAAAGCACGTATTGATGCGGTACATTTTGCGCTGGACAACGATGATGGTGCGCGTACCCGCCATTATGACAAGGCTGATTTGATCCTGATCGGGGTATCACGTTCGGGTAAAACTCCAACTTCGATCTACCTGTCATTGCAGTTTGGAATCCGTGTTGCGAACTATCCGCTAACCGAAGAAGACCTAGATGATAACCGTCTGCCAGCTGTGCTGAGACCGCATAAACACAAGCTTTTCGGCCTGATGATTGAAGCAGATCGACTGGTTGCGATTCGCACCGAGCGTAAGGCAAATAGCCGTTATGCCAGCTTCAATCAGTGTCAGATGGAGCTGCGTGCAATTGAGGGAATCTATATTTCAGAAGGGATTAAATACCTGAATGTCACTGAGATGTCGATTGAAGAAATTTCGACACGTATCCTGCAAATGACCGGTTTAAAACGTCGTATTGGCTAAGACCTGAGAATGGGGTCAAAGCCAGTTTTTGGCTCCATTTTTAAACTGCAGACATCCATTTTTTAAATAAATGATAGAAAATTTCTATCATTTCATTATTAAAAGCTAATTACATTATTTCGCTACGAAATACCATGTAGAAAAAATATAAACGTGGTTGAATGCTAAGATAGACTAAAAAATAAACTTAACAAAATTGTTTTATATGCCTGTTTAGCATTTTTTTTGAAATATATATCTAAAAAAAATAAAAAGAATTCGCTTAGTAAGTCTGAATAATCACATCAATTTCATGCTTATCGCCATTTACACAATGGATCGAATGTTCAGAAATTTTCAGAATCGGCCAGGTAACCAGTTCGCAGTTTTCCCGTTGCAGGGCAGTATAAAAATTATCTGACTTTAAGTAGGTGCGGTTTGAAGCTGCCAGATTAGGCATGAGTTGGCGACGCAACCAAGGGTTTTTGACCTGATGTTCCAGGAAGCGTAATGAAAGTAAACCTTTTATTCGGCTACTGACCAGATTGCGGTTTTTACTGATCAAGGGGTGATTGAGCAGGCGTTGCAGGCTGCGGCTAGTACTTGGGATGACGAATTTTGGTTCGATCTGGAATACTTTGACGGAACTGGCCTGCTGGCAAATCTGATCCAGATGGCTTACTGCAGCCTGATTTAGTCCGACTACGGCAACGCGTAAATGGTGAAAATTAGCATCCTTTAGTTCAGCAGAATCGATGCGTTGTCCGGTGAAATGGGTAAAATGTTCCGGTTGATTTTCAAAAATGCCAACATTTGCATCCTGCTTAGCGCCCATGATGTTTTCCTGTTATTGCTTAATTTTTATTCTGATGACACAGGTATAAACAATCTCGGCAGGGGCGTAAAGCAACTTTAATAGAATAACAAGTCATCCCTAATACTGCGTTAAAGCTATTCTGAGTAGTTAATCTCCAACTTTTGCTCTCAATATGATATTTAAGCTCTCTGTCGTCATTCATGTTAAAAGAACCGCTGACAGGCAGCGGTTTTTGATTTTTATACTTTTATATAAGTACTTAAAGACCTTGTTTAATCTGCATCAACAGCTCAAAGTTCCGTAAACGCTTTTCGGTATCATAAATATCACAGGTAAAGATAAACTCATCGATCTCATATTTTTCTAGTAGTTGTTCCAGGCCAGCTTTAACCGTGGCTTTGGAACCGATCTGTGCCATGCCATAAAACTGCTGCACTGACATTTTCTCCGCAGGCGACCATATCTCCTCAATATTATCGATCGGTGGTCTTAACTTGCCACGCTGGTTCCGGAACATTGCAATAATGCGCTGATAAGGAGAGGTTGCTAAATACTGCGCTTCTTCATCGGTTTCAGCAACGACGGTAGGAACACCCATAGACACATAAGGTTTATCCAGATATTCCGAAGGCGCGAAGTTTTCACGATACAGCTGAATTGCTTGTCCCAACATACGAGGGGCAAAGTGAGAAGCAAAGGAATAAGGCAGACCGAGTTTCGCTGCAAGCTGGGCACTAAACAGGCTAGAACCTAACAGCCAGACTGGTACATGAGTACTGTGACCTGGCGTCGCAATAATTCGTTGGTCAGGTTCCGGATCTTTAAAATATTGCAGGATCTCTAATACATCCTGTGGGAATTGGTCTTCAGTTTCTTGACGACCACGACGCAGTGCACGCATAGTCAGCTGATCTGTTCCTGGGGCACGGCCCAGACCAAGTTCAACACGATTTGGATAGAGTGTTGCCAGGGTCCCGAACTGTTCAGCCACAACCAAGGGGGCATGGTTAGGTAGCATGATACCGCCGGAACCCACACGTAAAGTTGTAGTATTGGCCAGCAGATAACCGAGCAGTACTGCTGTTGCTGAGCTAGCGATACCTGACATATTGTGGTGTTCAGCCAACCATAGGCGGTCATAACCTAATTTTTCGGCATGGCGCGCCAAATCTAATGCATGGTGCAATGAAGATTGAATGCTTTTATTTTCACGTACTGGAACCAGGTCCAGAATAGCAAATTTAGTGTCAGCAAGAGTCGTCATGCGTAATCCAAGTAACAAGTCATTGAATTGAGGATACGACAATCAGTCAGATTTGTATATCGAAAAAAAACGATATAAGTGTAAGCAAAAGCAAAGATAAAAACGCAGGCAAAAAAATAAGCATCCGAAGATGCTTAAAAAGAGGGAAGAGTTATAAAAGAGACTACATTATTTTAACTATTAACGACGGTAGCCACGGTTGTTGTAGCTGTAACCTTTAGTACGGTAGTTACGAGATGAGTTGTAACGACGGTCATAGCGGTCATCATAACGGCGGTCTTCGCTGACTTTTTTACCTAAAGCAGAACCACCTGCAGAACCCAGTGCTGCACCGATCACACCACCATTGGTACCTGCCATGTTTTTACCTACGGCATAACCTGCACCACCACCTAGAGCACCACCGATAATGGCGCCATTACGGTCACGTTTGTTTGCAGATACTGCGGCACCTGCACCACCACCGATTGCTGAACCGATGGTTGCACCAGTGGTACCACCAATTTTGTTACCAACCACACCACCTACGACACCACCGAGGGCAGAAGCCAAAGCTGTGTTGGTTGTATTACCCGCATTTGCAGCAGTCATACCCATGGCTGAAGTGGCAACAACTGCGATCATTAGAGATTTATAGTTCATGAGTACACCTTTTCATTTCTAGCTGTATTTGTCGATGAGTTCAATTTACGGGAGCAACAGTCAAACAGCATGAAGAGTCTGTAGATGAATTGTGATTTTTTTCTCCTTAATTTATTCATAATCCTGAAGCTATAAATTTCATGCATTACAGCCAGTTGGAACTATTTAGAAAGAATTAAAAAAGCACCCGAAGGTGCTTTTAAAGTCAAATGTAATATTGCGATTTCGCAGAGAACCGTTGACTATTAACGGTGACGTCTCCAGTGTTTTGAGCGTTTTTCAGCAGCTTTATCTTTAGAGATTTTATTACCTAGTGCTGCACCACCTGCTGCACCTAGAGCAGAACCGATGTAACCACCGCTGGTGCCACCCATGTTTTTACCTACGGTGTAGCCTGTACCACCACCTAATGCACCACCGATAGCAGAAGCAGTACGGTTTTTCTTGTTACTTGCTACGGCAGCACCACCAGCGCCACCTAAGGCTGCACCAATGGTTGCACCGGTATTACCACCCATATTTTTACCCAATGCAGTACCTGCAACACTACCTAAAGCACTTGCTGCTGCTACACGCGCTGTACTGTCTGCATGTGCGTTAATAGTCATCATTGAGCCAGCAGCCAAAGCGGTACTTAATAAAACTGCTTTCAGTTTCATGTTAGAACTCCGTATCCGTGGTCGGATTGTGTTGTGTTTTGATGCTGGAAAAGGTAACAAAATATTGTCATTACAATGTGAAGAAAAATCTCCATATTTGCCTGCTTTATTTGCGACTTTGTAAAATAAGTAAAGAATAAGGATTGAAACGCTGGAAAAAGCAGCAATTATGCCGAGAAATGAAGTATTTGCACATTTTCTAGCCATAGTTAAGAGAGAGGCAGCTCTCCATCAATAAAGATGTTCTTTAGGGCTGAGAATCGTTAAACTAGGCGCAATTTTTGAATTCGCTGTGCTAAGCCCTTTATTTAGACACAGCCTTTGTTTGAGAAACTTTTAAAAATGAAAGAATCGTTACGTTTACGATTAGACCAACTCTCCGACCGACACGAAGAACTGAATGCCTTACTGGCAGATGCAGAAGTCATTTCTGATAACAAACGTTTTCGTCAGTTATCTCGCGAACACAATGACCTGACTGAAATTACCGAAGTCTGGAGCAAATACAAGCAGGCAGAAGAAGACATCGAAACTGCACAGGCAATGCTGTCTGATCCTGACTTTAAGGAAATGGCACAGGAAGAGATCAAGGAAAATAAAGCCCTGATTGAACAGCTTGAAGCTGATTTGAACATCCTGATGATTCCGAAAGATCCGAATGATGCCAATTCAGCTTATCTGGAAATCCGTGCCGGTACTGGCGGTGACGAAGCAGCGATCTTCTCGGGTGATTTGTTCCGTATGTATAGCAAATATGCAGAATCACAAGGCTGGCGTATCGAAATCCTGTCTGAAAATGAAGGTGAGCACGGTGGCTATAAAGAAGTCATCTGCCTAGTGAATGGCGAAGGCGTTTATGGTCGCCTGAAATTTGAAAGTGGCGCGCATCGTGTACAGCGTGTGCCTGCGACAGAATCCCAAGGCCGTGTGCATACCTCGGCATGTACTGTAGCAATCCTGCCAGAAGTGGATGTGGATACTTCGGTGGATATTAATCCGGCTGATCTACGTATTGATACCTACCGTGCATCCGGTGCCGGTGGTCAGCACATTAACAAAACAGACTCTGCGGTGCGTATTACTCACCTTCCAACAGGTACCGTAGTGGAATGTCAGGATGAGCGTTCTCAGCATAAGAACAAGGCTAAAGCGATGGCGCTGCTTGTTTCTCGTCTGGAAAATGCCAAACGTGCAGCAGCGGATGCAGCTACCTCAGAGATGCGTCGTGACCTGGTGGGTTCAGGTGATCGTTCTGAACGTATCCGTACCTATAATTATCCGCAAGGCCGTATGACGGATCACCGTATCAACCTGACTTTATATAAGCTGGATGCGATTATGGAAGGTGATCTGACTGAGCTGCTGGATAGTCTGCATCGTGAATATCAAGCCGATCAGTTGGCTTTACTTGCACAGCAGAATGGTGGCTAATGAATATTGGACAAGCCCTCGCATTGCGAGGCGAACCTGAAAGCTACGAGCGTCAGGAAAATGCCTGGTTGTTGGAACACATCACCAAGATCGATGCTTTTGATTTGATGATGAAAAAAGACCGGGAGCTAACTCCAGAACAGGAACAAGCCTATGTTGATGGTCTGGCCCGGATTCAGGCGGGTGAACCATTGGCTTATGTGACCGGTTCACAACCATTCTGGACTTTAGATATCAAAGTCACCAAAGACACTTTGGTACCACGCCCAGATACTGAAGTGTTGGTGGAAACCGTGCTGAAACTGGACTTGCCGGAAGATGCCAGAATCGTCGATTTGGGTACCGGTACTGGTGCGATTGCTTTATCACTGGCATCGGAACGTCCCAATTGGTCAGTCACTGCTTCGGATATTTACGAGCCAACGCTGGAAGTGGCCAAATTTAATGCTGAACAACATGGCCTGGATCAGGTAAAGTTTGTACTCGGTTCATGGTTGAAACCCTTTGGTCGTCAGTTTTTTGATGTGATCATTTCCAATCCGCCGTATATCGATGCGGATGATGAGCACATGCGAGATCTGGCAACTGAGCCGGTGCGTGCATTGGTGGCGGAAAAAAATGGTTTAGCAGATTTAGAACAGATTATTCTGCAAGCCAAAAAACATCTGACAGTCAATGGTTGGGTGGTATTGGAACATGGTTATGACCAAGGCGAAGCTGTACGCCATTTATTTATCCAAGCGGGCTATAAACAGGTACGTACCGTCAGAGATTATGGTGGTAATGACCGGGTAACTTTGGGGCAATGGCCACATTAATGTTCCTGATTGGCTGAATAAAAAAGCGACCACTTGAGGTCGCTTTTTTACGATTAGGATTTTTTGATCACATCACGCCAACGGAGTAGGCGGATTTCTAACAGTTTCATAATACTGTCAGTAATTTTGCCGAGTACTGCCAGTAGAATAATGGCAATAATGACGATATCCGGACGGGAAGTTTCACGACCATCACTGAGCAAATAGCCGATTCCTTGAGTGGCAGCAATTAGCTCAGCCGCAATCATAAACATCCAAGACAGGCTCAGGCTGTTTCTTAGACCCGTCAAAATGCCCGGTGAAGCTGCAGGGAGCACAATTTGCTGAATCTGTTGCCAGTATTTCAAACGATAGACTTTTGCGACTTCGATTAGCTTGCGGTCCACACCCTGGATGGCAGCTACGGTATTGGTATAAGTGGGGAAGAAAGCACCAATCGCAATCAGGGTGATTTTAGATGCTTCGTCAATCCCTAACCAAAGTAACAATAGTGGAATCCAGGCCAGACTGGGAATGGATTTAATGGCAGAAAAAGTCGGCTCTAGAAACTCTTCGGCATGGTGGTTCAGACCAACTAGAATCGCGAATATCAAACCCAGACCACTACCAATCGCAAAGCCGACAAACACGCGCCAGGTACTGGCCCAGAGGTGTTGCTGAAGATCACCTTCAGCCAGTTCCATCAGGGATTGCCATAAGCTGCTCGGTGCAGGGAGTAAATACGGTTCGATCACGCCGTTACGAACCAGTATTTCACAAAGGAGCAGGAGAATCACCGGGATGGTGATTCCCTTGAGCAGGCTAATACTACGTGGAAAGAGAGTTGACTTGGGCTGATCTTGCTTTGCCAGTTGTTCTGAAATGGTATTTGGAACAGACATTACTTATTCACAACCTTTTGCGCATATCTGGCATCAAACAGCTGGTTGATGACCTGATTCACATTGGTACCTTTACGTACCAGTTCTTCTTCAGTCAGGATTGATCCGGCTTTTTGCAGGGCACCAATGTGTTTTGCGGTTGGGATATTCTGATCTAGATTGGTACGGCTCAGTTGTAACTTGGCAACATTTAGCGGTAGTTTGGATTCGCGAGCCAATAAGGCTGCCAGTTTGTCCGGATTGGCTTTAGCCCATTTACGTGCTTGTTCATAGGCTTTAATCACGGCTTCAATGGCTTCTGGACTTTGTTTAGCAAAGCTATCTTTGACACTGAGTACGCTATACGAGTTAAAACCAACATTGCGATACAGCAGTTTGGCACCAGACTGTACCTGAGCAGAGGCCATGAGTGGATCCAGACCTGCCCAAGCATCCACTTGTTTACGTTCCAAAGCAGTTTTGCCATCTGGATGTTGCAGATGAACCAGCTGCACATCACGTTTATTCAGACCAACTGTATCCAACGCTTGTAGGGTAAACAGAAATGGATCCGTACCTTTGGTGGCTGCGATCTTTTTCCCTTTTAGGTCTTTTAATGATTTGATATTGGAATCTTTATTGACTAATAGTGCTGTCCATTCAGGTTGGCTTTGGATATATACGGTTTTGATTGGGCTGCCGTTAGCGCGACTGAGGACTGCAGCTAGGCCTGCAGTTGAAGCAAAATCGGTGCTGCCACTATTTAGATATTCTAGGGAACGGTTGCTGCCTTGACTAAATACCCATTTCACTTTGGTGTTTGGTAGAGCTTTTTCCAGGAGTTTTTATTCTTTAACTACCAGACTGGTCGGGGCATAGTAAGCGTAATCGAGTTTTAGTTCATTTGGAATTGCTGCCGCAGCTAAGCCACTCACCAGGGAAATGGAAATTGCAATTAAGCCTAATTTCGTTGTTGATAATGATTTATACATGGGGAACTCTAATATAAGGAGGAAATTTTCGACATAAATAGCGGTAAATGAATAAACAGACAAAAAAGAAAATCAGATAATTAAATCGAGAAATAAAATATGAAGAGCTGTTTTTTATTTAAGTGTTTATATTTAAATAAATTATTTTAGTTGAGCAGATTTGGGTTGAGTTTAGCTAAAAATACCACATCTATATCGTTGGGCTTGATAAGCAGTGATTCTGAAATAAAAAGTGGGATCGATCAAAAACAACAATAAAAAAGCGGCCCTCAAGACCGCTTTTTTGTTTAGATATTTTTACATTGGATAGTCTTGCAGACAGTCAGATACTTCGATCTGATCCAGTGCATTGGTTTCCATCGCCAGACCCAAAGTCACAATTTTCAATGTGTCTGCGATCAGTTGCTCGCCTTTCAGTGCAATCCCTTGTTTTAGGCTTTCAATACGTTCCGGTGCGATTTCCAGTGCAGCCGCAGCTTCATTGATATCAATGCAGTTTAAAAATGCCACCACTGCATCTTTGAGCGCAGCATCAGAAGCATTCAGAATCTCTTTGCTTAACTGTTCAGAAAGCAGGTCAGCTGAATGAGATAAAGCATTAGAGAAGTTTTGAACCAGATTTTGGCCAAGAACATCAGTCATCTTTAACATAAGAACACCTTAAGCGGGAGAGAAAGCACTTACGACCTAAGTCATATTGCGTGAAAAATAATCTAAATTAACTCTAAATACAAAGGGTATAGGATGACCCTAGAGTTTCATTTTTTTTAGTGATAAAACTTGAAAACGAGATGTTTTTGAAAATTAATCTCTTAACTAATATTTAAAAATATTAATCGTTTTTTGGTCTTAAAATGAATGAATAAACAATAAATAAACTGTTGTGTTCATAGTTCGATTTGCTTCGATTTTGGGCAAAGATTAGTCTTAGGAAAACGAAAAAGACTAGGATCGAAAATGGAAATTAAACAAAAAGTATTTGTGGTCACGGGTGGGGCTTCTGGATTGGGTGCAGCAACCGCACGTTATCTAGTTGAACATGATGCCCGTGTGGTCATGATGGATATGAACCGGGAATTGGGGCAAAGCCTAGCTCAGGAACTAGGTGAAAATGCGCAATTTCAGCAACTGGATGTGACTGATGAAAGCGCTGCTGCAGCCTTTTTTAAGAATCTGGAACAAAGTCATGGTCAGCTCAATGGTCTGATTAACTGTGCCGGGATTGCGCCGTCGGCGAAAATTCTAGGTCGTGACGGATTACATGATCTGGCGATGTTCCAACGCGTGCTAAATATTAATGTCACTGGTACTTTTAACATGCTGCGTTTTGCTGCTGAGCTGATGGCGAAATATGAATTAAAAGAAGATGAAGAGGAACGCGGTGTGATTATCAATACAGCATCGGTTGCTGCTTTTGAAGGTCAGATCGGGCAGACAGCGTATTCTGCTTCCAAAGGTGCGGTGGTTGCGATGACTCTGCCATTAGCACGTGAGCTGTCTAAAAATGCGATTCGCGTGATGACCATTGCTCCGGGTATTATGGAAACACCAATGCTGAAAGGCTTGCCACAAAATGTGCAGGATTCATTAGGACAAATGGTGCCGTTCCCACCTCGTTTAGCTAAGCCGACTGAATATGCCAAACTGGTTGGGCATATTCTGGAAAATACTTATCTGAATGGGGAAGTGATCCGTCTGGATGGTGCAATTCGTATGGCAGCAAAATAGCCTAAGCTCTCAGAGCTTTTCTTTCATATCTGTTCAGTGCTACTTATATAAATGATTGAATTAATAATTTAATTTTAGAGTTAAGAAAGAACTTTTGGTTATCATTCAACACATCTACCTATTTGAATTTTCCAAAACTTAAGCCTCTTATTGAAGAGGCTTAATATATTCCACATACAGATTCTTTTATAAGTTTAGTTTTTCATGTTCTGTATCTGGCTCTTGAGGTTTGCCTGTCACATTGCCTTTTAAGACTTTGAACAGGTGCGTAACTTTATTATCTTTCACATCCCAGTATTCGGCACTGACAGCACGCGCGATGAGTACACGTATACTTGGATCATCTTTGCCCTGAAACCAGTTTTCTGCCCAAGGATTCCACAATTTATCTATTAAAGCGCGATCAGTACTGATTTCACCATGTGCACTAATTGATATATAAGTATCATTCGACGGTTTTGCAAAAGATAGGCCTAAATGCGTACGACCAGCATTGATTGCTTTTACAATGTCATTGGTATCTTTCATGATGAAATACAGATTTTGACGTTCGTTCAGTTGTTCTGAATTCAGCATAGTCATCGGCTGGGAATGAATTTCCTGTTCGTCAGTCTGATGGCTAATCATGGTAAAGCGTACGTCTTTGATGAGTTCCCATAATTTTTCACGTTGATTATGTTCAGCATGTTGTTCTGCCATGAGTAATCTCCAATTTTATTTAAAGTTAAAGCTGGATCGTGATAGCAGCTTAAACATAATTGGAAAGGCATGCTGACAGTCTCACTGAACCTATACAGATCCATACGCAAGAGCAGGGAGTTACTACAGAAAACGTGAACAATAGCGTTGTGATTACATGCTGGTAAAAATCATTTGGGAATTGAAAATCGTTGTTGGAATAAAATAAATATATGACTGGAATTGAGTGAAAGTTTTAGAATATATAGCTGAATGATGATTACAAAAATGAAAGTACGAATAGATAAATAATTTACATTTAAGTGTTGTTAATGAAATAACAATGTAATTACATTTTTATAAAATTTCTCAACTTGGTTATTGGGATTGCATTCGTAATAAGGTCAACTGTTTTTATATAGTGTATTGAATAAAAACTGGGTGTTATTTGCTAATGAATATACATGCGGATTTAAAGAGGTTGATCATCTGCAGGGATTCAATAACCAAATGCATTGCAGGATTGGTGGTTACTGTCATAATTCAGTCAAAGCTATTTAAGAAAATGGCACCTAATCAAATTAAAAATATTCTTTAGCTAAGAGTGGTGACTATGACAAAAGTGGGTCGACCAGTGGTGATGACAGCAGAGGTACGTCGTAAGGAAATATTAAATGCGGCAGAAAAGCTCTTTGGTGAAAAAGGCTTTGAGCAGGTCACCATGTCGGAAATTGCTGAAGCTGCGGGTATGTCCAAGAAAACTCTGTATGTGCATTTTGCCGATAAGCAGGAACTGTTTAAGTCTTTGGTAACGTCTTCTTATGTCTGGTCAGATGATGTTTCGGTGAATATGAGTGATGATCCAGTCCAGCAGCTGAAAGAATGCCTGTATGGGATTGCTAATCATGTGCTCTCAGATCGACATATCAAGTTATGCCGTCTAGTGATTGTCGGTCAACTTGGAATGGAAGATCTTTCCAATACATTTTATGAAGCGGCTATTTCTATTGCTCGGAATAATTTGATTGATTGTATTCAGCGTATTCCGGAAAATCAGCGCCGTATTCAGCTATCAAGTGAAGGCCTAGCCGATATGCTATTTGGTGCGAGTATCAATAAATCATTTATCGATTCTTTATTTATGAAACAAAATATTGATCCGAAAGAGGTTTATGCATTGATTGATAGTGCAGTAGAAGCATTAATAAAAATATAATTTCTAGTCATTGAGGGGAAAATATGGGATTCAATTTCCGGAAGAGTATAAAAATTGCTCCGGGCATCCGATTAAATTTGACTCAAAAGGGGATCAGTAGTGTATCAATGGGTACTAAAGGTGCCCGAGTTAGTGCGGGTAAACGTGGAGTACAGTCAACTTTAGGGGTTCCAGGTACAGGTCTTTCTTATACGCATAAACTAAATTCCTCTTCAAAAAGTGTAAAAATTTCTGAAAATACGCTTCCAACTCTTCCACTACAGAGTTTTTCTTCTCAACCAGAACGAAAAGTAACTTTGCTTTTAGGTTTAGGGATTTTCTTCATGCCTTATATCTTTGCATGGTTTACCCTAAGAGAAGGTTATTCAACATTTGCTAGAGTCATTTGTTTTTGTCTGGTTAATTATTTTTATATTGGTTTTGAAATCTGATTAATTTCCCCTATTTTTTCTCCCAAACTTAATTTTTAATTTAATAGGATTTTTTTGTGGCAAATAAAAATGAGTTGGATTTGGAACTAAGCGATGCAGAAATGCATCTATATGCACGCCAAATTCTCCTAAATGGCTGGGATATCGAAGCTCAGGAAAAACTAAAATATTCCAATGTCCTGATTGTGGGTTGTGGCGGGATTGGTTGTGTTCTAGCAGAATTATTAGCCCGAGCCGGAGTAGGAAAAATTACCCTGATTGATCCGGATACCATTGAGATTAGTAATCTACAGCGTCAGTTGGCGTTTACCCCGCAAGATATCGGCTTTTATAAAGCAGAAACCTTGGCCAAGCGATTACAGCAAATCAATCCTCATATCCACGTGGAATATCATAATCAGGCGATTTCCAAAGATAATGCCCAAGCTTTAATTCAGCATCAGGATTTAGTTCTAGATGGTTGCGATCAGTTTGAAACTCGTTATTTAGTTAATCAAACTTGTCGACAGTTTGATGTGCCGTTAATCAGTGCTTCTGCAATCGGTTTGCAAGGGCAGCTATTTATGTCTGAAGGCGATTCAGCCTGTTATAACTGCCTGTTTCCGCAGGAAGACCAAACTGATACCGCGATGCGCTGTGCTGATTCCGGTGTACTGGCAACCACACCAAATGTGATGGCCAGCCTGCAAGCACACCACGCTTTGTTATATTTAGGTTTAGGCCAGATGCCGCTGCGCCAGAAGCTGTTATTATGGGAGGGTAGCACCATGCAGCAACGCATTCTTAAATTTGAAAAAGATGCGAATTGTCCAATTTGTCAGGCAAGATCATCCTGTTAAGCCTGAATATTTGCTAAACTCGAGAAAATTTGAAATTACCTAGACATTATGAAAAATAATATCTTCCTTGACGGTTTGCGTTCCGTGAAGCGGGTCGGTGAAACGGCTGTGATTGCGGCGCGTGCAGGCATTAAATACGCTACAGAAAAACCAAGTAATGCCAAGCTGATGCGCGAAACCTTTGAATCTTTAGGCTCGACGTATATCAAGCTCGGCCAATTTATTGCCTCTACGCCATCTTTATTTCCTCGTGAATTCGTCGAGGAGTTTCAAGGCTGTCTGGATCAGACACCAAGCCTGCCATTTAGCTATGTGCAGCAGGTGCTGGCATCCGAGTTTGAAGGTCGTAATCTGGATGAAATCTTTGCTTCTATTGAAGAAAAACCATTAGCTTCTGCCTCAATCGCGCAAGTCCATGCGGCACGACTGGTGTCTGGCGAAGATGTGGTGATCAAGGTGCAAAAGCCGGGTGTAGAAACCATTCTCTATACCGACCTGAATGTATTGCACTGGGCGACCAAACTGCTTGAAAAGGCAGTGCCTAAAGTTAAATTTGCATCTTTGGCAGATATCGTGGAAGAAATCAAAACACGTATGGTGCGTGAAGTTGATTTTATCGAGGAAGCCAAGAATCTGGATGACTTTGTCAATTACCTAAATATTACCCAGAACCGGGCAGCGACTGCACCGAAGGTTTATCACCAGTATTCAACCCGCCGTGTGCTGACCATGCAGCGTTTGTATGGTGTGTCACTGACTGATTTTGATGTGGTAAAAAAAGTAGCGAAAGACCCATCTCAGGTACTGATTACCGCGATGAATACCTGGTTCGGCAGTTTGATGATGTGTGAGAGTTTTCATGCGGATTTGCATGCTGGGAACTTGATGCTACTGGAAGATGGCCGTGTTGGCTTTATTGATTTTGGAATCGTGGGCCAGCTTAAGCCAGAAGTATGGACAGCATGTATCGCTTTTATGGATGCACTGCAAAATACCAATTACACCTTGATGGCTGAAAACATGCTGAAAATGGGTATGACTGCGGTTGAGATTGATACCAAAGTACTGGCAGCGGATCTTGAGCGTCTGTTTAGTGGTGTGATTATGGCTGATCCTCAGGAATTGCTCAGCTCAAATCCAGGCGATTTGAATGACATCATGATGGATATGGTGGCAGTAGGTGAGCGTCATGGTATCCGCTTCCCGCGTGACTTTGCCTTGCTGTTTAAGCAAATGCTGTATTTCGACCGTTTCATGCGTGTGTTAGCGCCATACACGGATATCTATGCGGATCAGCGTTTGCAGATGATTCAGACCATAGATCCAAATCTATTGTTGAAGAATTAATTTTTAAATCCCTCCCAACCTCCCTTTATAAAAGGGAGGAGTTCCTTATTGATCATTAACATCTAAGGGAATAAGTCCCTCTTTATTAAAGAGAGATTTAGGGAGATTATTTATACTTGCTATACTCCTGAGTGAAAAATGGACGCAATTATCATTGAAGGTTTGAAAGTTGAGACAGTGATTGGCTGTTTTGACTGGGAACGTCAAATTATTCAACCTTTAATGCTCGATCTGGAAATTCAGACCGATCTCGAACAAGCTTCAAATTCAGATGCCTTGGAAGATACGCTGAATTATGCCGAAATTTGTGAAATATCAGCGAAAACCATTCAGCAGGCGCAACCAGAATTGATTGAACATGCGGCAAAATTGGTACTGAATGCACTTTTTACTACCTTTGCAGCAATTGAATCGATTAAGATTACAATTCGTAAGCCTGCCATTATCGCGCAAGCCAATTCTGTAGGGATTCGTCTTGAACGCCACCGAAACGATATTCGCATTAGCACTGGCGAGTAATTGTCATCCTCAGCAACATTTTCAAGCTGCACAACAACGTATTGCTACTTGGGGCGAAGTTCAGTTTTCTCCCATCTATATCATTCCGTGTCGTGACGGGATTGGAGCAGATTACTGGAACTCTGCCTGTCTGCTTAAAGCCAACATGACTGAAGATGAAGTGATTGTACAGCTGAAACAGATGGAATCAGATTCAGGACGTATTCGTCCTTCGCATCAGATCAGTCTGGATGTTGATCTGATAGCTTGGGGCAGTAATTTAAACGAGATGGAATTTAATCCGAAAAAATTGCCACTGGCTTTGGATGTGAAAATCCCGATGCATGAGATTTGGCGACATCCTGCCTTTGAATATGATCCTCAGTATCAATATCCTCAAGTCCAAGCCTAGCTAATAATCTAGGATGAATCCGCTGATTTCTTCTAGATGAACTGGTGTAAATCCAATATAGTCTTAACTGAATTAAATATTGAATTATCAATCAGAATTTGGGGATGGTGGATGCGTTTGCTGCTAGTTTTATTGTCTGCTGCATGTGTTGGATTAAATGGCTGTGCTGTGATGTCGGTCAGTGAATGTCAGGTAGCAGACTGGCTGGATGTGGGGCAGAGAGATGCATTCGCTGGACGCCAGAAACGCTTTGCAGAATATGAAAAAGCCTGTGCCAAAGCCAATATTCAGCCGAATCAGGCACTCTATGACACAGGTTATACCAAAGGTCGTTTTGAATATTGTCAGCCTGAGGTCATCTTTCAGTCCAGTTTAGACGGCACAGGTTCTTATCAGATCTGCCCGGTGGCGCAGCATGCTGAACTGAAACCTTATCATGATGTGGCTGCACAGTATTATCAGGCGAAAAAAGCCAAAGATCAGCTATTTGATGAATTGGAACGTTATCAAGGTTATTTGCTCGATCCAAAACTGAGTAAGGAAAATCGGGAGACTTATATTCACCGGATTCGTGAACTGAAAATCAAACAGGAACGGATTGAATTTGACTATTTTGATGCGGAACGCAAACTGGCAAGATTTAAACGTGAGAAGGGCTTATAAGTATTATAATTAATTACTACTAGGATTTATCAGATCCGTTTTATCATACGATGAATGAATATTGACATTTTAATTTTCAAATTAATATTATTATTTTTTAATTACTAATTAGATAATCATGTTAATGGGTTAAATTTTTATGAAAAAAATAATCATAGCTTCTTTATTATTCAGTTTTTTTATTGCAAGTTGTGGTGGTGGAGGTGATGGGAATGGGGGTAGTACAAAAGAAAATATAAATACTCCTGATAATAAAAAGCTACAACTTCCCAACGAACTGTTATTAGGTGGTAGTTTATTAAATCCTACATATTTAAACAGCACAAGAAAATACAAGATAAGTACTAATAACTTTTATAATTATTTTTATTTCAATGGTAATCCTGAAAGTATTATTTTTTTGAAAGCTGAATATGAATTACCTTTCACTTTGCAAAATAAACAAAGATGTGGGAGAGGGTTGGGTACAATTTATGATATATATAATGAAAACAATGTTAAAGATGAAAACTATTATTGTGATGATCATTTAAAATATCATTTTATTACCAATAGCCGAAAAATTTTTCATTTACCTAGTGATATACGAGGTAATGGTACTTTATTCTTCTCTAGTGTTACGGGAAATTCAGCAATTAAACAACCTTCTGGTGAAAGTGGGACAATGAGTAATCCTAGACAGATTGGTTTTAGGAATACCATAAAAAATAATAGCTTTTATAATTTTTTTAAATACAGTGCTAAAGCAAATGAAACGATCAATATTTCTGGGCTTTGTTGCACAAAGATTTGAAATGCAAAGCGCCCCTAATTGATCCAAATTTAAGGCGTAACTTGGGTAAGTGGGCGACCTAATTCCGTA
>NZ_JPQO01000224.1 GCF_000773685.1 Acinetobacter sp. HR7 | reverse complement strand
AACTATGGGACAGCAGTGCCGCTACAGGTCGCTTTTTTTCAATCTGGGCTTATTAAGCGACAGAGTCAGCGGGAGCGCTGCTCCACAGGCTTTCCAGATCATAGAATTTACGTGCGGTTGGTAGCATGCAGTGTACAACCACAAAGCCGAGATCAAGCAGGATCCATTCAGCATCGCGTTCGCCTTCGATACCAAGCGGACGGAAGCCAGCTTTACGTGCTTCTTCAGCAACGTTGTCAGCAAGAGATTTAATATGACGGGTAGAGGTACCGCTTGCAATGACCATGGCATCAGCAACATTGCTCATACCACTAACGTCAAGAACCACAATATCTTTGGCCTTGACATCTTCAAGTGCGTTTTGCACAACTTGTAAGCAGTTTTGTACAGTCTCGGAGTGAGATTTCATAGTAAGATCGTGAGAATTAGAAGCGCTGGGCGATGGTTCTAAATTCATGAGGGATGTAATTTCCTAACAATTATGCATTGTCTAATATAGCGGTTTTGCCCCGAAATTTCAAATCAGCGGATTGTGCAATATGTAAGCAATTTAAAATAAACGATCTTTCCACGCAAAAGAAGCACTGGACTGATTTGATGGGCGATATTCCGCAGCCACATAGCCCTGATACGGACTATTCTCCAACCATTGGAAGATTTCGGCATAATTGATGGAGCCTGTGCCGGGTTCATGCCGCCCTGGATTGTCCGCGAACTGGATATGACCAATCTGCTCGATATTTTCTTTTAAGGCACCGAGTACATCTTCCCCCATCATGGCCATATGGTAACAGTCATATTGCATTTTCAGGGCAGGGTGATTGACTGCTTCTAGCATTTCCTGTGCCTGAGCGACATTTTGTACCAGAAAACGTGGCATATCGGTGCCATTAATCATTTCAAAAACCGGCTGAATGCCAAAATCTGAAAGCATGGAGCAGGCCATTTTCAGGTTATCTGCCAGTGTTTTCAGGCAAGGCAGCAGGTCGCAATACAGGGGTTGTTTACCTGCCAGAATATTGACGCTTGGCACTTTGAGTGCAGTGGCGTATTCAATGGCCTGTTGCATGGCCTGATGAAATTCAATTTCCTTCCCAGGAATACCTGCCAGTCCATGACCACCTTGCATCAGGTCACCAGCTGGAACATTGATCAGGCATAGGCTGAGTTGATAGTGATTGAGCTGCTCCTGAATCTGGGCAATGCTAAGCTCATAAGGAAACTGGATTTCTACATGATCAAAGCCATGCTGACGGGCAAGGGCAAAACGCTCCAGCAGTGGAACTTCCGTAAAGATCATGGATAAGTTAACTGCGAGTTTTAACATGTGAAGCTCCTTGCACCGTCTTTAAAATAGAAAAAATAAAATTATTCAACGTGTTGAATCACTGTGGCCAGATCAGCTTCGGCATAACCTTCTGCCTGATGGGCTTTGAGTTGAGACAAAGCCTGTGAAGCTACGGGGATATTTAAGTTGTGTGTTGCCGCCAGTTGTACCGCATTGTTTAAATCTTTGGATAAAGTCTGCACTTTCCATTGCACTGGTTCAAAGGTATGGGTTGCCATACGTGGTGCCAGAATCTGGAAAGGTTTGGAGTCGGCAAAACCACCCGCGAGTGCAGGTGCCAGCAGGGTGGTATCCACACCGGCGCGATCCGCTAAAGCGACGGCTTCGGCAATCAGAGTGCTATTCGCCGCGACAATCAACTGATTACAGATTTTTGTGGCCTGACCAGTACCTGATTCTCCCATACGAGTGACACGTTGCGATAAAACCTCATAAACAGGTTTTAAAGCGGTAATGGTCTGTTCATCACCACCAGCAAAGATCACCAGCGTACCCAGTTCGGCACCAGCAGTGCCTCCAGACACCGGAGAATCAATCCAGATGACCTGTTTTGCTTGGGCACGTTGTGCTAGTTCTAGTGTTTGCTGTACCGATAGGCTGGAGAAATCCACAATCACTTGCTGTGCAGTCAGATAAGGTTCGATCTGCTCATACACTGCTTTGACTGCTGTATCATCCGCCAGACAGGTCAGAATCACCGGGCAATCTGCAATTTGATCTAGCTGTAACTGCTTTGCACCTTGTGCCAGTAAAGGATTGCAAGCAGTGGTTGTGCGATTCCAGACTGCAACTTCAAAACCGGCTTGAATCAAACGGCTCGCCATACGGCTACCCATCAGACCCATACCTAGAAATGCGATTTTGGTGCTTTGATCAAACTGCATGATATTCCCTGATTTAAACGAGTATTTTGAGCTTAATTAAACTGGCGTGGCTGGAACTGCACCTCAGGATTTTTGTCCTTTTTACGTGCCAGCTGGCTATTTTTACCTAACAGTAATTTGAACTGCCAGATTTTTTCCATACGCAGTGATTTGTTTGGCTTATGTTCCATGGCATCCAGCACATATTTAGAGGCCATCAGCGCATCTGGTGATCGTTGCAGCATTTCTTCTGCCAGTGCTTGAGCTTTTATCAATGGCTGTTCATCGAGATGAGTAACCAGGCCAATTTGTTTGGCATAGTTGCCATCAAAAATACGTGCAGTCAGGGTCAGTTCCTTAGCCAGATCCAGTCCAATCAGACCTTTAAGTGATCGACTGAGTCCCATATCCGGCACCAGACCCCAGCGGCTTTCCATAATCGACATTTTGGTTTCTGGGTGCGCAATACGAATGTCTGCTGCCAGTGCCAGTTGCATGCCGGCACCAAAGCAATAGCCTTCTAAAACTGCAATCACCGGAACGGGTAATTCCTGCCAAATCAGAAAGGCTTTCTGGAACAGGCTTTGACCTGGGCGCAACAGTTCCCAAGCCGCATAAGCACGGTTTTTCGGATTGTTCAGGTCAGCCAGATCAATTCCAGCACTAAATACCTGAGCTTCACCAGTCAGAATGACACAGCGGATGCTTTTATCTTTCTTGATTTTCTTTGCAGTCGCAACCAGCTCACGCAGCAGCGCAAAGCTCATTGCATTACGTTTTTCCGGACGGTTTAAAGTAACCGTAGCAATTCCATTATTTTTTTCTAAACGAACCAGTGACATGGCTTAAACCCTTAATTTTTATCGCCCTGAGCATAGCACGGGCACCGTATCGCATGCATGACAGCAAAGTCACGCTTTGTGATTGTCCTTGTCTTGTGCCTTAGATCATATGTTTGTTCAGAATCTGCTGTGCGGCATGTTCAACCTGTTCGATCACCGCTTTTAGTTCATCAAACCGTTTTAGCACTTCCTGCACAAAAGCTTCATCTGCTTTCCGACGTTCTTTACGCAGAGTTGAAACAAACTGTTCAAAACTGCCGGTGACCTGTTGCAGGTTTGGCGTACCGACATAACGGGTCGCGCCGTAGAGACGGTGCAGCACATGTTCCAGCTGTGGGAAATCTTCCATTTCGATCAGCTGTTCCATTTCCTCCAGTTCGGTTTCAAAACTGTCCACCAGCATTTTTAGTAAATCCACCGCGAGATCTTCTTTATTGGCGGCCAGTTGCAGGCTTTGCTGCCAGTCCAGAATACTGCTGTCCAGGGCATCGATGACATTGGCACGCTCCAGCATTGGTGCCTTACGGAAGTTTTCTGTGGTCCAATGGGTCAGAATTTGGATGATCTGCTCGATCTGAATCGGCTTGGTGACATAGTCATCCATACCGCCTTGCAGCAGTTTTTGCTTCTCATCGGAAAGGGCATGTGCGGTCAGTGCAATAATTGGCAGACGCTTGTGATTTTCAAAAGTCGATTCCAGTGAACGGATCGCGCGGGTGGTGTCCATGCCGGACATGACCGGCATCTGAATATCCATAAACACCAGATCAAATGCTGGCAAGTCCTGTTCATGCCGTTGCTGGATAATATCAATTGCTTCCTGGCCGCTGGTGGCTTTAGTGGTGGTGACATTTAGCTCACCAAGCAGGGCTTCTAGAACGATCAGGTTCGGCAAATGGTCATCCACTGCCAGGACATGCAGACCCTGACCATTAAAGTCTTCATGTACATCCTGTTCAAATACTGGCTGATTCGACAGTAGCTGAATTAGGGCACTACGGCTGAGTGGCTGGTGCAGGGCGCGGGCACGGTATTCATTCAGCATGTTCGGATCTAACTGCATCTGGTAGCCATACACGGCCAGATTACCTGAATAACGGGCGCGAATTTCCTGTAACAAGGCTTCACTATCACCACTGTGATCGACAATCAGCCAGGTATTTTCCGTGCTGCCTTTCAGGTGGTTGAGTCGACTAAACAGGTCCAGAATCGAAGCACATTCGGTATGCTTAACCTGATAGTTTTCCAAGTAATGACGTAATACATTTGCGGTTGCTGGATGGGCCAGATAAGACACCACAGTCAGGTTGCTAAAGTCCGGATGCTCGATGACGTCATCCTCATTCACCATAAACTGCGCAGTAAACCAGAAGGTCGAACCTTTTTCAGTTGGCGCACGTTCCTGATTGTCCTCAAAACCAATTTGTCCCTGCATCAGGTGCACTAGCTGTTTGGAGATCGCTAAGCCTAAGCCGGTCCCCCCGAATTGACGGGTCACCGAAGTATCCCCTTGCGAGAAGGACTCAAACAGTTTCTTGCGGTCGGTGCCACTCAGGCCGATACCACTGTCCTGTACGCTGAAGTGCAGCAAGCATTGTCCGATATCATCATGTTCCATGCGCACGCGCACGATGATTTCACCATCCGGAGTAAACTTGATCGCATTAGAAATCAGGTTGGTCAGAATCTGCTTGAAGCGTAGCACATCACCAATCACATGCTTTGGCACGTGATCCGCATAGTAGAAGGCCATATCGATATGTTTTTGCGCGGCCAGCGGCGAGAGCATATCCATGACATCGAAAATGGCTTCTTCCAGATCAAAAGGCGCAGTTTCTAATTCTAATTTACCAGCATCAATCTTGGAGAAATCCAGGACATCGTTAATCAGTGCCAGTAGGTGAGCCGAAGACTTACGGATGGTCTGTAAGTATAAATTTTGTTCGTTGCTGAGATTGCCCTGACGCAGCAATAAATGGATAAAGCCATCAATACTGTTCAGTGGAGTACGCAATTCATGGGAAATATTGGCCAGAAATACCGACTTGGCCTGGTTGGCAGAGATTGCCTGATCCCGTGCCTGACGGTAAGTAATGTTCTGGACTTCTAAGGTATCCAAGGTACGGCGTAAATCATCTTCGGTCTGTTCGGTATGTTCTTTCAGTTCCAGAAAGCTGAAATGCAGACGCTTCACCACATTGGCAATGTCGCGCTGCAATAGGCGCAGCTCACCGGTACTGTTGATGACCATATGCTGATCCAGATTATCTGCATTCAGGCGTTGCAGCTGCATACGGATTTCATACATCGGTGCAATCCAGCGGCGCGAATAGAAATTCAGACACAATAACAATAAAAGTAGCGTTAGCAGGCCAGTGGCAATCAGTACGATCATGACGCGGTAGCGGGCAATTTCTAGCGGCTGGTTGTCCAGTTCGATTGCCAGCCAGCCCAGGTTACCCATATTGTCATTAATCCGGACCGCAAAAATATGATTATCCTGATGCAGGATTGGTCCGATAAAGGAGCCTTCCTGCTTGAGCTTTGGCCAGGGCTCCTGATCCTGAAAGCCGATGCCGAGCCGGTTTCTGCCCTGGTTATCCAGAATCGCAGCACGAATCAGGTGCTTTTCATTCAGCATGTTTTGCAGGGCATCATGGGCCTGTTCATATTGCCAGGGCGCATAATTGACAATATTCATGGCAGATTCGGCGGTGGCCTGGAAACGGGTCAGAATGGCAATGGCCATCTGCTTTTGCTGGGCGCGCGAAGCGTTGGAAGTTTCTGTCAAAACCAATGCTGCTCCTACACAGGCCAAAATCGCAATGGGCACAAAGATCATGGCAATCAGCTGACCATAGGCATGGTTTAAGTGTAGGCGTTTAAACAGCTTTTTATTGATATTTGACATAAGACAAGCAGTATTTTCCTTATGTTTCGCATATTAGCATGCTTTAAATCGGTAGTTAAAATTTCAGCAATCTTTTTTCAGGAAATAAGTAGCTTAGTCTTTTTATATAAAAAATAGTGAATTAGATAGCATGGAAAATGCTAAGGAATTTTTTTGAGAATATTGCGTATAAATTGATCAATGAAGATAGATTAACTCTTAAAAAATTGAATAATAAAATATTGATGTCAAAAATATTTTGCATTTTTTTGGTATGTCGACCGAGTTTTATCCAGTTTTCTGCAAAAGGTCGGGGAAATGGATGCAGGAAAATGTAAATTTTCATACAATACCTGCACCTCGACATAGGTGCAGATAATGAGTAATACCACCCCTGATTTTCAAGCTGACGAATTTTTACTGGACCACTACGTAGGCAAAACGCCGCTGGTGCGTTTACAGCGTCTGGCTAGTCACACTCAAGCGACAGTGTTAGCAAAGCTCGAAGGCAATAACCCTGCGGGTTCGGTGAAAGACCGCCCAGCCTACAACATGATCATGCAAGCAGAAAAGCGCGGTCAGATCAAGCCGGGTGATACCTTGATTGAGGCGACGAGTGGGAATACAGGGATTGCTTTGGCTATGGTGGCAGCGATGCGCGGCTATAAAATGAAGCTGATCATGCCGGACAACATGAGCCAGGAGCGTAAGGATGCGATGCGTGCTTATGGTGCTGAACTGATTGAAGTGACCAAAGAGCAGGGCATGGAAGGTGCGCGTGACCTGGCCCAGCAAATGGAAAAAGAAGGCAAAGGTCTAGTGCTAAACCAGTTCGGTAATCCTGACAATGTTGAAGCGCATTACCTGACTACGGGTCCAGAAATCTGGCAACAGACTGGCGGCAAGATTACGCATTTTGTCAGCTCAATGGGTACCACAGGCACTATCATGGGTGTATCCAAATACCTGAAAGAAATGAATCCGGATATCCAGATTGTGGGTTTGCAACCGTCTGACGGTTCAAGCATTGCCGGGATCCGTCGCTGGCCGGAAGAATATCTGCCAACCATTTTCGACCGCAGTCGTGTCGATCGTATTATAGACATCCCACAGATTGAAGCAGAACGTACCATGCGTAAGCTGGCACAGAAAGAAGGGATTAGTGCCGGGACTTCATCTGGCGGTGCGGTATGGGCATCGATCAAATTGGCAGAAGAAAATCCGGGTGCAGTGATCGTGTGTATTATTTGTGACCGCGGTGACCGTTATCTGTCTACCGGGTTATTCTCTGTCCAAGATCCTGAATAATTTCCGAGAACAATTAGATGCGTTTGCCTGTTTTAACGTTTGATATCGAAACCCAGACTGATTTGAAGTCAGGCGCGCATCTGTTCGGTCTGGATCTGCCTGAAGAAAGCCTGGATCAGGCCTTGACCAAATTACGCCGTCAGGAGTCGGGTTCAGACTTTCAGCGTTTGCCGCTGCATGAAATTGTCTGTATTTCCGGCCTGTGGGTAGACGAGCAGGGCATGAAGCTGTTCTCCTTTAGCCGGGAACAGCATTCAGAAGCGGAAATTTTAAGAAAATTTTTATCGATTTTCGACAAGCGTCATCCAACGCTGGTCAGCTGGAATGGCTCACAATTTGATCTTCCGGTCATTCTGTACCGTTCCATGTATCATGGCCTGTCTGCGCCAAGCCTATTCGATCAGGGCGAAATTGATACGCAAAAGCGCTATAATAACTACCAGAATCGTTACCACCAGCGTCATATTGACCTGATGGATGTGATGGCCATGTTTCATGCCCGTCATTTCCAGAAACTGGATGATGTGGCACATTTGCTCGGTTATCCTGGCAAGCGCGGTGATGGCGGCTACCATGTGCCCGAATATGTCCGTAACCAAGAATGGCTCAAGCTGACCAGCTATTGCGAAGGTGATGTGCTGAATACCTGGCTGGTCTATATTCGCTGGCTGTTGCTAAAGGGACAGTTATTGCTGCCTGATTACCAACACTTGGTGCAAAGTACGATTCAATATCTGCAGACACAGCCGCAACATGCAGATTTTTTATCAGTCTGGCGTGAAACCTCACAACGAACTGAATTTACCCGTTTTGATTTTCCCATCTCCACATAGGTTTTCATGAAACATCGAGCTCAACCACGGCCCAAGCAGCATCCCGAGTATATTTTCAAGGTTGAGTCACTATCGCACGAGGGACGTGGCATTGCTCACTATGGTTCGCATCCGGACCATCCTGCCGAAAAGCACGGCAAAAAAGTCTTTATCCGTTATGTATTGCCGGGCGAAACTGTTCGCGCCCGCATTACCCGTGAAGTAAAGAAGCTGGAAGAAGCTGATTCGCTTGAATTACTGAGCGAAGCCTCCACTATTCGGGTAGAGCCAGTCTGTCCGCATTTTGGGATCTGTGGCGGTTGCAGCATGCAGCACATTGACCCGGATGCACAGATTGAGCTGAAGCAGAATGTACTGAAATCACATCTGGAACATTTTGCCGGCATCCAGCCGGATGAATGGCTGCCACCGCTTCGTTCATTGCGTGAAGATTACCGTCGCAAGGCACGCATTGGCGTCCGTTATTTACCAAGCAAAGACAAGCTGGTGGTAGGTTTCCGGGAAAGTCAGAGCAATAAGCTGACCTCAATTGATCGCTGTATGATCCTCGATCGTGAGTTTGGATCAGTTACACGCCTTAAACAATTGCTCCAAAGTCTAAATGGTAAGGCAGACATTGGTCATATAGAATTGGCGATGGGGGATCAGGAAATTGCGCTGGTGGTTCGTGAAACAGCAACTTTAGCGGAACAGGATGTCAACCTTTTACGTGATTTTGCGTTAAAGAAAGGATGGCAGCTGTATCTCCAGCCGGCAGGGCAGCATCAGCTTCGCCGGGTGGATCAGCCACAGTTGCCAGCACGTTTACACTATCGTCTGGATGAGTTTGATGTTGAATTTGGCTTTGATCCGCTAGATTTTACCCAAGTGAATTCCACTGTGAACCCGCAAATGGTACGTCTGGCATGTGATTTGCTACAACTACAACCAGGAGAAAGCGTTCTGGATCTGTTTTGTGGATTAGGAAACTTTTCTTTGCCGCTTGCGCGCTGTGTTGGTGCGAGTGGAAAAGTGGTTGGTGTTGAAGGTAGTGAGGAAATGGTGCAGCGTGGTGCAGAAAATGCCAGACTGAATGGTATTGCACACCTTTCATTCTATGCTCAAGACCTTACCCAAGATTTTTCGCATCATTCCTGGGCAAATCAGGGCTTTGACGCGTTGCTGATTGATCCTCCGCGTTCCGGCGCAGCAGAAGTCATGCAATATGTGCCGAAGTTTGGTGCTAAAAGAATCGTTTATGTATCATGTAATCCTGCGACTCTAGCCAGAGATGCCGGCTTGCTGGTACAACAGGGATATCGCCTCAGTAAGGCAGGTGTGATGGACATGTTCACCCACACCGGTCATGTTGAATCGATTGCCCTGTTCGAACAAGAAAATTAAATAAACGATTAAAGAGATGATGTATATAAAAGTAGGAGAGTGGCATGGTCACAGTGCGTGAACAATTACCTGGCCGACTAAATGAGTTGTCTCAGGAAACGACTGTAGAGCATGCCGATCAAGCCCAACAGGATCTGACCGAATGGCTGGATCGTGTGCGTGGCATTTTAGATGGGGCTCCACTGAAGCAGCTCGAAGAAGTTGCCCATTTGACATTAGAAAAAGAGCTAGAAACCACGGTTCAACATCGTTCCAATACCTTCTATACGGGTATTGAAATGGCAGATATTCTGGCGCACCTGCATGTGGATGAGGATACCTTGTCCGCAGCCATGCTATATCGTTCGGTACGTGAAGGGGTGACTTCGCTGCAGGAAGTGCAGGAAAAATTCGGCGATCAGGTACATGCCTTGGTCAAAGGTACCCTGTCGATGGGTAAACTTTCTGAATTGATTGAGAACAACAAGCGCCTGGAAGACCATTTCAATAATAACCAACGGGAACATCTCACCGGCATTTATAAAATGCTGATCTCGGTGACGGAAGATGTCCGTGTCGTGCTGATCAAACTGGCGGAACGTACCTATGCACTGCGTGAACTGGCGAAATCACCACGGGATCGTCAGGAGCGTGTGGCACGCGAGATTCTAACCATCTACTCGCCACTGGCACACCGTTTGGGTATTGCCCAGCTGAAATGGGAGCTGGAAGATCTGGCTTTCCGTTACCTGGCACCAGAACGCTATAAAGAAATCGCGTCATTGCTGAATGAAAAGCGTTTGGAGCGTGAACAGTACATTCAGTTTGTGATTGAAAAACTGCGTACTGAGCTGGCACAAAACGGCATTGAGGCCGAGATCAGCGGCCGGGTTAAACACATTTATTCGATTTATCGAAAAATGAAGAGTAAAAACCTGAGTTTTGACCAGCTCTATGATATCCGTGCCGTTCGTGTACTGGTGAATTCAGTACCTGAGTGTTATCACACTCTCGGGATTGTGCATCAGATTTGGCGTCATATTCCGCACCAGTTCGATGACTATATTACCAACCCGAAAGCCAATGGTTATCGCTCGCTGCATACTGCAGTCATTGCAGAAAACAAATCGCTGGAAGTGCAAATCCGTACCCATGCCATGCATGAGGAGGCGGAGCTAGGCGTATGTTCGCACTTCAACTATAAGGAAGGTGCGAAAACTACCGACCATTCCTTCAATCATCGTTTGCATTCCCTACGTGCGGTACTGGAGCATTACCAGGAGCGTAATGAGGCTAGTGCGCATAAAGAGGAAGAAGCGGAAGCTGAGAATCTTGAACAGATTCAGGATTTTGAAGGCTTTGAAAAAATCTATGTATTCAGCCGTGATGGTGATATCAAGGAACTACCACGTGGTTCAACGGTTCTGGATTTTGCCTATCACGTACATACCGAAGTTGGGAACAAGTGCTATGCAGCACGCGTGAACCAGCGTTATGTGCCGCTGACCTATACCCTGAAAACCGGTGAGCAGGTCGAGATTCTGACCAAGAAAGACCGTGAGCCAAACCGTGACTGGCTGGTGAACTCGCTTGGTTATATCAAGACAGCCCGTGCACGTGACAAACTGCGTCACTGGTTCCGTCAGCAGGATCGTAGCAAGAATCTGGAAGTGGGGCGTGAAATTCTCAATAAAGAACTTTCACGTCTGGCGATTCACCCGAAATCAATCGATTTGGGAGATTATTGCAGCCACTTCAATGTTAAAACCGGTGAAGATATCCTGATTGGTCTGGTCAATGGGGATATCAGCCTGCATGCCCTGATTAATCAGGTGAATCGTCATATGCATCTGGATCAGGATGAGCCTGAGCTGGTGTTGAAGCCAGCGCTGAATCCACGTGCCAGTCATACACTTTCTGCACATGGTATCCTGATTGATGGTCTGGATAATGTGGAACTACATGTCGCTCAATGCTGTCAGCCAGTACATGGTGAGTCTATTGCGGGTTATATCACGCTAAATCGTGGGGTGAGCATCCATAAGGTGGCTTGTCCGGATTATGTGCGTATGATTTCGCAGGAACCAGAACGTGCGGTAGAAGCGGATTGGGAAATGCAGCCGACCCGTGGTCAAAGCGTACAGATTGTGGTGGAAGCTTATGACCGCCGTGGCCTGTTGAAAGACTTGACCCAGGTGATCTTCGCCGATCAGATCAATATCCGTCAGGTGAATACCATTTCCGAAGCGGATGGTATTGCCAATATGAAACTGCTGATCGAAGTTAAAGGTTTGGCACAGTTGTCCAAGCTGCTGGCACGTTTGGAACAGCAGCCGGGTATTATCAGTGCCCGTCGTTTGGTGCAAGGTAGTTAATTGTACTGATCGATTTGCCTAGAAAAAGCTCACCCTAGATTGGCGGGCTTTTTTATTTAGAGCATGTGAATAAGAAAGAGAATTCAAGCTATCCTAAAAATTCACTTATAGTTATTTGATAATATGCAATATATTTTTTGTTGGAAAATAATAACCAATGGTATAATTTGCCTCATTTAAAAATTGAAAGTTTTCTTGAAATAATTTTCATACGGTGAGGGTAGGCATATATGATCAGACTTCACATGTCTGACCTGATACAGAGTCAGGCAAACACGACATATCCTGCCTTGGAAAAAATTCCCGCTATGCAGCGCCGTCGATTATCTGCAATTGCAAAAATCGCGCTGAATAGTGCGATCCAAGCACTAGAAGGTCAAAGCGTCGACTATATTATTTGGGTATCTCAATATGGCGATGAGCACAAAACCCTTAGTATCTTGAATGATGTCCTGCAGGACCAAACCCCATCACCGACCCAGTTTTCTACTTCTGTGCATAATGCCATTTCAGGACTGTATTCAATTCTGTGTCAGGATGCGACCCCAGCGACTAGTCTGGCAGGGTCATGGAATGATGCCTTGGTTGAGGCCTATGCCTGGTTAAAAACTTGCCAGAACCAAAATGTACGGGTGCTTGTGGTATATTATGATGAGCCTCTACCGGTGATCTATCGTGATTTTCAGGTATTCGATGCCTTTTCCATGGCGGCTGTCTTGTCTTTGAATCAACCCAATCTTGAAATTGATCTTTCCCAATATTCCGCACCTGCTTACTATTTTCAGGAAGCACAGACTTTTCAGGCTTTCTGGCAGGGTTCAGAGCACAGCAAACTTGCGTGGCAAAAATGTTGAAATTGCAGCAGATTAAACAAAAAGCCAATTATGTCTGGCGTGTTGGTGCGACAGGCTTTAGTTTCGCCAGTTTTGGGATAGGCGGAATTGCGATTGGTAGCCTGCTTGCTCCAATTATTAAACTGACAGAACAGGACCCTGAGTTACGCCAGCAAAAGACCCAGCAGCTGATCAAGTACAGCTTTAAGGGCTTTACGGAAATGATGGTCAAGCTGGGTATCATGACCTATGAAGTCGAAGGGCTGGAAAAGCTGGAACATAGTCATCAGGAACTAGTGATTGCTAATCATCCAACCCTAATTGATGTGGTGGTGCTGATCGGGTTGATGGAACGCGCCAACTGTGTGGTCAAGCAGGCACTTTGGGCGAACCCGTTTACTAAGGGACCGGTGCAGAACGCCGGTTATATCCTGAATGCAGGATCGGAGCAGTTCATTCAGGATTGTGTCAGCCGTCTGCAAGAAGACCGAGCTGCTTCTTTGCTAATTTTTCCGGAAGGCACACGTACTGCCAAAGGTCAATTATTGAATGACTTTCAGCGTGGAGCTGCTAATATTGCGCTCCGTGCCCATGTGCCTATTCGTCCAGTGATGATTAGCTGTACGCCGTCGACATTGACCAAAAATGAAAAGTGGTATCACATTCCATCAGAACCTTTTCATATCAAGGTTCGGGTACTGGATGCCTTAGAGATTGATGAGCTGATTGATGATGTTTCTGTGAATCAGAAAAATGTCCGTCACCTGAGTCAAAAATTACAGCAGTTTTTTAACCAAGAGTTATTGAAAAATGAGCAATCTTGCTGATGAATTAAAGCAAATGATTATTGATGTTCTCGCGCTTGAATACATCACAGTGGATGATATTGAAACCGAAGCGCCTTTGTTCGGAGATGGTCTGGGACTCGACTCAATTGATGCTCTCGAACTCGGTTTGGCGCTGAAAAAACGTTATAACATTCACTTGAATGCGGAATCAGCTGAGACCAAACAGCATTTCCAATCAATTCAAAGCCTGGTTGCTTTGGTTGAAGCACAACAGACAGCATAAGAGGTTGCAATGCTTACTCAAGAACAAGTACTCGAAAAACTGCGCGAGTGGATGGAAGAGCTTTTTGAAATCGAACCTGAAGATGTGCAGCTTAACTCTAACTTGGCAACTGATCTAGATGTTGACAGTATTGATGCGATCGACTTGGTCGTGAAAATCAAAGAGTTGACGGGTAAACAAGTGAATCCGGAGGACTTTAAAAATGTCCGTACGGTTCAGGATGTGGTTACTGTCATCCAGAACATGTCAGCTGCATGAAACATCTTCTAAGAGGGATAGTGATTACCGGTTTGGTGCTCTATCCCTTTTTAGTGGGCTATGGACTGGCACAAGGATATTTTGCCTGGATCAGTATATTGCTGATTGTGCTGGGAGCACTGCGACTATTCAGCAAAGGCAATACTTTACTGTGGCCCTTGACCGGATTTGCAATTTTATGTGGTGGTCTTAGCTTGATTCTGAAAGATCAAAACTGGCTAAAGCTTTATCCGGTTTTTATGAGCATTGGCTCATGTATGATTTTTGCCAGTACATTGCTTCGACCACCTTCGATGATTGAACGCTTTGCTCGATTGGCAGAGCCAGATTTACCGCCTGAAGGCGTGGTCTGGACTAAAAAGGTCACTGTAGTCTGGTGTGGTTTTTTTATTTTGAATGCCGCCATTGCCCTGTATACCGTATATTTTGCGCCAACACGGATTTGGGCGCTGTATAACGGTTTTATCTCCTATATGTTCATGGGAAGTTTGTTACTTGGGGAATATGTCTTGCGTAAGCGGCAGCAACGTCTGCATCAGCAGCAAGAATAGTACGAAAGAATTATTAGCGAATGAGTATGTCTTGTCACTTTAAGCACCATGTAAATTCATCACGCCTGCTTTGTGTAAAAGCAGATCTGACGCCTGTTTCTTTTCAGAATTTCTGGCAGGATGTACAACAGCAGGCGGCTCAGATTCAGCCTTTAGCTTCTTCTATTTGGGCGCTTTGGGAGCAAGATAGCTATGAGTTTCTGGTGCTCTTCTTCGCAGCGCTACAAGCAGGGAAGCAAGTCCTGTTGCCCCCGAACCGGGTCAGTGAACTGGAACGAGAACTGGCAGCTGAACAGATTCATTTTCTAAAGCGTTTTGAGCTACAACATGATTCTGATGCGATCCAGTTGAATTTGGATGATGCATTTTTAAGTCAAGCTCAAGTCTATTTCTATACTTCGGGTTCTACCGGTCAGCCAAAAAAAATTCCACGTACCTTAGAACAACTTTTTAATGAAGTTGCAGGGCTGGATGCCAGCTTTAGCCTGCCAGCAGATACGATTGCGATTGCCACCGTCAGTCATCAGCATATTTATGGCTTGCTATTTAAATTATTGTGGCCTTTAGCCAGTGGTCGCAGTTTTTACCAGCATCAGCTGGCCTTTCCTGAAGATGTAGCTGATATTCAGCAGAAAATTGCTGGATTCCAGCGACCAAACTACGTGATTTCCAGTCCAGCCCTTTTAAAACGCTGGACTACAGATGTGCTGTTGCAAGATTGCCTGCTGGTCTATTCATCCGGGGGCAAGCTGGATGCAGGCGTACGTCCTTATCTGAACAGCCCAATCACTGAAGTTTTTGGCAGCTCAGAAACTGGAGGGATTGCCCATCGACAGGCGGATGATGCCTTATGGACGCCTTTTGCCAACGTTGAAGTTGGCACAGGGGAACAGAGTGAACTCGTGGTTCGTGCTGATCATGCCTATAGTCAAGACTGGATTTTGACGGGTGATAAGGTTGAACTGACTGACTCAGAGAACCTAAAGTCGACATTCAAGTTATTAGGGCGTTTGGACCGGATTGTAAAGCTAGAAGAAAAACGCTTAAGTCTGGATGCCATCGAGCAAAGCCTGTTAACTGTGGAAGGCGTGCAGCAGAGTCATGTGCTAGTGTATGAAAAAGAACACCGTCAGATCCTTGCAGCAGTTGTGGTTTTGACTGAGGCTGCACGTGCAGAACTAATTGCTTTAGGTAAGGCCAAATTTGCGGCGCAATTAAAAGCCCAGCTAGTAAATAAACTAGAAAGCATGGCGATTCCACGTCAGTGGCGCTTCTTGAGCCAGATGCCGCAAAATGCGCAGTCCAAGCTAAATAAACAATATTTGAAATCGTTGTTTTCTCCGATGCAATTACCCGTAGTGCTTGAACATCAGGTGGATGAAGATCAAATCTCCTACCAGCTTGAATTCACACCAGAACTGGAATGTTTCAAGGGGCATTTCCCGGGTCATCCGATATATCCGGGTGTGGGGCAGATTGGCTTTATCCAGCATTTTGCGCGACAAAATTGGGCAGATTTGCACTGGTGTAGTGGTTTTGAACAGTTAAAATTCCAGGATTTGATTCGTCCCTATATGGCAGTTCATCTCACTTTGAAGCGTAAAGCGCATAAAGTCAGTTTTGAGCTGCAACTCAGAGATAAAACTTTGGCATCCGGTCGTCTACTCTTTGCGCTGGAACAGCAACAACCACAGGTGACAGGCTGAACTGATGAAACAATGTTTTGTAATTCCGGTATATAACCACCCGCATTATCTGCATGCCTTAGTCCAGCATTTGAATAGCTTTCAGCTGCCGATCATTATGGTGAATGATGGCAGTGGGGCGGAGTGTACTCAGTTGTTGCGTCAGATTGCTGCTGAAAACGAACTGGTTGATCTAGTTGAGCACGAGGTCAATCAAGGTAAAGGTAAAGCGGTCATCACTGGTCTGTTCCATACTGCTGAACGTGGCTTTAGCCATGCTTTGCAGCTGGACTCTGATGGTCAGCATGACTGGCAAGATGTACAGCGTTTTCTGGACGCTTCACAGCAGAACCCGGAAGCAATGGTGATTGGTCAGCCAGTGTTTGATGAATCCGTGCCGAAAAAGCGTCTCTATGGCCGTTATGCAACGCATATCTGGGTGTGGATTAATAGCCTGTCGTTTGATATCAAGGACAGTATGTGCGGTTTCCGGGTCTATCCACTGGCGAGCACGGTCAAAATTCTGAAAACCGCAAAATTCCAGCCACGTATGGGCTTTGATACCGAAATTCTGGTGCGCCTGAAATGGGACAATGTACCATTTGTGAATGTACCGACTCGGGTGATCTATCCTGAAAATGGCATCTCACACTTTAATGTGTGGCGAGACAATGTGGGCCTAACCAAGGCACATTCACGCCTGTTTGCGGGGATGTTAGTTCGTTTACCTAAACTGGTTTATCACAAGGTGAAAGGTTAATCCGGTGGCAGACGCTCAGGCTAAAAAATGGAATGCCATCCGCGAGCGTGGTGGCATGTTGCCATTGATGTTGATGCTGGGTTTTTATCGCCTGGGCGGCAGATGGTTATGTCGTATCGTGTTGTACTTCGTAATTATGTGGTACTGGCTATTTTCCAATACTGCACGTCAGGCATCACTACAATATCTGCAAAGCCTGCATCATTTTGTTGGCAACCAATCTCCTTTTAAGACTTTACCAGGCTTGCCTAACACCTATACGCATTTAATGCAGTTCGGAGAATGCATTCTCGACAAGATTGAAGGCTGGCTGGGGCATATTCCTGAACAGCAATTAAAGCTGCATGGTCATGAGCATTTCCGCAACCATTACCAAAAAGGCGCAGTGATTGTCGTATCGCATTTTGGCAATATTGAATTGCTGCGTGCCATCAAGTCAGAACATCCGCAGAAGATTAATGTGCTGGTCTATCAGAAGCATGCCACCAAGTTTAACCAATTTCTGAAAAAGCTGAATGATCACGCCGATGTCAACCTGATTTCAGTTGATGAATTGGGTATGGAAACCGCGTTAATTCTCCAGGAAAAACTGGATCAGGGTGAATGGATTATCGTGGCAGCAGACCGTGTGCCGGTACAGTCTGATCGTGTGCAAACGTTTGATTTTTTAGGGCAGCCAGCCCAATGGCCTCAAGGCGTATGGATCTTGGCAAGTTTACTCAAGGCACCGGTATTGGCTGTATTTTGCTATCGCATGCAGCAGCATTTTGAAGTGCATATCCATTCGGTTGCAGAGCAACTCAATTTTCCACGTAAGACCCGCCTGCAGTCTATGCAACAGGTGACGCGTAGTTATGTGGCTTTATTAGAACAACATTGTATGCGTGCGCCATATCAATGGTTCAATTTTTATAATTTTTGGGATAGAGGGTAAGACGGGTGTTGATTGTAGGGGAAACTGCACTGACCATTGAAGATGTGGTGGCAGTAGCACGTCAGGAAAAAAAGGTCGCTTTACCAAGTTCAGAGGAATGGCGTGAGCTGATCCAGCGTGGAGCTGACTTTCTGGATCAACTTCTGGAAGAAGAAGGCGTCATTTATGGTGTGACCACCGGTTATGGTGATTCCTGTCTGGTCGAAATTCCTCCGCATCAGGTCAATGAACTGCCTCTACATCTGTCCCGCTTTCATGGTTGCGGCCTAGGCCAGAATCTGGATCTGATTACTGCACGTGCCGTAGTCGTCACCCGCTTGTGTTCACTGGCACGTGGTTATTCCGGTGTTTCATATGTTTTGCTGGAACGCCTGGTCTGGATGCTGAATGAAAATGTCATTCCGGTGATTCCTTCGGAAGGTTCGGTTGGAGCCAGTGGTGACCTAACGCCATTGTCTTATATTGCTGGTGCACTGGTCGGTGAGCGGGATGTGTATTGGCAAGGCAAAATCATTCCAATTGCTGAGGTATATGCAGCCAAAGGCCTGCAGCCGCATGTGATGCGTCCTAAAGAAGGTCTAGCACTGATGAATGGAACAGCCGTGATGACTGCAATTGCTTGCCTCAACTATAAAAAGGCAGAGCAGATTTCCCTAACTAGTACTTTAATCACCGCGATGAATGTGCTGGCGCTAGAAGGAAATCCAAGCCATTTTGATGAAATCTTGTTTGCCCAAAAACCGCATCCGGGACAACAAAATATTGCGGCACAACTGCGTGACTGGCTGAATAGTGAAGTACAAACTGAACATCAAAGCTCACGTCTGCAAGACCGTTATTCTTTGCGCTGTGCACCGCATATCATTGGCGTATTTGAAGATTCTAAAGTCTGGCTGCGTCAGTTTATTGAAAATGAGTTGAACTCCAGTAATGACAATCCTTTGATTGATCCAGTGAATCTGCGTGTCTTACATGGCGGGCATTTCTATGGTGGGCATATTGCTCAAGCCATGGACAGTCTTAAGATCATGATTGCCAATATTGCCGACCTGATGGATCGTCAGCTGGCACAACTGGTAGATTACAAGATGAATAATGGTCTACCACGTAACCTGACGGGTTCTAGCCTTGAGCGCTTACCGCTGAATCATGGATTTAAAGCCGTACAGATTGGTGTTTCTGCATGGACGGCAGAAGCCTTGAAACAGACCATTTCAGCTTCAATTTTTTCACGTTCTACAGAATGCCATAACCAGGACAAGGTCAGTATGGGTACCATTGCTGCACGTGATGCTAGCCGTGTGATTCTTCTGACTGAACAGGTGATTGCTGCGTTGAGCTGTGCCTGTGTGCAGGCAGTCTGGCTAAAAGGTCTAGATACAGAATTAACCCCAGTTTTAACTGCATTCCAACAATGGGTTCTTCAGTCCTTCAAATATGTGGAGGAAGATCGCCCGTTGCAGCAGGAGCTGCAAACTTTGGTTGACCGTTTTGAAAATCTGGAGCTGTTCAGCAGCGCCATCCTATCTTAAACACAGGAAATTCGTCATGCATGCCGATGTGATCATAGAAGTGCCTTTTCATGATGTGGACACCATGAATGTGGTGTGGCATGGACATTATCTGAAGTATTTTGAAATTGCCCGCTGCAAGTTGCTGGATCAATTTCAGTACAACTATAACCAGATGCGTGAATCAGGCTATGCATGGCCAGTGATTGAAAGTCATGTGCGTTATGCGCATGGCATCTTGTTTGAACAAAAAATTCGTGTTCGGGCGATTCTGAAAGAATGGGAAAATCGTCTGAAAATTGAATATCAGATTTTTGATGCTGAAAGCGGCAAACGGCTGACCAAGGGTTATACCACTCAAGTGGCTGTAGACATAGAAACCCGGGAAATGTGTTTCCAGTCTCCTCAGATTTTATTTGACCGCCTTTATGCGTGGTCAGCGTTTCAGGCCAATGCACAATGAAATTCTTGCAACAGATGAAATTCGCAGCAGCATGTAGCTGTGCGGCTGTCAGCTTAACTCTCAGCATGCCGGTAGCACATGCGCAAAATACCCAGCTACAGCAGGTGTTCACTCAGCTGTCAGCAACACCTGTGGTACGGGCTAATTTTGAACAGCACAAAAAACTGGCTTCACTGAACAAGACCTATGTATCCAAAGGCACGATCCTATTCCATAAAAATCAGGGTGTACTATGGCAAATTCAAAGTCCAGTCAAAGCCGATCTGATTGTGACCCAGAAAAAATTGGTGCAGAAAACCCAGCGCACTTCCAGTCAGATTGAAGTCGACAAAACCCCGTATGGTTCAGTCGCCACCATGTTCCTACAGCTGATGTCAGGCAATGAAGCAGCGTTGGCCAAAAACTTTACCGTGGTCTCAGCACGTTATACACCGGCAGAGTGGAATGTGACGCTGAAACCGAAAAGCAGCCTGTTTAAAAAACTGTTTATTCAGGTAGATGCACAAGGTCAGCGTTATGTGAATCAGATTGTGATTCATGAGCAGGCAAGGAATAGCACCACCATTCGTTTTAGCCAGCAAACGGCTCAGCCACAAAGCTTAACGGCAGCAGAAAATGCGCTTTTCCAGCTGGCAAAATAAGTTTACCGCACTGTGGCTGGTGATCCTGAGTGTGATCGCGATTGCACTCGGGACGGCCTGGTTGCGTCAGGATATTCGTATCCAGACCAATATCTTTGCCTTGCTGCCAGAAGCACATCAGGATGCCGATCTGGAACGGGCGCAGCAGTATGTCAGTGAACAGCTGAATGACAAGGTCTTTGTGGTACTCGATGCTCCGGATGAGCTTAGCCTGAATCAGGCAACAGCTTTACTGCGTAAGCAAGTCGGTCAGAGCCAGCTGTTTCAGCCAGTTCAGGCACAAATCGATCAGCAAAAGTTTGCCCAAATTCTGTTCCAGCATCGAGCCGGTTTGCTTTCTGCACAGGACCGTGAGCTGCTGCAACAGCAGGACCATCAGTCATTAACAGAACAGAGTATGCTGCAACTGATGAGTCCGGGCATGCCGATCACCGCAGAGCTATTGCAGCAGGATCCACTTTTACTGTTTCCACGTTATGCCATTGGGCTGAGTGGTTTGCAGGGCAATAATGACATTCAGCTGGAGCAGGGCTTTGCCACCATACATGATGATCAAGGCTTATCACGCCTGATCGTTCTACAGTTGAATAACAGCCCTTATAATATTGATTATCAGGAACAGACTTCTGCCTTTATTCAGCAAGCTAATGAGCAGTTAAAATCACTTAAAGTACAGCTACATTGGACTGGGACATTACTGTTTGCCCAGTTCGGAACCACTTCGGCCAAAGAAGAAATCTCCACCATTGGTGTGGGATCGACACTCGGCATTTTATTGCTGGTTTGGTTCGGCTTCCGTTCCATTCGCCCAATGCTGACCGAAATGATCGCTGTCGGAACCGGCTGTCTGGTGGCTTTTGCTGCGACCTATGCCTTATTTGGTGAAATTCACTTGATGACATTGGTCTTTGGTGCCAGTCTGATCGGGGTCTGTGTCGACTTTTCTTTCTATTTTATGGCGATGCAATCGCAGCATCGTCATATCGATGGATTTGAAGTCTTAAAGCCTTTATTGCCAAGCCTGTTCGTTGGTCTGATGACGACACTCTTGGCCTATGTGGTGCTAAGTTTTACCCCATTCCCAGGCTTTAAGCAGATCGCGGTATTTTCCATGGTTGGCCTGGCTGGTGCCTGGATCACCAGTATCTTGTTGCTGCCTCGTTTGCCAGCACTGAATGCCGAACCTGCAATTCGGACCCTGGCATTTATTGGTAAAGCCCGGAATTGGATTCAGGCTCGTAACTCACTACGTTATGGTCTGATTGCCATCATTCTAGTTGTGACTGGTAGCAGCCTGTTCTTCCTGAAAAGTAATGATGATATCCGTAACCTGCAAAGTATGGATCGGCAGCTGAAACAGGAAGACCAGTATGTGCGCGAACGCTTTATGCAGCAGCAGGGCAGTGAATACTTTGTTGTGCGGGGGTATACCCCAGCAGAACTGGAACAGCATGAAACAGCACTTCTTGCCAAGTTAAGCAGTTTACAAGAACAAGGTAAGCTCGAAGCAGTACAGGCTTTGGGACAATGGCTAGTACCTATAGCAACCCAACAACAAAACATCAGACTATTACAGCAAATTCCCCAACAAGATTTGGTGAGCTATGCAGAAGCCATGCAACTGAATGCCCCAGATGTGCTGAGCTGGCAACAACAGTTAGCAAATCAACCTTTGATAACCGCAGCCCAATTTAAAGATCATCCATTGGCATTCTTGCAGATGAGTCCAACCGAACGTCTGGTCATGCTGCAAAACGTGAAGGATATTCAGGCACTGGAACAGCTGACTTCAGCAAATGTACAGCTACTTCGTCCAGTTAGCCAGTTATCGACCTTATTTAAACAGCATCGTGAACATGCACAGAAACTGCTGGTCATCGCTTTGATCATTTTGGCGATTGGCTTAGGCACACTGTATGGCAAAAAATCCATCCTGCCTTTGATTTTGCCCGTTAGTATGGCATTGATGACTACCTTCGCCATTCAGGCCTGGCTCGGTGTCGAGATTAACCTGTTTAGTATTATGGGCACGTTCCTGATCATCGGGATTGGGGTGGATTACGCAATTTTTTACCGACATGGGCATGACCATCCTCAAGTCGTGGGTATGGCATTGTTCCTGTGCATGATGTCAACCTTCTTTGGTTTTGGATTATTGTCCTTTAGTCAGACTTATGCCATTCATTGCTTTGGCCTGACCGTATTATTGGGCGTTATTTTCGCATTTATTTATGCAACGTTATTTACTTCATCAGATGAAAAGCACGTTGTAATTGAGCAGTATCAGCCGAAGCGCTGAAAAATAAAGGTAAAAGTGCAATGAGCACCATGCAGCAGACAGATGTATTGATTATTGGGGCAGGTCCTTCAGGCAGTTCGGCAGCAGCCTTACTGCGACAGAAAGGTTATCAAGTGACGGTGATTGAAAGGCAGTATTTTCCGCGCTTTTCTATTGGTGAGTCACTGTTGCCTCAGTCGATGGTCTTTCTGGAAGAAGCGGGTCTGCTGGATACGGTTCGTGCACATGTCGATGAATATGCGTTCCAGTTTAAAAATGGTGCGGCATTCCTGCGTGGACCACAGCGCAGTTTCTATGATTTTACCGAAAAATTTAGTGAAGGCCCGGGAACAACTTGGCAGGTCCGTCGTGCTCAGTTTGACCATTTATTAGCTTTGGAAGCTGAAAAGAAAGGAGCTGAGATCCGTTTTGGTCATGAAGTGACAGCAGTTGATGTAGAACCTGAACATCCAGTCCTGACTGTAAAATATGAGCAGGGTGAAAGCTATCAAATTCAGGGAAAATTCCTGCTGGATGCCAGTGGTTTTGGCCGAATCTTGCCAAAATTTTTAGATCTGGAAAGTCCGTCAGATTTCCCGGTCCGTCGTGCCGTATTTACTCATATTGAAGATGGCATCCTGGATGATCCAGACTTTGACCGTCAGAAAATCCTGATCACGGTACATGATATGGATCATCGTGCCTGGTACTGGTTGATTCCCTTTGCCGATGGCCGTTCATCTTTTGGTATTGTGGCTGAACAGGATTTCTTTGAAAAATACGGTTTTGAAGATTCTACTGACCAAGACCTGGAAAGCCTGTTTAAACGAATTCTGGCCGATGATCCAAGTCTGTCGCATGTACTACGTAATGCCAAGTTTGATACACCAGTACGCACTCTCGTAGGTTACTCTGCGAATGTTAAACATCTGGCTGAACGTAACTATGCTTTATTGGGTAATGCCGGTGAGTTCCTGGATCCAGTGTTCTCTTCGGGTGTCACGATTGCCCTGAAGTCTTCCAGCTTGGCAATTCCATTGGTCAATAAAGTGTTGCAAGGCCAAAGCGTTGACTGGATGGAAGAATATGAGAAACCATTACGCCAGGGCATTCAGGTGTTCCGGGCTTATGTAGAATCCTGGTATTCCGGTGAATTCCAGGACGTTGTATTCTCAACCCGTCAGGAAGACCGGATTCGCCGTATGATTTCATCCTTATTGGCAGGATATGCCTGGGATACGACTAACCCGATTCATAAGAATGCAAAACAGCGTTTAAACACTTTGGCAGAATATTGCCGTGAAGCACTACCACAGGAAAGTTGATTTGATGACAGCAAGAATGCCTTTAAAGCTAATCTCCCTTGCATTGGCCAGCCTATTGCTCTGTAGCGGCTGTCAAAGCCTGATTCCGCAAGCTCAAGGCTTGGTGACTTTGACCTGGCCTGCGCAAAGCTATCAGCGTCAGGACCAGATTGAAGTTCAATGGAAGGAACATAGCTTTAGTTTCTTGCTGTATCAGGAACAACAGGGCAGTAACCTAGACATGGTGGCGCTGAGCCTGACTGGACAACAGCTATTTAAGCTTAGCTTTAATGGTCATAAACTTCAGGTGGAGCAGCGTATTGATGCCATGAAGCTGCTGCCTTTTGATTATGTGGTGCGTGACATCCTGTATGCGACCTATCCGGATTTTGCCAAAATGCAGTCTGCACAGGTCAGCCTACAGCAACAAAATGATATGCAGGTGGTGCTGATTCAGAACCAGCCTGTGCTAAAAATTAAAACTTTAGATGACAGTATTGAACTGAACAATGTTCAGGTGCCATACCAGATGGTGATCAGTCCTGTCAGCAATACACTAGAAAATGATGAGGGAATGCATGGATCATAATCCCAACACCGTTCATCCTGCAGTCGGGATTCAGTTAAGTGTCGGGCTGTCGGCATTGAGGGCAACTGCTGACCAGCTTAAATATAACCTCACTCATTCTGTAAATACTTTGACAGAAAGCGCTGATTTCTTGCCGGAACAGAAAGTCTGGGTCGGTGCTTATCATGGTGAACTGATCAGTGAAGTGCCAGATGCACTGAAACCGTTGGATTCACGTAACCTGCGTTTTGCCCTGACTGCGCTCAAAGAAATAGAAGCCGATGTGCAGGCTTATGTGGCTCAGTTTCCAAAGCATCGTCTAGCTGTTATTCTGGGGACTTCGACTTCTGGGGTGGGTGACAATGAAGCTGTAATGAAAGCTTATTTCACGCATCAATCTGAAGACTTGGTTGATCACCGTAAACAGGAAATGGGCTGTCTAGCTAAAGCCATCCAGCAGTATTTAGGTTGGCAAGGTGCAGCCTATACCATTTCTACCGCCTGTTCTTCAGCCGCTAAAGCCATGGCCGCAGGCCAGCGCTTGTTAAATGCTGATCTTGCTGATGCAGTTTTGGTCGGTGGTGTAGATACCTTGTGCCGACTGACTTTAAATGGTTTTAATAGCCTGGAAAGTCTCTCTGCGGGAATCTGCCAACCATGTGGTGCACAGCGCGATGGCATCAATATTGGAGAGGCAGCAGGTTTATTCTTACTTTCCAAAGAAACTGCACCAGTGATGTTGCTCGGCAGTGGTGAATCCATGGATGCCTGGCATATTTCTGCCCCGCATCCTGAAGGACAGGGTGCAGCTCAAGCTATGCGGAAAGCCCTTGATATGGCAGGGATTCAAGCCAATGAAATTGGTTACCTGAATATGCATGGCACCTCAACACCGCAAAATGATGCGATGGAGATTAAGGCGGTGCGCACGGTATTTCAGGAACATGACGTACCGTTGAGCAGTACCAAACATAAAACCGGACATTGTCTTGGCGCTGCCGGAGCGATTGAAGCTTATATCTGCCAGCAGGTGTTACTCGACCAAAGCTGGTTGCCGCTGCATCAGGATGGTGTGCTTGATCCAGAACTGGATGATCAGAACTACGTACTGAATCCAGAACTGAATCAGCCGATCCGTTATGTGATGAGCAACTCCTTTGCCTTTGGCGGCAGCAATATCAGTCTTATTTTAGGAACTACATGTCCATGATGGATGCCGTACAGTTTATTCCACATGAAAAGCCGATGGTCTTTGTAGATCATTTGATTGAAACCAATGACGAGTTTGCGATTGCTGAGCTGACTATTCGCCCTGAACTGATGTTTTGTGAAACTGAAGGTTTACCGACCTGGACCAGTATTGAGTTGATGGCACAGACAGTGAGTGCCTATGCAGGGCATAAAGGGCATTCCAAAGGTCAGCAACCGCGTATCGGTTTTTTGCTTGGAACACGCAAAATGCAATTGCCGGTGCCTTATTTTGAATTAGGCAGCGTGGTCCGTATTCGGGTAGAGCAGAGTTATCTACACGAAGGTCTAGGCCAATTTAATTGCGAAATACAGTATAAAGAACATAATTTTACTGCAATGCTGAGTGTTTATGAGCCTGCAGACAATGATGACATGATTGGGAAGTTAAAGTGAGAAGAAGAATTTTAGTCACAGGTTCAAGCCGGGGAATTGGTAAGGCGATCGCACTGGAACTGGCCAAGGCGGGTTTTGATGTCACTGTACATGCACGCTCAAGACAGCAGGAAGCAGAACAGGTCGCACAGGAAATTCAGGCGTTGGGTCAGGTCAGTCATGTACTGATGTTTGATGTGAATGATCGTGCGCAGATCGCAGCAATCTTGGAGCAAGATGTGGCAGAGCATGGCGCTTTCTATGGTGTGGTGCTGAATGCCGGTTTAACTCGTGATGGCGCTTTCCCGGCATTAACTGATGATGACTGGGATGATGTAGTCTCAACTTCTCTGAATGGTTTCTACAATGTATTAAAACCTTTGATGATGCCGATGATTCGCCTGAAACAGGGTGGCCGTATCGTGACTTTGTCTTCAGTATCTGGGGTAATGGGCAACCGAGGTCAGGTGAACTATAGTGCAGCCAAAGCTGGCTTGATTGGGGCGACTAAAGCTCTAGCTCTAGAGTTGGCGAAACGTAAAATCACCGTTAACTGTGTTGCACCTGGTCTGATTGAAACGGAAATGGTCACGGAAGAAGTGAAGGAACATGCCCTGAAAATGATCCCGATGCAGCGCATGGGACAGGTTGAGGAAGTGGCTAAAGTGGTGAAATTCCTGTGTAGTGATGACGCGAGTTACATCACCCGTCAGGTCATCTCGGTGAATGGAGGATTGATCTGATGAAACGTGTGGTTGTTACAGGAATGTCAGGGATCACCTCGCTAGGTGAAACTGCGGATCAGATTTTTGCACAATTTGCTGAGGGGAAGAGCGGTATCCGCTATATGCCGGAATGGGAAGTCTATACGGATCTGCGTAGTAAGCTTGGCGGTCCGGTTGAGTCTTTTACCGTACCAAAGCATTTTAACCGTAAGGTCACTCGCGGCATGGGCCGTGTTGCCCTGATGTCGGTGGTTTGTGCGGAAAAAGCGCTGGAAGATGCAGGTTTATTAGGTAATGAAATCCTGACGAGTGGCGACGCTGGTGTGGCTTTTGGTTCCTCAGCAGGAAGCGTAGATGCCATCCGTGAGTTTGGGGCCATGCTGCTTGAAAATAATATGAATCAGCTGAATGCAACGACCTATATTCGCATGATGTCGCATACCAGTGCGGTGAATATGACGGTATATTTTGGACTGAAAGGTTTGACCTTACCGACTTCAAGTGCTTGTACTTCTGGCTCAATGGCGATTGGTCAGGCTTATGAAGCAGTTAAATACGGTAAGCAAACCGTGATGCTGGCAGGTGGAGCTGAAGAGCTCAGCGCAGCAGGCTGTGCAGTGTTCGATGTGCTGCTAGCAACCAGTAGCAAGAATGATCATCCTGAACAGACGCCTCGTCCTTTTGATCAGAATCGCGATGGCCTAGTGGTGGGGGAAGGTGCCGGCTGTCTGATTCTGGAAGAATATGAACATGCCAAAGCCCGTGGTGCCAAAATTTATGCTGAAATTATTGGCTATGGCAGTAATACTGATGGCCAGCATGTCACTCGTCCAGATTCCGAAATGATGGGACGCTGTATGCAGCTGGCACTTAAAGATGCTCAGGTGAATGCAACAGAGATTGATTATGTGAATGCACATGGTACCTCTACCGATCAGGGGGATGTAGCAGAAACTCAGGCAACTTTACGTATTTTAGGGAAAAAGCCAATCAGCTCATTAAAAAGTTATTTTGGTCACACCTTGGGGGCTTGTGGTGCTATTGAAGCTTGGCTGAGCATTGAGATGATGCAGCGCCAGCAATTTGTACCTACCTTAAATCTGGATCATATTGACCCGTCGTGTGCAGAATTGGATTATATCCGGGGTGAGATGCGTCACATGTCCGCCGATCTGATCATGAGCAATAACTTTGCCTTTGGCGGTATTAATACATCACTGATCTTTAAAAAATCTAATTACAAATAACCATAATTTCAGAGGGTAATATGAAACTGAAAAAATGGCTGCTGGTTCTTTCAGCAGCAGGGGTAATGAGTCTTACTGCTTGTAGTACAGTTAAAATTTCTGACTATCCCCAGCGTCAGTTTAGTGTACCTGCTCAGATTTCTGCAGCAGAGGTACAAAAACAGATTAGACAAGCAATTGCACAGCAGGCACGTGCCGGTTGGGCAGTTGAACAAGCTGATAACAGTCGTGTAGTTGCGGGTATAACCCGTCGTAGCCACTATTTGCAGGTCACTTATCAGATGAATGGTCAGCAGGTATCTTCACAGATTACTGGTAGTCGTAATCTTGAGCATAAGGGCAACAAAATCCATAAAAATGCGATGGCTTGGAAAATGCGTTTAGACAATGCTGTATTTTCACAGCTGAGTTCATCATTAAATTAATTTTTTAGAGGGTAACATAATGAAGATTAAACAATTTGTTTTAGCCGCTGTGCTTGGCTTTGGGGGCATGACGACTGTTCAGTCAGCAGACCAGATGCATGACTTTGACTTTCAGGATGCGGTAAACCGTGCTGTAGCAGAAGGTGTGTTAGATGGTTCTGTAAAATTTTATCTGGCTGGTACTAAGTCAGGTGGGAAAGTGATCGAGCGCGGTCTGGTAACTAATAAAAAAACCAATGGTTTTGCCAAGTCAGCAGAGTCGTCTTGTGACCATGTACTACGTTCTGCACTGATCCAGTTTGAACGTACTGCAAAAGCGCGTGGTGCCAATGCTGTAACTAATATCGTGAGTTATTACAAAGCCAATGAAACCAAGAGCACCAAGACTTATCAATGTGCTAAAGGTACCGCAGTGGCTGGTGTAGCGCTAAAAGGTGACCTAGTAAAACTTTAATCTGAATATTTTCAGGAAAAAGCCCCGCCATTTATTGGTGGGCTTTTTTATTATATTGTTCATTATTAATCTGAATAAAAATGCATCTAAACGATCATATGAGTGCTTTGACATCCTCTCCGACCTAAAGGACGGAGATTCCTCCTGCGAGACGC
>NZ_JPQO01000223.1 GCF_000773685.1 Acinetobacter sp. HR7 | reverse complement strand
GCCAAGTGAATGAAATTCATGCACGTGTAGCAGTCCTTAACAGATTTACGGAATTAGGTCGACCACTTACCCAAGTTACGCCTTAAATTTAGCTCAATTAGGGGCACTTTACATTTCAAATCTTTGTGCAACAAAGCCTTTCAATGACTTAAAAAGTTGAGATTGGCGTTTTCTTAATTGATTTCCATTTAATTCTGCCCAAAGTACCACATACTTTTGGCTATTTTTTTCTTCAATGACTTCATTGAAAAAATAATTTAATAAGCTTAGTTTGTTGAAATGCAACTTATCTTCTTTAAGGTCTTGATATTTATTAATAAATAAATCTTTGTTGGCAGCCCGCTTTTTATAATAATCTTCATCTTTATCTTTCTTATGAAACTGGTGTAAGAAATAAACAGGCTGAATCAAACTGTCTAAAAAAGGCTTAGCCAAAACCGCACGTAAACCCACACTCATTAATGGCGCTAAATATGGTTCATCCACCAAAATATCGGCTGAATACTTAATTAAACCTTTGTAGTGAAATAAGCGCAGCATAAAATCAAAATCTTCATAACCATGCCCTATAAATTGCTCATCAAAACCACCAATCTCACGCACACTGGCCATATCACACAGCACAATAGAAGAAGGAAAGGCAAGGTGCAAAATTAAATCACGGCGAAAATCATAATAATGATCTTTAAACTCAGCGGCTGAAGTTTTAGAAATCAGCTTGCTGCCTGCTTTAGACAAATACAAACATGGAAACATGCCAATCTGTTTAGGCTGAGCGAACACGTGCTGATAGGCCAGCTCTACCAAATGCCAGTCGGGTACAATATCAACATCTAAAAACAGCACATACTGGGTTTTCACTGCAGCGAGTGCGGTATTTCTGAGTTTAGATAGACTACTGGCTTCGGCATCGACCAAACATACATGCATATTGGCATGTTTGGCGATTAAACGTTGTAAACACTTGACCCAAAACTGTGGTGCTGCATTACAACCAAAAATGAGCTGCACAGATTGACCTGCAAACATATGCACAAAACGTTTAACACGACGATACAAATCCCAGCTACGGCGATGGAAATCAAGCGGAATAACAATCGATAAATCAGGTGTGTGCACGTTTAATCTCAGCTTGCCAAATAAGGATGATCTACATTACAGGTTTGCAAGATCGATTTCAGCCAGGTCTTTGCAGTGTAATGCTGCTGTACATGGGTATGGGCATAGGCGACCATCTCTTGCTGCTCGGCAGTATAACCGGACTGTAACTGAGAAAACAGCGCTTGTGTCGCTTCGAAATCATCCACCTGAATACACATGTCTTGAAATAAATGATCAATGGCCTGACTTGGATTAGAAATCACCAAACGACCACAGGCCATCACCTCAATCAAACGCCGTGAAAACATCGTCGGAGAATCGGTAATGGTGTTCACATTTAACACTTGCTGATAACGGCGATAGGTGGCCGGTGTTTCTGGATAAGGTACAGGCGGATAATAATTCACATCTCCATCATAATAGGGAAATTTATATTCCATAGAGGGTGTGGCATGACGATTAAACAGATCCAGACCATAAGGTGCAGCGGCTAAAAAAGTCTGATCCTGCCATTGGGTGCGTTGATCATGCATATTGCTCTGATAAGTACCCATAAACACACTGCGTTTTAATGGGGCTTCTGAAGTTGAAAAATGCATCTGCGGCTGAATAAAAAACGGCGCAACCGCAACCTGACTATTGGGTGCATCGACCTGATAACGTGGCACACTAATGGCATCGGTAGTGAAAATATAATCGAATAATTTGGCAGACTCTATAAACTGATCATAGTGATAAGGGTCTTCCTTGTTCCAAAAAATAGTTGGAATGTTATGGTCTTTACACCAATAAACTAATTTTTTCAAAGCATTATTATTGCGTTGAGGATGGTTGGGGTAATGAGCAACTTTATGCCGCCAGACATCATTGTTTCCACGCCAGGCCGACTCTACAAGTAAGAAGTCAATTTTTTGGCTTAAACGGTACCAAAAGGGCTTTTGACTTAATAGCTCTATATCCGATTCTGGTTTTAATGTATTGTAGGTGAAATCATCTAGAATACTGAGTATACGTAATTTCTTCATAGAATGATCTACTACCTGAAGTTGCTATATGTGTTATTTGGGTGGTGTATTCTACAATGTGTTTCATATTTATTTATATTTATAGCTTATAAATCTATCTTATGCGTTATTTTGGCTCCAAAAATTTAGAAAAATTGATGCAAGTATATCCAGTTGACTTTCAGTATGAGAGTTTTAGCTGTGGATGGGGCCGTAAAAAAAGTTTCTTTAAAGCTCAAGCCTTAGCCAAACAAAAAGGTCTGAAAGCGCTATGCTTGGAGGACGGTTTTGTCCGTTCTCTAGGTCTTGGTAAAGATGGTTATCCACCTTTATCGCTTGTTGTTGATGAAACCGGTATTTATTTCGATGCACTACAACCTTCAGATCTAGAAAACCTCATTTTAAAAGATGAGAGTCTGAAAGATAATCTTCGTGCCCAGCATGCCATCGACCAAATTTTAAAATTTGGAATTACTAAATATAATCAAAAATTTCAAAAAATAGATGTAGGCAAGTTTGATAGAAAAATCAGAAATATTTTAGTTATTGATCAAACCTTTGGTGATCAATCGATTAAATATGCAGGGGCTACTCCTGATACATTTAAAAGTATGTTAAGACAAGCCAGTATTGATCATCCAGATGCGGTTATATGGGTAAAGACCCATCCAGATGTATTGGCCGGGAAAGCTCAAGCTCATTTTACGCCAGAGGATTTCAATCGACCTAATATTCGATTGCTCACTGAGCACTATAATCCTGTCGAGCTGCTGCAGCAGATGGACGAAGTGTATGTGGTGAGTTCTCAGCTTGGTTTTGAAGCACTGTTATGTGGAAAAAAAGTACATTGTTTCGGCGTGCCATGGTATGCAGGGTGGGGGTTGACCAATGATGCTCATGCGCCTTTGGATATTCTGAATGGCCGCAGAAACCGGCAAAAAAGCTTGCAACACTTATTTGCCTGTGCCTATTTTCACTATGCACGCTATGTCAATCCGGTCACCGGACAACGTTGTGAATTGGAAGATATTCTAGAGCTGCTTATTCCCAATATTGAAGTACAAAAGAGATTAGAGAGTCGTTATATCGCTTATGGCTTTTCCCCTTGGAAAAAGCGCTTTATTCCTGATTTTTTAGGCTTTCCAAAACTGGATTTAAAATTCCAGCGTTATCTTAAACCGAGAAAGTCTGAACATGTGCTGGCCTGGGGCAAGAAGGCTCGACAGCTTAAAGATAAACAATACAATCACATTACTACAGTGGAAGATGGCTTTATCCGCTCCGTAGGACTGGGAGCAAAGCTGATTCGGCCATGTTCCCTGGTCTTTGATGATGTTGGAATTTATTACGATGCCACCCAACCTTCGCGTCTTGAACAACTCTTAAACCAGGTCGAGCTCAATGCCCAACAAGCGCAACGGGCCACACGCTTGCAACAGATGCTGATAGATCTGAATATTTCCAAATATAATGTAGGCGAATTTAAGCGTTTAACCAGACCTGAGCATCCACGGGTTTTATTGGTTGTAGGGCAGGTCGAAGATGATATGTCTATTCAGCTTGGTGGCGTGGGAATAAAAACCAACCTCGCGCTGTTAAAAGAAGTACGAACCAGAAATCCCGATAGCTATATTATCTATAAGCCGCATCCTGATGTGCAAACCGGTTTAAGGGTGGGCGGTATTCCTGCTGCCGAGATATTGCGTTATGCAGATCAGGTAGAGTTAGATGCTTCTATCCTTGAATGTTTTGAAATTGTAGATGAGCTACATACCATTACATCGCTCAGTGGTTTTGAAGCACTCATTAGAGGCTTGAAGGTATACTGTTATGGCTTACCTTTCTATGCGGGATGGGGGCTGACTCAAGATCTGTATCAATCAGAGCGACGTAACAAAAAAATTAGCCTTGAAAAACTAATTTATATTACGCTGGTAGAATATCCAATTTATAATTTAGAAGTGACAAAAAAAATGCGGATACCTGTAGTGCGTCCCGAAGATGTCATTACATCTATCAAGCAACAATTAGACCAAGCGGTAAAGGTAAACAGCCATAAAAAGAGTATACTGTCGCCTTTATATAATTTACTAAAAAAACTGGGTTAATTTCTCATGTCTGTACATGTAAATAATTTACTACTTTCAGACAGGGTCTTGTTGTTGCAGGGCCCTATGGGCAGTTTTTTTTCTACTTTTGCCAACTGGCTAAAGTCCAATGGCGTTCAATGCTTTAAGGTGAATTTCAATGGTGGCGATCAGTTTGATGCGCGTCATTTTGAATATAGCTTTGACTATACGGGCACTTATGCGGATTTTGCCCAATGGATTGAGCACCTCATATTAACTCATGAGATTGATGCTGTCGTGTGTTTTGGCGACTGCCGTAAGTATCATCAGACCGCGAAAAAAATAGCAGCAAAAAATAAAGTGAAGTTTTTTGTCTTTGAAGAAGGCTATATTCGTCCGAACTACATTACCTTTGAGCAAGATGGCGTTAATTTCTTTTCAAAATTTTTAACTCATTTCCAAACGACGACTGTAAAAACCTCCCGGGTAAATAAGCAGGTTGAAACTATTCATAGCAGTACAAGTCTTAGAGTATTCAGTGTTATTGCCTATTACTTTTTTATGCTGATCTTTTGCTGGAAATATCGGCATTATAAACACCATCGGCAAATGAGTGTCTGGACAGAACTTTATTATTGGATCTGGGCGGGAATTCGCCGCTTAAAGAATTCCTGCTTTGAAAGCCGTAAATTTAATCATTTTATTCGTCACCATCAAAAACGCTATTTTGTATTTGCCTTACAGGTACATAATGATTTCCAGATCAGGACGCATTCTGAACTGAAATGTATGAAAAAATATATTCAGCTGGTGATAGAGGATTTTGCTGATCATGCTGATCCATATCATCATTTGGTATTAAAGCATCATCCTATGGATCGTGGCTATCGTAATTATGCAAGATTAATTCGTAGATTAGCGAAAAAACATGGAGTAGAAGGGCGTATCCATTATTTTTGTGATATTCATCTACCGACTTTATTAAAGCATAGTTTAGGTTTTGTTGCGGTAAATAGTACAACCGGTATCCAGGCTTTATATCATCAGATTCCTGTAAAAGTATTAGGACATGCTTTATATAATTTACCTAAACTGACGAATCAGCGCCCATTGTCAAAATTCTGGCGTAACCCAGGTAAAGTTGATCAGGTGTATTTTAAAAAATTCCGGGAAAGGTTGATTGATTACTCCCAACTCAATGGTTCTTTTTATGGAGAATCACCTTGGATGGAGCAATATAGTATTGAATCTTCTACTATTACCCAGCCAGTGAAGGCTGCTTTAGAAGAGCGGGTGAACATTGGTTCATAAGAATTTATACTTTTAAGTGAATGGTAATAGGGTCTAAATCATAAAATGAATAAAAGCGAACATTGCTTCGCTTTTTTTGTTAATTCAGAGATTGAAATAAAAAAGCCCCAATCTTTCGATCAGGGCTTTTAGAATCTGGAGCGGGAAACGAGACTCGAACTCGCGACCCCAACCTTGGCAAGAGTCACCGACATAAAATACACTAAATAACATAATTGGTATTTTAATAAACTCTATATATAACAGTTATATAGAGTTTTTATTTTGTGTGGTGTAATTTAAGGTAGGGTGGGGTACTTTGATTTTTGGTCACTAATTTATTGTGATAATCAACAATAATAACCAACATACACATGCTTAATCTAAAGGTGTTTTACTGACTGGTATAATTTTATAATGAGAGGGGTGTTGCCTGGGGCTACGGTTTCTGTTTTGCCTTTTGGCGTAAGACGTACAAATATAAGCTTTCTACTTTTTCACGTGCCCATGGTGTGGTACGCAAGAATCGCAATGATGATTTAACACTTGGGTCTATGCAAAAACATCTAATTTCAATTTTACGACTTAAACCTTCAAAGCCACCGTAGTAATCCAATAATTCATCCAAAATGTCAGCAAGTTTTTTGCCGTGTAAAGGGTTATTGGAGGTGTTCATAATAGATCAATCGTATTTTGGGTGGCCATTATTATAACCTGGGCTAGTTGGAAAACTAGAGAGTTGGAATGTAAGTAATGATGGACTGAATAGCCACCAAAATTCTGGGGCACACCCAGCCATCGGGTGATGCATCATATATATGACTTGGTAATCCCATTTGCTGTATAGGAAAGTTTTTTCTTAATGGGTCACCTTTTAATGGAAGTAGGTAAGAGGAAAGCTCTAAACCTTTACGGATCGCTTCAGCACTGTATTCAAAGGCAATTAATGGTCGACCTGTGATTGCTGTTGAGGAGACCAGTGTACCCTAAAGCCAATATGAGCCTGTAAATAATTTTGTGTAATTGCTTTTCATAAATTTAAAGGTGATTGCTTAAGCGGTCACCGAATTCAATAATAAAGCGACTCATAGCTAAACGCCAGTCGCGAATAGGCATATTCCACTTTTTAGACGCTGCATCAATTGCCAAGTAAATCACTTTACGTACAGAATCATCCGTTGGAAAGACTTTACGCTTTTTGATTGCCTGGCGTCTTACGCTGTTTAACGACTCGATTGCGTTGGTAGTGTAGATGGCTTTGCGTATCTCGGCTGGATAAGCAAAGAAGGTATTCAGATTCTCCCAGTGCGTACGCCAGCTTTTGCTGATCTGTGGGTACTTGTCATCCCATGTTTGGGCAAATTGATCCAGGGCCATCAAGGCTGCCTCTTCAGTAGGTGACTGATAAACGGCTTTTAAATCCTGAGTGACCGCCTTGTAATCTTTCCATGACACGTATTTCAAGCTGTTGCGCAGCATGTGGATAATGCACAGCTGGATGTGGGTTTGCGGGTATACGCTGTTAATCGCATCAGGAAAGCCTTTTAGTCCTGAGAGGCGCTGCTTCGCAAGGCAGGCGATCAGAATATCCTGCAACCCTCGGTTTTTCAGCTCAGTCAGGACATTCAGCCAGAACTTGGCACCTTCATTCTCAGCCATCCACATGCCGAGCAGTTCTTTGTGTCCATCAAGATTAATGCCTAAGGCAAGGAATACAGCCTTGTTGATGACACTGCCATTATGACGGACTTTAACCACAATACAGTCCATATAGACGATGGGATAGATCGCATCCAACGGACGGTTTTGCCATTCAGCAACCTGCTCATTGACGGCATCCTCACAGCAGTGCTGTTCGCCTTGGAAATCAGCGTTGGAGATACATCGGTATCGTACATTTCCTTGAAGGTATTAACGATTTCATTGGTGGTCATGCCTTTGGCATAAAGGGATAGAATCTGGCTATCCATTTGCGTGATACGGGTCTGATTCTTTTTAATCAGTTGTGGCTCAAATGTGCCATCACGATCTCGTGGTGTCGTGATCTCAATCTCCCCATCATCGCTAAGTATAGTCTTACTAGAATAACCATTGTGGGCATTAGAACCGTGCTTACGAGCATTCTTTTCATGTCCGAGGTGTTCGGTAAGTTCCGCATTGAGAGCCGTTTCAACGGTGAGTTTAGTCAACAATCGGGTGAATTGATTGAGATCGTCTTCTGTTTTGATTCCTTTAGCAAATTCTGCTGCAAGGTCTTTTAGTTTTTGTTCGTTCATCATGTTGCCTGACTCCGTTGTGAATATGAACATAGCAAATTCAGGCAATTACACAATTTAATTTACAGTCTCATAAAATACTCTCCCATACTAAGAATAGGGAATATTATTAGTAATGGAACCGACATTGAATAATGGAAATTCGTTCATCCGTCACTTCATAAACTAATCTATGCTTCTCATCAATTCTACGGCTCCAGAATCCTGAAAGATTTGCTTTTAAAGGTTCTGGTTTTCCAGTTCCTTCAAAGGGTGTTCTTTGACATTCTCTGATTAAGGTATTGATACGTTTGAGTATCTTTTTATCCTGTGTTTGCCAATAGATATATTCATCCCAGGCATTTTCAGTCCATTCGACATTACGACTCGTCATCTATAATCAACTCTCTTTGTTTGGTTTTACCTGCGCGTAATTGAGCAATTGATTCGTTTAAACGAGTGGTATTATTTGGAGATGAAAGGAGATACAACGTTTCCATTAAACTGTCGTAATGATCTTGTCCCATTACTACAGCATGACCGCCTTCTTTTCTTGTAATGAAAGCGACATCTGCATCATCAATAACTTTATCTAAAACAGATTTTAAGTTGTTACGTGCGTCTGTATATGTAAATACATGCATATATTTCTCCCTCATAAAGTAAGCTGTGTTAAAACGCTACTGACTAGATGATAGTGATTGAACTTTACAATCTAAAATGTACAGAATTCTGTACATGTTGTCAATTTTGTGTAACAGTTTTATATCAAATAGGCTTTGTTGCATAAAGATTTCATAACTATATGATTTTAAAAGTTTTGATTATTTTTTGATCCAAAATTAAATTTATTTAAATCAGATGCTTACATATTTATACAACAGAGCCGACTGAAGATACTATTAAATTAAAGAAGTCTAATTAGATATTTACAATCTAATAGAGTCTAACAACTTGCTTTAAGCTCTATTAATTTTGCATGGTGTCACGAGGAACCGGGATTTGCTATCAGTTCAATCTGGAATATCTGGCCCCAGTAGTCTGAAGCAATGGGGTCGATGGGCAGGGCTCTGCCTTTGCTGATACCTCAGGCAGCTTAAAAGTATTTACGCCAGCCAATAGAAAAAACACCAAAGTTCACTACCAGATAGCGAGTTATAATTTAAATTTGAGTGAGTTGGGGGGATGCTTCAAATTATAAATCTTTGTGCAACAAAGCCCTACTATTCTGAAATGACAGCTTTGTCCGTTATAATTGTATAAACATTTTTAGTGTCTGGTAATTATGTCCTCATTGATCAATTTTCTATCTCGCTTTAGTACTGCAACTCTTCAGCGCAGCCAGAGCTATGCTAAACACATTGATAGGAAAACGATTGAGTTCTTTGAGGAAAATGACGATGTCACGATGTATGCCCAAATTGAAGGGACAGATTATTACGATACTGCAATTACCTATAATCTTAAAAAGGACCGTTTAATTGATGACGACTGCACTTGTCCGGTTGGATATAACTGTAAACATGCTGCTGCTTTAGCCAAATTATTTTATCAAGAATATCGAGAAGGATATCTGAAGAGCTATGTTGACTCTCAGTCATCATCTCACACTCAAAAAGATCGGGTTGCAATTAATCAAGCACAACGCTGGTTAAGTGAGTTTAAGCAGTATTTACAACATACCCAGTTAGAGCAGCAAAAGACAACGAGTAATTATTTACTTTATTATTTAGATCAGCCTTTAGGTCTATTCGGGTTAAAACTTGAGGTTCGCAAAGGTAGACGTAATAAAAGTGGGACGATCACAGGTGTCAGTTCTTATACTGAATATGGCAATATTCTAAAAAAACGTCTGTCTTTGCCTGATGGGAAGCGACAATTATTTAATCAAATTTATTATTATGCCAAGCTCAATCAGAATGAGTTTTCTTATGGAAATAGTCTTGATATATCAGGCATTGTCTTAGAGCATTTTAAATCTTTCATTCAGAGTGGTGATGTCTATTGGAAACAAAAAAGTGATGCTCCACTTACATGGTCAGAACAAAGCTATCAGCTTGAATTTTCTTGGCAAAAGAGCATTGAAAAACAGACTGAGCACTTAGATTTTGAGTTGGTCAATGGAAATGTTCGACTCAATTTAAAATCGAATCCACATCTTCAAATTCTTGTAAGTCAGCCACTTTGTTATATCGATATTCACAAGAATACGGTAGGGCAACTCTATAGTGAATATACATCGGATTTACTGTACTACCTTTGGCGGATGCCAGAGATGCCTGCGACGGTTTTGACTGAGTTTGAGCAGCTTACCCATCAATCTACAACGATACATAACTTGCCAAAACCTGGGTTTCTTCAAGAGATTGAAGTCTTACAGGGTAATCCCCAGCCAATTTTACGCTTCGGTGTTTTAGATAAATTTGATTGGAAATGGGAAGAGTCTGTTTGTGCCGAAATTGAATTCTCCTATGTAGGCGGACGAATAAAAGCAGGTACATCAGGTGACAGTTTTATTGGTGAGCAGCATGGCAAAATGGTGCGACAGCTTCGGGACTTAGTTCAGGAACAACAGTCAATCCAGCGTTTACAGCTATTGGTCGAATCACTGAAGTGGGTAAAAGATCTTAATTATTACCAGCAATTAAAACTGGATAAACAACGTCTTGATTCTATGGTTTTTGCGTTCTATGGAGACTGGATCAAACAGCTGATGCCCATCAATCAAATTGAATTGATGGGATGGCAGATAGAGCATCTGGAACACAGCCCATTTAAGCTGCAATATGTTGAAAATTTAAATATTTCCATCACTGAATCTGAAGGCCAGCAGGACTGGTTCAATATCGGGGCGACCGTTCAGGACAGTGCAGGCAATAGCTATGATTTACTCGATGCACTTGTGGCTTTGGTGAAAGAACATCCTGATTTACTTGATCCGCGGACTTTTATTCATCTGCATGACAGTCAAATTTTCACCGTGAAAACTGCAGTTGATCAACCTGATTTGGCTCTATCCGCTAGGGATATTAAGCCGGTATTGTTGCATCTGCAGAGCATTTTACAGCAAGAAGAGCGCAGTATTGATCGCTATGATGCGAGTCAATTATTAGAATTGCAGCATAATCTTGGGATGACATGGCAGGTCAGTGATCGCCTGCAGCAATTTGTACAGAAATTCAAACAAGGCTATCAGCAACAACTGCCGACACCACAAGGTTTTCAGGGGGAGTTGCGTCCATACCAGCAGCAGGGCTTAGGCTGGTTACAGTTTTTAAGGGAAACCCAGCATGGCGGGATTCTGGCGGATGATATGGGTTTGGGTAAAACAGCACAAACTTTAGCCCACTTACTCATGGAAAAGCAGGCTGGTCATTTGCAGGACAGACCCGCCTTAATTGTTGCACCCACATCGCTGATGCATAACTGGTTCAAAGAAGCAGAGAAATTTACCCCTGAGCTCAAGGTATTGCTGCTACAGGGGCCCGATCGCCATCAGTATTTTGAGCAGATTCCGCACTATGATATTGTGTTAACCACCTATCCGCTTCTGGCGAGAGATGAAGAGCAACTAAAGCAATATGAATATCATCAACTCATTTTGGATGAGGCGCAGAATATCAAAAATCCGCGCGCCAAAGCTGCACAGGTAGTACGGCAATTAACAGCGCGACATCGTCTATGTCTAACCGGTACACCTATGGAAAATCATTTGGGTGAGCTGTGGGCACTATTTTATTTCCTGATGCCAGGATTTTTATATTCACAAGAAATTTTTAATAAAAAGTACCGTCATCCGATTGAAAAGCGCGATGATGAGCAGTTAAGACAAAAGTTGGTCAACCGGATTAAGCCCTTCATTTTACGTCGCTTGAAAACTGACGTAGCCAAAGAGTTGCCAGAAAAAACCACGATTGAAGTCAATATTGACATGAATGAGCAGCAATCCAAGCTATATGAGGCTGTTCGTGCCACGATGCAGGCAAGCATTCAGAAAATTGTGGCAGAAAAAGGCTTTAAACGTAGTCAAATTCAAATTTTAGATGCCTTGCTGAAGCTGCGTCAGGTCTGTTGTCATCCTAGCTTGCTGAAACTGGATTCAGTTAAAACCGGGCAGGCGCATTCTGCCAAACTTGAACAGTTGATGGATATGGTTGTTCCAATGGTGGAAGAGGGGCGAAAAATTCTTATCTTCTCTCAGTTTACTTCAATGTTGGAACTGATTGAACAACAGCTCTATCACGCAGAAATTGGCTATGTGAAGCTGACTGGAAAGACCAAAAAGCGAGATGAGGTCATTACAGCATTTCAGTCT
>NZ_JPQO01000222.1 GCF_000773685.1 Acinetobacter sp. HR7 | reverse complement strand
ATAGGTTTGTGCAACAAAGCCCTATTGAGCCAAGTGAAGTTCAAATGATGAATTTGCATAAATCTAAAGGGTTAGAATTTCATACAGTGATCCATGTGGGATTAGAAGAGTGGGTTTTTCCCTATAGAGAGTACACAGGCAATTGGAATGATCCACCTTTTTATCCTGAGTTGGAGCAAGACCGAAATTTACATTATGTTGGTATTACTCGAGCCAAAGAGTATTGTTTTCTGATTCAGGCCTCTAAACGAGTAAATGCATTGGGGGAGTTGAAGAATTCTACCCCATCTTATTTTCTAACTTTACCTCAACTCGATGGTTTATATGAGTAAGGCATCTACTTGAACTCTTATATGATATGAATGAGCCTTCCTTAAGTTATAAAAAATGGTTGATTTTTTTAAAAGTGTACTTTTTAGTGTACTTAATGAATAAATTTTTTAAAAATTTTATAAAAAACAATATATTTACACTAATGCATCATGGGAGTGAGAGTTGAAAGATCAGCCATGAGTTCTGAACTGGTCATTAAGAAGAAATCCTTTAGAAATAATAGGCATACTGTGTATTCATTCAATACTGCTGATCTGCAGCCCATGTATCATGTGGCTGTACAGTATTTTGAGGGCAGTAATGCAAAATTGTTGTTGTGCTAAGTCTAGCAAAATTAATTTTTAGAAAGAAATGGATTCGTTGACTTCGTTCCAATCAGCCGAAAGTTTGGCTGTTTTCACTACGCTAAATGCACGGATTTATATAACCTGAAAATAAAAAACCGAAGTCTAGGCTCCGGTTTTTAGTTTATAGATTTACTTTGGTTGATATAGGCCAAGTTCAGTTAAATGCAGACGCAAAATCCGGCGCAGCTCTAACACTGCTTCAGGGGTTTCCTGAATTGAGTGGCCGCCTTTAATAATCTCTTCTGAAAGTGCGCCGTCAAGATGGGCACTGCGATATGGCACAACGTCATCCGTCATGACATCCTTGTCTTTACTGCTTGTGGTATTGCCCATGATGCTATGGAACTTTAAACCTTTGTAAGGAACCACATCACGAGTGATGGCATTAAATTTCGAGTTCCGTGACAGGTCACTTGGTCCGTTTTGGATCATGTCATGGCCAATCTCTTTGACGAAGTCATCCAGACCAATTTCACCTTGCAATGTATCGGCAAAGGCACCGAGGAAAGCACCCGGCAGCTTGATGATTTTACGTGCTGCCAAGGTAAACCAGCGATCCGCATAATCGGTGCCGCGGTGTGGTGCTGCCAGGAAAATAGCCCGGCTAAAATTAGGAACCGGTTTCAACTGTAAGCGGGCTTTGAATAAAGGATTATTTCGGAAACGTTCAATTCGACGGTTATTCAGCAGTTCTTCGGTACGTGGTACAAGATTGGCATCACTGACCAGCAGACGGGCAATGACACCGCCCATACTATGACCGATCAGCACGGCATCTTTTTTGGCTGGATCCTGTTGATTGACCTTTTGGAAACCTTGCTGGATCAGGGCATTGATCTGGTAACGGCTTTCCAGAATTGGCATATTAGTAGAATAGAACACCTGCCAGACCTGAAAATTCTCCCGTAATACCGGATCACCCATGATGTCATTAGTGAGGCGGATCCAGGCTTCTGGGCTGCTGGCCAGACCATGAATCAGCACAATCACTTTTTTCTTTGGATTATATGGTTCCAGCATATACAGATGCGGCATGGTCAGGTTGTCATCGCGGTCGATCAGCACCAGATAAGCCGAGCGTCCGAGATTATTTTCCGCTAGCCACAGACCATATGGTGCCGAAAAGTTGGCAGCCAGTGAATACTGCTTGCCAGCGACAGTGACTTTGTCATGTTTGTACGGGTCATACAGTTTGAGCTGGAATTCCGGACCATTGATAATCTGCTCTACACTGGTGGCTGATTTCGGAATTGCTGTAATAGTAGTCGCTAAATAACGTGCTGAGTGGATATTCGGATTACGACCTTCCTGATATTTAAAGTTCAATGGATCGACAATGTATTTTTTGTTTGGGGTAATGCGTTTTTCTTCCGGTAACACCACCACAAACTCAGAACCAAAACCGTCACGACGGGTAATTGAACGCAGGCCGGAAAAGTTCATGTTATAGGTCGACATCAGTTGCTCAAAAGGCTGATCCTTGATTTCCGGATAATTCTCGAAATTGACCGTATAAATACTATTCCCGACCTGAATCTTGCGGCTCGCTTCTTTGGCTTTATGGCGTTCAGAATAGACGTGAATCAGATGGGCAATTGCCAGGTTGTAGAAGTCACGAATCTGAACCTGACGGTTGTCAAAAATCCGGTCTTGCGGGGCACGTTGAGTCTTGAACAGGTAGGCATAGCTGTAACGGATACTTTGATCCAGCATCGCCAGTTGTTGATCCTGACATTTCTCCTGATTCTGTTTATGCAGCTGCTTTTTTTCTTCAGACTGGGTTTTAGCCAGTACACCGCTATTTTTACATTCTGAAGATTTCCCTAGCTGTAACGATTTGGCTAAGTAAAGCTCACTGGCAGTGGAGAGTAGCTGTTCATCCAGAATTTCGGGAATCTGTTTTAGTTCATTGACACAATTTTGCGGCTGTTCAGTACAGATTCTGGCTTCGCGTCCAGTCATGGACAGTACGTTCAGGCTGGCTTCACTGAGCTTGTCCCGGGTCAAGATACTGTCACGTTCATTGCTGATGGTGACATTAATGGCCTGTTCTTTCACGCTGACCACCTGACAACCAGTCAGGAAGGCGGTGAACATGAGTGAACAGAGGAGCAATGCTTTATTCATTTTATAGTGCATATAGATTCTGGATGCTCAGTCTAATGGTGTAGTAATGTTTTGTATTTTACTTATTTTTTCAAAAAAATAGACTGCCGCAGCAGTCTATTTTGTAACTCAGATTCGAGTAATATTTACATTAATTTTTTGGCGTCATCACTTGCCATACATTCCAGCGGCCTTGTTTTTCAATTTCCTGAATCAGGCGGTCAGCAACTTCAGCTTCTTGCGGGTATTTCACCTTGTAGTTTTTTAGCACCTGAACCGCATTCTTTTTATTTTCCATGGCAATGTAGTTATTTGCCGCAGATAGATACGCTTCCTGAACACCTGCTTGCATGGCTTTTTCAAGGTAAGGAATGGCTTCACGATGACCGCCACCTTCAGACAGGCCAAAACCAAACCAGAAGTTGGCTTCTGCATCATCTTGGTTGATTTTCAGGATACGCTGCGCATAAGTCAGGGATTTGGTGGTATAGACTGAACCCAAGTCCAGGTTACGTGCCATCACGCTCGCTTTAAACGCACGGATCAGTACATCAAAAGATGCATTACTGTTTGCTGCCAAAGTATCCAGCTGTTGAGTCACGCGTTTCAGCTTAATTTCAAAGCCTTTACGTTCCTGACGTTCAGTAAAACGAGGTGGATAGTGACGTGCCTTACCTTCAACCAGTTGCAGGAAGTCATCAATATCCGTGATATCGATTTCATCCTGACCTGCCAGTGTAGCGTAACGCATCGAACGCGTATTGCTGTTCACCGTTGGAATGATCAGCTTGTTCACTTCCAGCGTAATTTTTTTCGACGGATCTTCACTGCTATTCACCACCATTTTTGTCACTGGTGCAGCTGCCGCTTTTTGCAAGTGAATTTCAAATGGAGGTGGTTCGTTATAGTTAAATGGGTTTAATGCATAAAAGGGTGGAGTCAGTTCCGGTTCAGCAAAGACCATTGCATTTTGTGGTGCAGCAGGTTTGTGGGATGGAGTGGAACACGCCGTCAATGCAATTGCTAAGCAGGCAAGCGCCAATGGCTTAAATGTCATGGTATACATCCATTTATGTTATTTTGAAAAGCTGGTAAAAACGCATGTTCGTCAGTCTAAGAAAACTAAAACGAACATGCAAGTGACAGCGTGTTATTCTTACGAATTAAGCTTTAGATTGTGATGTTTGAGCTTCACACTCACGACGGGCGTCTTCAAGAATCTTCAGTTCTTCTTTACTGAATGGTTTCTCATTCAGTTGATTCTTGTTGAAAGTCGGGTCTAGCAGTGACAGACGGTTGCAGAGCATATTCATGCGCTTTTCATTCTGCTGAATACGATCCAGCAGTACACGCATACCGTCCAGAATCGGATCGGACTGGTCTTCAGTTGCGGCATAAGGCTGGAAGCCAATGCTTTGTGCATAGTCGCGACGGCGTACTTCAGCTTCATCTTTTGGTTCATCTTTACGGATAAAGCGCGCCGGGTTGCCAACAGCAGTGGTATTTTCCGGGACGGCTTTGGTCACTACAGCATTGGAACCAATCTTGGCATTCTTACCGACGGTAAATGGCCCAAGAATCTTGGCACCTGCACCTACGACTACACCATCTTCCAGGGTCGGGTGACGCTTGCCTTTGTTCCATGTGGTACCGCCGAGAGTCACACCATGATACAGGGTCACATCATCACCAATTTCCGCGGTTTCACCAATCACCACACCCATGCCATGGTCGATAAAGAAACGCTTGCCGATCTTGGCACCTGGGTGGATTTCAATGCCGGTCAGGAAACGGCTCACCGAGGACAGTGCACGGGCCGTGCCTTTACAATCTTTGTTCCACAGTTCATGAGCAACACGGTGCATAATCAGCGCGTGAATGCCTGGATAGGTAGTCAAGACTTCCAGGGTATTGCGTGCAGCAGGATCGCGCGCGAAGACAGCCTGTATATCCTCTTTGAGCTGTTTGAACATTAGATTTGATCCTCGTCCTGTTGGGTAGTATGTGAAGATTTCTTCCAGGTGCCGTTACTCAGGGCTTGAACACGGCTAAAAATACCACGCAATAAGTGATATTCCATACGATCTAATTGTATACGTCCGAATAGGCGACGCAAGCGTAAAGGCAGCAATCGTGGATTTTTTGGATCCATAAATTCAATTTCTGCCAGCATTTTTTCCAGATGCGGATAAAACTGTTCCATCTGCTCATGAGTGACCAGCGGTTCATCCCATTCCATTTCAATACCATCCACCACTTGCATGGAGGCTTTCGGATCACGGGGATGTTCAACCTGATCCAGTGCTGCCATACGCAGTTCATAGCAGATGACCTGAATCGCTTGGGCAACGTTTAAAACGCCGTAGTCGCTATTGACTGGAATGGTCAGGTGATAATTGGCCAGGGCCAGTTCTTCATTGGTCAGGCCGCGGTCTTCACGGCCAAAAAGAATTGCAATTTCCTGTTGATCTTCAACTACAGCAGAAAGGGCCTTTTCAGCTGCCGGGCGGGCATCCAGTAATGGCCATGGAATGGTACGGCTACGGGCACTGGTGCCAAATACAATCTGGCAGTCTTTGATTGCATTTTCCAGTGTATCGACAATTTCAATTTTTTCAATTAGATCCGTAGCGCCGGCTGCCAGAGCATCAATATCCGGATGAGGATAGGTTTTCGGTGCCACCAACACCAGTTTGGATAGTCCCATGGTTTTCATGGCACGCAGGGCGCTGCCGATATTGGCCGGGAGGGTAGTATTCACCATGACAATACGCACATGGGAGAGATGTGCTGAAACAGCAGCATTGTCAATTAGACTCATGATAATTCCAGTTTGAATATTTTAAATTGAGAGATTAGGAATACTGGGCCTGAGACTCAGCTTCATAAAGTGCCAGTGCATCGTCCATGCTCATGTCAGCGGGCGGTGGTGGTACTTCAACTGGTTTGGCTTCTTCATAAGACACCGCGCGGGCAGCCTTGGATTTCACCTGATATTCGATATGCAAGGCAGTCTTGCCGAAATAGTCGCGCAATTTGGCGAGCAGCTCATCCAGCGGTGCAACTTTCCAGCTTAAGCCCAGATGCAGTTCGGCTGTAGCATAGCCATAATCCAGATACAGAATCACCGGAATATGCGTGCTCATATCCACATTGGTATATGGCAGTAGGATTTGCTGCAGGTCTTTAGACAGCGTTTTGCTGTAGTGCTCGGCATCTAGGGTGATCTTGATGCTGTTGGCACGTTTTTGACGGATTTCATTCAGGCTAAAGGCTTTGGTTAAGCGACCGAGCGGGCGGTCAAAACCTTCACGTTCGTAGATTTCACCTTCAATCACTACAACTTTTTCAACCTGAATGATGTCTTTAAAGCGCTGGAAACGTTCATGGTTGCTGGAAATTTCGATACGTGCGGTACCGTCATCCAGTGTCACCATCATCCGGTTCGGGAAGTTGGCAACATCTACCACCAGACCGGCAAAAACTGTGGTCACACCACGGCGGGTCGGCGTCAGTTCATTGATCTGACAAGGCACAAAGGCTTTTAGCTCATTGCGATAGACATCAATCGGGTGGCCAGTCAGGTATAGGCCTAAAGTATCTTTTTCACCTTTCAGGCGGACTTCATCTGACCATGGTTTGACTGGTTTAATTGGCTTACGCTGAACTTCTTCCACTTCACCAAAAAGATCCATAATGCCGGTTTCACGATTGTGGCGTGCTTGTTCAGCGGCTTGCACTGCTTCTGGTAGTTGTGCCATCAGATCGGCACGTTCAATACCTAAACAATCTAACGCACCGGCACGAATCAGGGCTTCGAGGGTACGTTTGTTAATTTTTTTCAGGTCAATCCGGTGACAGAAGTCGAACAGGTCTTTATACGGACCATCATTCTGGCGGGATTCAATCACCGACTGCATCGCGGCTTCACCCACGCCTTTAATTGCCCCTAAACCATAAACAATGGTTTTTGGATCGCTGGCATGGAACTGGTACAGTGACATATTCACCGATGGTGGCAGTACTTCTAGGCCGTTATTACGGCAGTCATCAATCAGGAACACCACGTTATCGGTGTTCTGCATTTCCGAAGTCATCACCGCAGACATGAATTCAGCCGGGTAATGCGCTTTAAGCCACGCGGTCTGATAGGCAACTAAGGCATAAGCGGCCGCGTGCGATTTGTTAAAACCATAGCCGGCGAATTTTTCCATATAGTCAAAGATATGGTTTGCAGTGGCTTCATCGATATCTTTTTTCGCTGCACCTTCGATGAAGATCTGACGATGCTTGATCATCTCTTCAACTTTCTTTTTACCCATGGCACGACGCAGTAAGTCCGCGCCACCGAGGGTATAGCCTGCACAGAACTGTGCGGCCTGCATCACCTGTTCCTGATACACCATGATGCCATAGGTGGGTTCTAGTACTTTTTCCAATAATGGATGCAGATATTCGAATTCACCGCCGTGCATACGGAAGATAAAGTCCGGAATCAGGTCCATCGGACCCGGACGGTACAAGGATACGAAGGCGATAATTTCTTCAAACTTACTTGGACGAGCATCCTTCAACATCTTTTTCATGCCGACGGATTCAAACTGGAATACCGCAGTGGTATTTGCCGTTGCGAAGATGTTATAGGCTGCTTTGTCATCCAGCGGAATATAGGAAATATTGACCGGCTCGGTGATGTCTGGACGTGCATTGATATGCTTGATGGCATCTTCAATTACGGTCAGGTTACGCAGACCTAAGAAGTCGAATTTTACCAGGCCGGCAGCTTCAACGTCGTCCTTATCGAACTGGGCGACACGACCAGTACCATCGGCATCACAGAGTACAGCGGAATAGTCGGTCAGCTTGGTTGGGGCAATCACCACACCTCCGGCGTGTTTACCTGTATTCCGGGTAATGCCTTCCAGTTTCAGTGCCATTTCCCAGATTTCTGAAGCATCGTCATAATCCGGGTTCGAAGGGTTGGTGACTATGTCTTTCAGCTGTGGTTCAGCTTCGAGTGACTCTTCCAGACTTAAGCCTAATGGTTTGGTCGGGATCAGTTTGGAAATACGGTCTGCCAGACCATAAGATTTACCCAGTACACGGGCTACGTCACGAATAGCACCTTTGGCCGCCATGGTACCAAAAGTTGCAATCTGTGATACCGCATCACGGCCATAAGTTCGCGCTACATAGTCGATCACGCGGTCACGACCTGCAATACAGAAGTCGACGTCAAAGTCGGGCATGGATACACGTTCAGGGTTCAAGAAACGTTCGAACAGTAGGTCATAACGCAGTGGATCAAGATCGGTAATTTTCAGGCTATATGCTACAAGGGAACCTGCACCCGAACCACGCCCTGGACCGACTGGAACGCCGTTGTTCTTCGACCACTGGATGAAGTCCATCACGATCAGGAAGTAGCCCGGGAACTGCATGGTGAGAATAATATTGATCTCAAAGGCCAGACGTTCATCATAAGGTTTACGGATTTCTGGCCAGTCTTCGCCACGCTTTTCTAGTGGATAAAGGAAATTCAGGCGTTCTTCCAGACCTTCTTCACAAAGATGGGTGAAGTAGGTATCAATGGTGTGACCTTCAGGAATCGGATAGTCGGGCAGATCGTGGAAGCCGAGACGCAAGGTCACATTACAGCGACGAGCGATGTGGTAGGTATTTTCAATCGCTGTTGGAATATCGCTAAACAGTTCCGCCATTTCTTCTGAGCTTTTGAAATATTGCTCAGGGCTGTACAGTTTCGGGCGACGGTTATCACCCAAGACATAACCATCGGCGATGCAGACACGTGCTTCATGCGCTTCGAAGTCTTCACGCGCAATAAAGTGCACATCATTATGTGCGACCACACCGATATTAAATTTTTTCGCCAGTTTAACCGCTTCTTCGATGAAAGCATCTTCATTGGCACGGTTGGTGCGAGTCAGAGCCAGATAGACACGATTGCCAAATTTTTCGACCCATTCCTGTAATAGGGGTTCAGCTTTTTGCGGGTTCGAGGTAATCAGCATTTTGCCGACATCAGAATTGATGCCGAGCAGTACAATCAGGTCTTGATTCTGGTTCAGGATCCATTCTTTTTGTACGCAAGGAATATCCAGCTGCTGACCACTGATATAACCTTCAGAGACCAGTTCAGTCAGATTACGCCAACCTTTGTTGCTCATCGCTAGCAGGGTGGCGCGATGTTCGGCATCATTCAGGCGGATTTCTGAACCTAAAATGGGTTTAATTCCAGCACCTAGGCATTTTTTATAGAATTTTACCGCAGCGTGCAGGTTGGACAGGTCAGTAATGGCGAGCGCAGGCATCTCGTCATTAGCAGCAGCTTTGACTAGATCAGGTATACGTACGATGGATTCAGTAATCGAAAATTCTGTATGAATACCAAGATGAACAAAGTGCATATATGAGTCCCTGCAAAAACCACTCGATAGTTTAGCACGGGATTTATTGTTTCAGTTTGAAATTGAGGGGAAATGGCTAACTTTTAGGTCAAGATTGAATTTGATTTTTTTTAATGGCTTATTAGGTCATGAGTTAAGAAAGTTTTCTTTTACTTTTGATGGGGCAAAAGTAACAAAACCCCTTTGTTGATCTGATGGCACGTCCATGTGCCACAGACCAACGGGCGACATCCATGTCGCCGTAGCACTTACCAAATGTAGATTTGGTTTTTTGATGTACAGAAAAAAATTTGAATGTATTTAGATAATAATAAAACCCTCAAAAAGAGGGCGTTATCAATTCAGAGGGCTGACTTATCGAAGTTTTGATAACCAGTCACCGACACTTTGTACAATCTGTACCAGAATCAAGAGAACAATCACAGTCATGATCACCACAGAAGTATCAAAACGCTGATAACCATAAGAAATCGCTAAGTCACCAATACCACCGGCACCGACAGCACCTGCCATTGCCGTTGCACCAATCAGGCTAATCGTTGCGGTGGTTAGATTCAGAATTAGTGAGCTACGTGCTTCTGGAAGAATAAACTTAAAGATAATCTGCATTGGGGTTGCACCCATGGCTTGGGCGGATTCGATAATGCCTTCATTGACTTCAAGTAGTGACGTTTCCACCAGACGACCGATATATGGACCTACATAAATGGTCAGAGGCACAATTGCCGCCCAGGTACCAATAGAAGTTCCCACTAAGAATTTAGTTAATGGAATAACTGCAATCAGCAGGATAATAAAGGGCAGGGAACGCAGCGCGTTTACGATCGGATTCAAGCCATGGTAAATGATACGGTTTGGCAGAATCCCGTTTGGACGAGTGACGAGTAAAATGATCGCCTGGATAAAGCCCCAGATACAGCTAAACAACATCGCAAAGAACACCATATGGAAGGTTTCTTGCAGTGCTGTAACAAACTGATCCATCGACAGCGAGCTTTTCCAGAATGGCGCAGTAATAGTGGTCAACCACTGTACAATTAAGTCTCTCATTCCTGTACCCCTGCCTGATCTACCTGTACGCCGTTATCTCTCAGATATTGCATTGCAGCGGTGATTTGCGCTGGATTGCCGAGAAGCTGAATGAACATCTGTCCAATCACCGAGCCATTAATTTCCGTCATATTGGCAAACAGGATATTCAAGCTGATATCAAACTGTTTGATTACACCCTGAATCACGGTTTCCTGAGCCGAGCTGCCCAAGAATTTTAAACAATAAATACTGTGATGATTCTGGTTTTCTAGATTCGCCAGAATATTCACTGGCAAGTTTTGCTGGAGTACAGTCTGGATAAAGTTTTTCGTAGTCGGATGTTGCGGCTGACTAAAGATCTGCAGGGTAGAACCGGTCTCAATCACATCACCTTTTTCCATCACGGCCACGTAATCACATACAGTTTCGATCACATCCATTTCATGGGTGACCATCACAATGGTAATACCTTGCTCCTGATTAATGCGTTTTAGCAGTTGTAGTACGGACTTGGTGGTTTGCGGATCAAGGGCAGAAGTGGCTTCGTCACACAGCAGAATTTTTGGATGGTTAGCGAGGGCACGGGCAATACCGACACGCTGTTTCTGACCACCAGACAGTTCATCTGGGAAAGCATGACGCTTATGTTTCAGGTCAATGAAATCCAGAAGTTCTTCAAGACGCTTTTCCCGTTCAGCTTTGCTCCAGCCGAGCAGTTTCATTGGCATTTCAATATTATCTGCCACAGTCTTAGTCTGCATCAGATTAAAGTGCTGGAAGATCATGCCGATCTGGGTACGTTCCTGACGCAATGATTTGGCATCCAAAGCAGTAAAGTCCACGCCATTGATGATGACCTGGCCCGAAGTTGGTCGTTCCAGCAGGTTAATCAGGCGAATCAGGGTGCTTTTACCGGCACCACTGTAGCCGATAATGCCAAAGATACTGCCGGTCGGAATCTGCAGATTGATCCGATTCAAGGCATGCAAGGTTTGACCCTTTAGCACGTACTGTTTGGAGATGTCTTTAAATTCAATCATAGTGTCAAAAACTGCATCAGGAATAAAAAAACAGGCAAAGAAAACCTTGCCTGTTCTGTATATAGATTATTGTATTACTTATCTTCAGTTAAGTAACTTACTGGTTTGTTTACCGCAATCTTGGTACCACCGAAGTGTTCATCAACATAGGCTTTCACAGCAGGAGTATGATACAAGGCACCTACTTTTTGAAGTACTGGGTCGTTTTGACGGTCAGCAGCCACAGCCAGAATGTTCACATTCATTTTAGTGCTTTGGTCAATCGCTTCATAGTAGATCGCATCTTTTAATACGTTTAATCCACCTTCCATCGCCAGGGTATTACCCAACACAATGGCATCCACTTCGTCTTTGACACGAACCGCTGTTGCCATTTGAATTGGCTTAATCACGATATTTTTTGCATTTTCAGTTATGTCAGCAGGTGTGCCTTTTACATAGTCAAAGTTTGGTTTGAGTTTAACCAGACCAGCAGATTGCAATAACAGCAATGCGCGTGATTCATTAGCGCCATCGTTAGGAATGGCAATCGTTGCACCTGGTTTGAATTCTTCTACTTTTTTCACTTTGCTTGAGTAGATCCCCATTGGCTCAAGGTAAGTGGTAGACAGCGGAGCGATCTTCTGCGTATTGGCATCATTATAGGCAACCATATAAGCATAAGACTGGAATGCATTGACATCAATTTCTTTGTTCGCCACGGCAGTGTTCATTGCAACGTAGTCAGTGAAGTTTTTTACTTCTAGCTTAATGCCTGCCTGTTTGGTTTCAGGCAGAGTCGCAATGTAACGCCAGATATCAGCATCTGAACCAGTGGACGCCATAGTAACTGTTTGTAGTTCACCTGAGTCTTTGTTTTGTGCTGCGTCCGTTGTAGGCGCTTCTTGTTTTCCACATGCAGTTAAAGTCAATACAGATGCACTGAGTAAAACGCTAAGTAGCTTTTTCATAAAGATGTCCTAATTCTCGTGTTGACTAAAGTATATGCATTTTAAGGTCATGTTAAAGTGGAGTTTTATTATAACCTAACATGCCATGCACAAATGTCATATGGAACTTTGGCAAGGGATGAGGCAATATGCAGCAACAGTTCAATTAAATTCTATAGCTCAGAGTTCACCGAATCGCTGTACTTATCCTCTATTTGGAGAGAGAAAATAGAGTGTATTAAAAGGCATAGTTCGGTTTTTTGCTCTGAATGAGGGCAATCATAGCAATTATTGTATATTCAATATAGTGAATAAAATGTGATTACTTATCTGTTTAATTGAATATCATTTCAATAAAAACATTAATAATTACAATATATTATTTTTATTGAAATTGTTTTTAATGTCGAATTTGCTGAAATAGTAATCTTTATAAGATTTTATCCAATATAAATTATAAAAATAGATAAAGTTTTATGTGTAATGATTAGGAGTTAAATTGAGTGGATGAAAATTGGCTGCTAATAGCTTACTGAAACTAGATTACTCGGGAAAAATAAGAAAGTTATTTTATTCTAAAAATAAAAGTCTTCACCAAGAATAAAAATGATGTAAAAGGTTCAATTAAGTATTTAGACCTACTTGAGTTGTCTATGTGCTCATTAATCAATATACAAAAAGATGATTTTCAATGTTTAGGTGCTTCTGGTGGGTTGTTCACTTGTTTTAAGGGTTGACCTTGCGGCTGTTGATGGAGCTGTTCTTGTTGAGGTAGTTGATCATTGATCTTTTTTAGTGGCTGCTCTTGACTTTTCTGCTGCTGACTTTGCTCATGTTGTGCCATATTTTAATTCCCAATTTTCTGCTTTGAATCAGTATTAAAATAAAGATTTTTAAATGGCAACTAAGTATTAAAGTGCTACACAACATAACTTTGTAATTTTAAAAGCCTTAGTATTTGAAATCGCTTTTGCAGTAGATACAACAATTACATTAACAGGCATTTGTTTTTAACAAAGTTACAATTAGCAAAACGGTATATGTAAATAATCACTGCGCTGTATTTCATAAAGTACATGTTTACTTAAAGCATGTTCAGGTGGAAGGAGTGGATGGTCAAACTCGCGGACTTTTTCCATACCCAGTCTTTGCATGACGCGTTCAGATGGTGTATTGAGGCATGCTGTAAATGAAACGACCATGTCTAATCTTAAATTTCGGAAAGCATGTTTGAGAACTGCTTTTGCACCTTCAGTGGCATAACCATGATGCCAAAACTTCTTTGCAAGCCGCCAGCCAATTTCAATACAGGGTGAGAACTCAAACAGTTCAGGCTGGGGTTGCAGTCCAATAAAGCCAATAAATTCTTTATTCTCTTTGAGCTCAACCGCCCATAAGCCCCAACCATGCTGCTCAATCTGTCGAGTCACTTTTTCAATAAATTGTAAACTTTGCTCAGGCGTGAGCAGTGCAGGAAAGTAGCGCATGACTTCTGGATCTTGGCCCATTTCGATAAAAGCGGGATAGTCCGATTCTTGCCATTGACGGAGGATTAGGCGAGGGGTTTGGAGTTTAATAATCATTTTAGAAAGGAGCTAAATTGACTTACGAGATAGTATTACAACTATTTATTAATTGCATAGTAAAAAAATTTTAGTGCTTCATATATAATACTTAAAAAGGTTCTTCTTTACCTCGGCTTTGTTGCACAAACCT
>NZ_JPQO01000221.1 GCF_000773685.1 Acinetobacter sp. HR7 | reverse complement strand
TCTGATCACAGATACTTTATAAAGTATTTTAATACTTTTTTGAATCCGTCAATGCGTAAGTCCTATTGGCGTAAAAAATGTAATTTTAATAACTTATATTTACATAATTGTGAAAATACACAACTAAAAGAGCTATGAATTCAAAATATAGTCTTAAGTTTAAAAAAAACCTATTCCTCTATTTAACATAATGGCTGTTATACGAAATGAAGATGTAAGCCCAAAGTAGAAATGTCCGGTTTCTCCAAAGTAAAAATGTCCGCTTTTAGAATATGCACTTTTGCAATTTTCTTAGCGGACGGTTTGATATGTTGGTGTCTATGTCGGATAAAGAACTTAAACGATTGTCGGTCTTGCAGGAAATCTGTGATCAACGCATAACCCAGTCCCAAGCTGCTCAGCTACTTCATATTTCAGAGCGTCAGATCAGACGTTTATTGCAAAAATACAAAGCTCAAGGCCCAGCTGCATTAGCCCATGCCGGTCGTGGTCAAATCAGCAATTCCAGGCTTCCTGAAGAGCTCAGACTCAAGTGCCTCAATATTGTTTCTGATCAACTGCATGGTTTCGGACCCACTTTAGCGCATGAAAAGCTCACCACCGTTCATGGCTTTGATATTTCAGTGGAAACACTGCGTTCCTGGATGATTGCAGCCGATTTATGGATTCCTCGCGCCAAGCGTCTGAAACGCCCGTATCAGCCTCGTTATAACCGGGACTGTTATGGTGAACTGATCCAAATCGATGGCTCACACCATGACTGGTTTGAAGGTCGAGCCCCTAAATGCTGTCTGCTGGTATTTATCGATGATGCCACAGGAAAATTGCAGCATTTACGCTTCTGTGAATCAGAATCAGCCTTTGACTATATGATTTCAACACGTTTGTATATTGAGCAGCATGGTAAGCCGTTGGCATTTTACAGCGATAAACATTCAGTCTTCAGGGTGAATCAAAGCAGTAAGAAAGACACCAAGATTACCCAGTTTGGGCGCGTACTCAGCACCCTGAATATCGATATTATCTTCGCTAATTCACCACAGGCCAAAGGCCGTGTAGAACGGGCCAATAGAACGCTTCAGGACCGTCTGATCAAAGAAATGCGCCTGGAAGGCATCTGTTCGATTGAGCAAGCGAATGCCTGGCTACCCTGCTTCATTGAGCAGTTCAATCAGAAGTTCGCCAAGATGGCTTTTAATCCCAAGGATTTACACCGGACTGTTACTGAAACTGCTGAGGAGTTAGATGATGTTTTTACTTGGCGTGAACCCCGCAGAGTCACGAATAGCCTGACGATTACTTATGATAAATGCGTATATCTCTTGGAAAACACGGAAGAAAACCAAAGATTGATTGGTAAGTATCTTGAGTTCCTAGAATACCCGGATGGTACAGTCGCGATTGAATATCAGGGAAGAAAAATCAATTACAGCATCTTCGATAAATTAAGTCAGCTCAACCAGCGAGAGATTGTTGAGAATAAACGGTTGGGTGCTGTTCTGAATCATATCCAACAACAGCATGAAGAACTGGAACAACAAAACAAACGCAATCGTTCTCAATCTATGCCAAGAAGACGTGCACAGAAAACAGCAATTCAACAACGAAATCTGAATCCTGTGCTTGACTTGGAAATGTCTGTATAGGACATTTCTATTTGGTTTTAAGGTAGGACATTTCTACTTGGGAATAACAGAAGAAAAAACCTAGGCACTGGCCTAGGTTTTAATTTAAAAAAAATACATAAAAATTAAGTTTTTAGACTCGATTTTTTAACTTCATATAACGTGTATTATGTTAATTTTAGAAATACTTCAATTGAGATACCGCTAAATGAATATTATAAGTAATTGTTCCTTTATTGATTGTGGCATAGGTATTAGTGCACCTAAGTCAGCAAATCTTATTATATCCGGAGCCTATTTCGAACGTGTCAATACATGCTATCAATTCAGAGAGGATAATGAACCATTACAGCCTATAAGAGTTTCAAAAATTGAGAAGGTATCTATACCTAAGAAAAAAAGAGTTTATCTTAGCTCTTTAGAAAAAGACTCTCGAAAAATTATTCACAATTTATTTAATTTAGAAATCACGGCAAGAATCACCAATGATCTATATACCCTTAAACAAATTAAAAAGCTTAAGGGATTGGTTGGCTCGAAGTATTTTCAAACTAATTATTCTTTATTACTACAAGGGCAAGCTAGAAATCAAAGTAACGATTGAAGAAGCGAAACTAACAGCACTAACCACATTACTTTTAAAAAATTTATCTAATCCAGACCTATATGTTGCTAGTTCAATAGAGCTCACATCTTTAGAGTCTAATGTTTCAATTGCTTTAATAAATCCTTCAACTACCTCAACAGGAGTACCATCTACTACATAAGATAAAATCTTTTCTTTAAAGTGATGTTGATTGTCTCTTACTTTTAAAACAGTCTGTACTCTTACGGCTTTCGTGTCAGAAATATCTATATCTGCATCATGCGGTACGTCATAGACAACACCACAATCAATTGCTTCAGTACCGCTTATTTTTATTACCATAAGAAAGCTCTCTAAAATATACTAATTCTTTATTTTTATAGCATAAAAATAAAGGCCGCAAATGCGACCTTTAATTAATATGAGTCCGAACGACGCCCGAAGTAATCTAAAAACTTAAATGGTTAACGCTCGAAAGAATTAACCAAATTCTTAGAAACTTAGTAATACTTAGTATTACACCTCGCTCTATACGCTTATATGACAACAGCGTGCTGACCAATTTTTCATCTGACCATCTAGGTTGTCAAGGTCGATGTAACGTCTTTCAGCAAAGACTCATCTATTAGGGTATCATTCCCCTGAGAAATGTCAAATTCTATCTTCTTTTCCCTTTTTTAAAAGTACTTTCTAATCATGCAACAACCTGTTTTACAAATAAAAGAAGATACAATAGAGCAGAATTTATTTTGGGAAATTAATGGTTCTATCGATCTAGCTATAATTCCTGGCAATACCATAAAAGGTATTCCTCATGATCTTCCAATTAGATTACAAAATGGCTATGCAAAAGGTAGAAATGGATTTGGCTATCTGCATATTTTAAGAAATCATGGTCAAGAATTTAATCGCTTAAGACCCCCCACTGATGTTTTCGGATTTTTGGTGAAAAAATTAGGCCAAGGAGGGAGTTTTCATCATCAAACAGATAAAAGAAAAGGGCTCTATTTAGCAATGCTTCCTTCTGGGGTTATTATTTTGGATTATGTTGCAAAGGGTAGAGATTCCTTTTTTACAATTATTACAGCTTATACAACCAATCGTTCTATTGATGGTAAAGAAATAGGTAGATATATCAGTACTTTCCAAGTTAAACCTAAGAAATAATAAAACTTTTTAGAAAAGCACCATCTATTTTTCATTTAACATAAAATCTCTTATACGAACTTCCTCTGTAAGCCCAAAATAGAAA
>NZ_JPQO01000220.1 GCF_000773685.1 Acinetobacter sp. HR7 | reverse complement strand
TCCGTCAATGCGTAAGTCCTAGAATATAAGAAATAAAAAAGCGGTGAACTGATCACCGCTTTTTTAAATCACATACCGTATTAAACTGCTACAGCACTACGCTCAGAAATTGGCACAACCTTGCGCAATTCAGGACCAATATAATCCGCACTTGGACGGATAATACGGTTATCGGCACGTTGTTCCATGACATGCGCTGCCCAACCGGTAACACGTGACATCACGAAGATTGGCGTGAATAGTTTGGTTGGAATGCCCATGAAGTGGTAAGCAGATGCATGGAAGAAATCAGCATTACAGAATAATTTCTTCTCACGCCACATCACTTCTTCACAACGGACAGATACTGGATAAAGCACGGTATCACCCACATCTTTCGCTAGCTTTTGTGACCATTGCTTAATAATGCCATTACGCGGATCATTGTCTTTGTAGATCGCATGACCGAAGCCCATGATCTTCTCTTTACGTTCCAGCATGCCCAACATTTCACGTTCAGCTTCTTCTGGTGACTTCCAGTTTTCAATCATGTCCATTGCAGCTTCATTGGCACCGCCATGCAGTGGACCACGTAATGAACCAATTGCACCGGTGATACAAGAATGCAGATCAGATAGCGTTGAAGCACAAACACGTGCTGTAAATGTAGAAGCATTGAATTCATGCTCTGCATACAGAATCAACGATACATTCATCACCTGCTCATGTAGCGCATTTGGCTTTTCACCACGTAGCAAATGCAAGAACTGAGCACCGATCGAATCATCATCGGTATTTTCTTCAATACGGATGCCGTCGTGGCTATAGCGATACCAGTAACAGATAATCGCCGGTAATGTTGCCAGAATACGATCCGCCACGTCCTGCTGTTCGGCAAATGATTTTTCTGTTTCCAGATTGCCTAGCATCGATACACCAGTACGCATCACATCCATCGGATGCGAGTCCGCAGGAATACGCTCCAGAACTTCTTTCAGTGCTTGTGGCAGGCTACGTAATGACTTCAGTTTGGCTTTATAAGCTGCAAGCTGTTCAGCGGTTGGCAATTCACCAAAGAAAATCAGATAGGCCACTTCTTCAAACTGACAGTGTTCTGCCAGATCCTGTACATCGTAACCACGATAGGTCAGACCAGCGCCGCTTTTGCCTACTGTTGAAAGTGCAGTTTTCCCTGCAACTTGTCCACGCAATCCTGCGCCTGTCAGTACTTTTCCTTCAGCCATTGTTTTAATTCTCCTGCTTGAACAGTTTATCTAAGGTGTCTTCAAAGCTGTGATAATCTAAAAATTCATAAAGTTCTTTACGCTGCTGCATCTTGTCCAGTACATGCACCTGCGTGCCATGCTCGCGAATGGAGTGCATCACTTCCAACGCGGCTTTCTGCATTGCACGGGTTGCGGATAATGGATATAGCACCATGCGAATGCCCTGCTCAGCCAGTTCATCTGTGGTGTAGTACGGTGTATCACCAAATTCAGTGATATTGGCCAATACCGGCACACCCACTGCGTCGCACACAGTTTTATACATGGTGATGTCGGTCATGGCTTCGGCAAAAATGGCATCGGCACCCGCTTCAACACAGGCACAGGCACGGTCAATCACACCTTGCAAGCCTTCTTTTTGCAAGGCATCGGTACGTGCCATCACTACAAAGTTGGAATCAGTTTTAGCATCAACTGCTGCCTTAATACGATCCACCATTTCCTGTTGGGAGACGATTTCTTTATTCGGACGGTGACCACAACGCTTCTGTGCCACCTGGTCTTCAATATGTACTGCTGCTGCGCCGGCAGAAATCATTTGTTTAATAGTGCGGGCAATATTAAAGGCACCGCCCCAGCCAGTATCAATATCCACCAACAATGGCGTATCGACACGTTCAGTAATACGGCGGACATCTTCCAGGACATTATCCAGACTGGTCATACCCAGGTCAGGCAGACCATAGGAGTAGTTCGCGACACCAGCACCGGAGACATAAATGGCTTTATAACCAACCTGTTTTGCCATCATCGCGGCATAGGCATTTACGGTTCCAATAATTTGTAAAGGTTTCTCAGTTTCTAATGCTTCTCTAAACTTTAAACCTGCAGACGTTTGTTGTGTCATCTTCCCTTTCCACAGTGTTGGCTTTAATTATTGAAATCTGAGTATACCCAGAACGGTTGCTCAATCCATGACCTGATAGAATAAATGCTCTAAAACTTTAGTCAAACATGCAAGTACTGGCCAGTAAAATTGTCAAACAAAACAAGGCTTACACGCTTGCCATGAAATATGGGCGTAACTTTGATATGATGACCTCTGAACTATTTCAAAATGTGCTGATTTCATTATCAATATGCAGGATCTTGTCCAACTGGAACCATTAGCCAAAGATGTGCCACCAACCAAACGTGGACATGAGCGCTGTCTCGCCTTGCTGATCAGTGCGACCGAGCTGTTCCTGGAACGTGGCTATGATGCAGTTTCACTGGATGACATCGTCAATCATGCCGGCGGCTCCAAAGCGTCCATTTATAAATATTTCGGCAGTAAAGAAGGTTTATTTAAGGCGATCTGTGACTACCGCCGTACCCAGTTCTTTAAAGATATCTGCCTGCCTTTTTCTCTAGACACGGCTCAGAATTTTAGAAATTACTTGATTCAGACGCTGGTAAACTTTTTCCAGCACATCAAACAGCCGCAGAACGCTGCATTTATACGTCTGATTGTGGAACAAAGTGGTCGCAATCTGGATATTGCCCGGCATATTCATGAACAGGGCCCTAAACATATCCAGCAGTCCATTGCTGAGGTATTGTCACAGGCGCATGCAAAAGGTCTGCTCAACTGTCCAAATCCATTATTTTCGGCACAACTATATTTCGGCATTTTAAGAAATATCGAATGGCGTATTTTGATGGGTCTACCAAGCGACGAAACTGATCAAGAAACCATCAAATATATTCAATATTGTGTCGATCGCTTTCTAGACGGTCATCAAAAGGTCTAGTTTTTTTGCAATTTGCTTTTCATATAGTATATTAGCCGATTCCGTATTTTATTTAACTAACCAACAACTAATTGTTGAACCTGCTTTTCAGCAATTATTGTGGAGTAACGAATGGCTCTCCGTCACTTTCTGACTTTACGCGATTTATCGACTTTAGAACTCAACCAGATTCTGCAACGCGCGATCGAGCTCAAGCGCAAACAGCATAACAATGAAGTTTTCCAGCCTTTCGTTGGTAAAGTCATGGGTATGATTTTTGAAAAATCCAGTACCCGTACCCGTGTTTCGTTTGAAGCTGGCATGACCCAATTCGGCGGCAGCGCAATCTTCCTGTCCTCTCGTGACACCCAGCTGGGCCGTGGTGAACCAATTGAAGATTCAGCACGTGTGATTTCAAGCATGTTGGATATCGTGATGATCCGTACTTTCGGTCATGACATTGTGGAACGTTTTGCTTCTTATTCAAAAGTGCCTGTGATCAATGCGCTGACGGATGACCACCACCCTTGCCAGCTACTGGCTGACATGCAGACTTACCTGGAACACCGCGGTTCGATCGAAGGTAAAACAGTGGCATGGATCGGTGATGGTAACAACATGTGTAATTCATACATTGAAGCAGCACACATGTGGGGCTTTAAACTGAAAGTTGCTGCACCTAAAGGCTATGAGCCACAAGAAAAATTCCTGTCTGAATTCGCACACTGCGTAGAACTAGTTGATTCTGCTGAAGATGCAGCGGTTAATGCTGACCTAATCGTAACTGACGTTTGGGCGAGCATGGGCCAGGAAGAAGAACAGAAAGTGCGTGAAAAAGCATTCGCGAACTATCAAGTGAATGAACGCCTGATGGATCTGGCACATCCAGACTGTCTGTTCATGCACTGCCTGCCTGCACACCGTGGCGAAGAAATTTCAGAAAACATGCTGGACCACAAAAATGCCGTGGTTTGGGATGAAGCTGAAAACCGTCTGCATGCCCAAAAGGCACTGGTTGAATTCCTGTTGAATGAAAACCTGAAAAAAGAGTAATTGCAGTCCAATAAAAAAGCACCTGAATAGGTGCTTTTTTATTGCTTAAAGCTTAGTGATCATCTTTTAAGAATTTCGGTTCTTTCGGCAACTGCCAGCTACAGAAGAAACATACCAGTAGCATGATAATGACATAAATGAAGAAGACATTTTCAATGCCTGCAGATTTGAACTGTAAGGCGACTGAAGGAGCTGACCCTCCAAAAACAGCATTACCCACAGCATAAGAGAAACCTACACCTAAGGCACGTACATGCGGCGGGAACATTTCCGCTTTCACAATACCACCAATCGACGTGTACAGACTCAGTAGCAGCATCAGGAAGATCAGCAATAATGCAATGATAAATGGGGTTTCACTGAATGCCCGCATACCCACCGCCATCACAGGATAAATCGCAATTGCCATCAGGCCACTAAACAGCAGCATACAGGTACGCCGTCCGATCTTGTCCGATAGAGCACCAAATACCGGCTGTGCAATCATTAGGACAAAGATACAGGCGGTCATGATAAAACCGACGGTCTTTGGATCAATGCCGATATTGGTCAGATAGGTTTTTGAATACACCGTAATCACATAAAAGCTGAGTGAACCTGCTGAGGTATAACCCACCACCAGCAGGAAGGTTTTCCAGTGATTCTTAAACAGTTCACGTAGGGTGCCGGACTCTTCTTTGTCACTGTCTTCATGTGACAAGGTTTCTTCCAGACGGCTACGTGCCAGCAATGAACCAATCGCAGCCAGACCACCAATCACAAATGGAATACGCCAGCCGCCATCCAGCAACTGCTGTTCAGACATAAAGCCGAGGAAAATCACGCCCAGCAGACTGGCCAGAAGCTGACCACCGGTTAAGGTCACATACTGGAAAGAGGAAAAGAAACCACGCTGACCACGTAAGCCCAGCTCACTCATATAGGTCGCGACGGAACCATATTCACCACCAACCGATAAGCCTTGTAGCAAACGTACCATCAACAGCAGGAATGGGGCTGCCATCCCCACCTGCTCATAAGTTGGCAATGCCGCAAACAGAAATGAACTGAGTGCCATCAGGCAGATGGAAATTACCATGGACTTTTTACGGCCATGCTTGTCCGCAATACGGCCAAATAACCAGCTGCCGATCGGACGCATAAAGAAACTGGCTGCAAATACGCCCCAGACATAAATTGCCTGAGTCGAACTATCCATATTCGGCGCAGTCAGTGCTTTGGTAAAATAGGCTGCAAATACAGCATAAATATAGAAATCGAACCATTCGACCAGATTACCGGAGGCAGCACCTACAATCCCCTTGATACGACTCGCCTTTTCCTGTTTGGTATATGCTTGACTCAAATTAATACCCTATATTTTGAAAATAAAAGTTCCTGGTTTATGAATCATTATTTTCTTGCTCATAAACACATGTCGTTTTGCGCACACATACTGGCACAAAGCTGTATGTTGCTATTGGGGAGGTGTATGACTATAAACGTAGATGAATATTCACACAAAAAGTAATTTATATTTCTTAATAGATTTTTCACATAATTTCTTTTTGAAATTCTATATCTTATGAATAAGTAATTTGATGAGACGTATAAATTTGAAATTTACAAAGGTCGAGTTGCGCAGTGTTTTTATTCATGTTCTCATTAAGCGCATAAATACAGCAACTCTTCGTGATTTACATGAAATATAGAACACCTTTTTTCGCTGCACTTGGCCTGGGTTTAGGCATTATTTCCACAGCGATTCACGCATCAGAATTTGACCAATATCTGCAACAAAAACAGATCATCAACAGTAAATACAAGATCAAGAAAAAGGCCGAACTGAATGAACTGCTGGCCGTTCTGAGTGCGGAAGATTCCAAAACCTTGCCGCTGCAGATTGACCAGAACACGGTAATTGAACAGTTAAAACTGACGGCTGATAAAACCGAACTCAAAGGCTTGATCATTACCCCGGATTTTGCCCAGTTTGAACAGGATAAGGGCACGAAGGAAGTGACCAGCCTGATCCGCAAGAATCTTCTGAATAACTGTGCCATTTTCTATGAACACCAGTATCAACTGCAAAATCCATATAAAGTGAGCCTGGAACTCAGCTCAACCACACAAACGTATGATGTGGAAATTACTCAGAAAGACTGTAAAGGCAAATAAGCCTTTACAGCGGAAACGTATTACATGGTTTGAAGTGAATTAACGAATCAGACCTTGTGGCTGCAAAATAATAATCAGTGCACCGAGGATTACCACCAGCCCACCGAGCAAATCCCAACGAGATAAACTCACCTGATCAACAAAACGCAGCCACATCAGTGCTGTAAAGATATAAATACCGCCATAGGCCGCATAGATACGGCCTGAAGCCGCGGGATGCAAAGTTAACAGCCAGACAAAGACTGCTAGTGATAACGCCGTCGGTAGCCAGAACCAGTGGCTTTTACCCTGATTTAAAATCAGATATGGAAAATAACATCCCAAAATTTCCATCACGGCAGTGATCAGAAATAGGCAGAATGTGGTGATGAGTTTACTGAACTGAAATTCCATATCGTGTTATTAGACATTTAAGAAAAAATTTATTTGATCATAACAATAAAAGAACCCGTGCTTGCACGGGTTCTTTTTAATTTCTTGGACTTTTAAGCTGGTTCAGCAGTCTGGTCTTCAAATACTTCCAATTTCAAGCCGACAGCCTTGCCATTTTCTTTACGGACAGAGACTGCGACATTACCGCCATTTTCTGCAAGCTCACCAAACAGAATCATTTCTGCCAGTGGTTTTTTCAGATGTTCCTGAATCAAACGTTGCATTGGACGAGCACCCATCAGGCGATCATAACCATTTTCAGCCATCCATTCACGCGCACTCTGATCCACTTCCAGCACCACTTTCTTCTCATCCAGTTGTGCTTGCAGTTCAGTCAAGAACTTGTCTACCACACTTTCGATCACCGTAGTCGGCAATGCCTTAAACTGTATCACACCGTCAAGACGGTTACGGAATTCAGGTGAGAACGCTTTCTTCATCGCTTCCTGATTGTCTTTGCTGTTGTCCTGCTCCATGAAACCAATACTGACACGGGAAATGCTTTCTGCACCAATATTGGTGGTCAGTACCAACACTACATTACGGAAGTCTGACTTACGGCCGTTGTTATCGGTCAATGAGCCATGATCCATAATTTGCAACAACAGGTTGAACACATCCGGATGTGCTTTTTCAATCTCATCCAGCAGCAAGACACAGTGCGGATTTTTGTGAATCGCATCGGTCAGCAAGCCACCTTGGTCAAAACCGACATAACCTGGAGGTGCACCAATCAAACGAGAAACCGCATGACGCTCCATGTATTCCGACATGTCGAAGCGTACCAGTTCTACACCCAGCAGTTTAGCCAGCTGTTTAGTGACCTCTGTCTTACCTACACCAGTAGGACCTGCGAAGACAAAGCTACCCACTGGCTTATCTGGAGATTTCAGACCGGCACGTGACAGTTTGATCGCTGAAGCCAGGGCCTCAATCGCCTCATCCTGACCAAACACCACTCGTTTAAGATCACGTTCCAGATTCTCAAGCACGGTCTTGTCGTCTTTAGAAACTGTTTTCGGTGGAATACGGGCAATCTTGGACACGATATCTTCGATGTTTTCCACGGTAATCAGACTGTCGTCCTGCTCTGCTTTCAGTCGACGTTGAGCACCTGCTTCATCAATCACATCGATGGCTTTATCTGGCAGGAAACGGTCATTGATAAATTTCGCTGACAGTTCAACTGCAGAGACCAAAGCCTGATCTTCATATTTCACATGGTGGAAATCTTCAAACTTCGATTTCAAACCACGCAAAATATCAATCGTTTCAGAAATTGAAGGCTCATTCACATCAATTTTCTGGAAACGACGTGACAAGGCATGATCTTTTTCAAAAACCTGGCGGTATTCCTGGAATGTGGTTGAACCGATGCAACGCAATGTACCATTCGCCAAAGCTGGTTTGATCAGGTTCGATGCATCCATGGTGCTGCCCATGCTAGAACCCGCTCCAATGATCATGTGAATCTCATCAATAAATAGTACCGCTTCCGGTTTCTTTTTCAGCGCATTTAACAGCTGTTTAAGACGCTTTTCGAAGTCACCACGGTATTTGGTTCCTGCTACAAGTGCACCGATATCCAGACTATAGATTTCGGCTTTTTCCAGCGGTTTAGGTGCCTTGCCATTGACAATTAACCATGCCAGACCTTCGGCAATGGAAGTTTTACCAACACCAGGATCACCCACCAGCAGCGGGTTGTTTTTACGGCGACGGCAAAGAATCTGTGCAGCACGCTCAATTTCTTTTTCACGGCCAATCAGCGGATCGGTTTTACCCTTTTGCGCTTCAAGGTTCAGATTGGTTGTGTACAAATCCAATGGACCAGAAGCACTTGAAGATGTAGATTCGCCATCCAGCTCTTCAATTTCTTCTTCAGACTGTACTTCTTCCTTGCGAGTGCCATGAGATAGATATTGTGTCAAAGTCAGACGATTAATCTGATGACGTTTCAACAGATACACTGCAAACGAATCACGCTCAGAGTACATTGCAACTAGAATATCAGCACCTTCAACGGTACGATCCCCACCACTTGACTGTACATGGAAAATTGCACGCTGCAGGATTCGGTCAAAACTTTCAGTTGGATGGGGTGCCTGATCGTTATTCTCACCGAGTTTTGGAGTGTGTTGTTCTACGTATTCTTCAAGTTCTTTACGCAATACCACAATATCTGCACCACACGCTTTCAGCGCATTCACTGCGGAATCATTATCAAGTAAAGCCAATAATAAATGTTCTACTGTCAGAAACTCATGTCTCTTTTGACGAGCCATGCTAACAGCCAAACGTAGTGATACTTCTAATTGACGACTGAGCATGCAACCCCCTTAATCTTTAGGCTCAATCTGGCAAAGTAATGGATGACCTTGTGATCGAGCGTAATTATTGACTTGGTTCGCTTTCGTTTCCGCAATGTCTCGTGGATAGACGCCAGCAACACCTTTTCCTTCATAATGTACAGTTAGCATTACTTGTGTAGCTTGGTCAAGATTCATTGCAAAGTATTGTTGTAAAATTTCAATTACAAACTCCATTGGGGTGTAATCGTCATTCAACAGGACTACAGCGTACAGGGGTGGACGTTTTAATTCTGGTGGTGCAGTTTGCACTGCAATATCAGCATCTTCATCCTCAAACGTGTTTGCCAAGCGCGGACTGATGTGCCAGTCGACAATACCAGACTGGTAAAAGGAATTCTTAATTTCACTTAGACAAATATGACGTTTGTTGCTTGGCATAGATTTACTTTTCACACTTAGTTTGCATTCGGTTCAGTCTGTGGGATCTCAGACAGGAATGCAGATTGGTTTTCAATTGCCGGACCCTTACCCCAACTAAAACGGCGAGTCACAGGTTTAGCTCCTGTGAGGCGAACTTCAATAAACTCAGGCACAAAGCCTTTCGGCATGGTCCAGCGCCCGGTCAGACGTTCATAATTTTCAAAATTAAAGTTTTTGTCTGCCATTGGTACGACCAAAATTTCGCTACCACGAATCAGACGAATTTCTACAGAACCAGAGACACGTGCCTTGCTTGGACTGATCTGAATTAGATCCAGCTGATATTCGTAAGCGTTTTCAGGTAACGGTTTGACTGCAATATGCTGTACCGACAATGGCAGGCCACCACGCTGACGCAGCACTTCACGATACAGCACCGCCAGACTTTCTGCCTGGGTATGCTCATCACGCGCCTTGTTTACCGCCAGAAATAGGTCATTAGCATTGCTGACTGCCAGATCACGTTCCTGCGTGGTCGCATTGAGTTTTTTGTTTAATGCTTCCAGACTGGTTTTCTGCTTTTGTACCACTTCAACCAACTGTTCGGCATCTGCCTCAAAGCCCACTGCCGTTAAACCCTGACGATGACCCACAGAATAGCCAAGCAGGCCGCTGCCCAGCACCAGCACTGCAGCACCAATTGCAAGTGGCAGATTCCCTTTCAGAAAGGGTGTTTTTTCCTTTTCATCCTGGATCATATCGTTGGGTTCAGTATTCGGCATTGTGTTCTCTTCTATCTTTTTCAAGACACACATTTAAATCGAAATTCAAATGTGTGTGAAGTTTTAATACGTTTTTTATGGTAATAAAGCAATATTCTGCAGGCCAGCATTTTCAGCAAAGCCAAACATCAGATTCATGTTCTGTACTGCCTGACCTGCTGCCCCTTTGACCAGATTGTCCTGTGCAACCAGGATCACCAGTTTGGTTGGTTGTGGCTTGTACAGTGCAATACGCAGTTCATTGGCACCACGTACAGAACGGGTCTCTGGTGAGCTGCCGGCTGGCATCACATCAACAAACTGTTCATTGGCATAGAACTGTTCATACAATGCCTGTAAATCAGCAGCCTGACCTGCTTCTGTTAAATCTACATAAATTGTAGACAGCATACCGCGAATCATTGGTACCAGATGTGGCACAAACAGAATATGGTCAAATACACCTTTTTGACCTGAGATATTTTCCAATGCTTCCACGATCTCAGGATGGTGACGATGACCTGCTACACCATACGCCTTAAAGTTGTCTGCATTTTCAGAATAGATCATGCCCAGGCTGGCTTTACGGCCTGCACCAGATACACCTGATTTAGCATCAATGATAATGCTTTCTGGTTTAACCAAGGCGTCGCTTGATTTTAATACTGGTGCTAGACCAAGTTGTACAGTGGTTGGATAACAGCCTGGGTTACCAATCACATTCGCCTGTTTGATCTTGTCACGGTTCAGTTCAGACAGACCATACACAGAATCTTGTAATACTGATGGACAAGCATGTTCCATGCCATACCATTTTTCAAACTGATCCAGATTTTGCAGACGGAAGTCCGCCGCAAGGTCGATGACTTTGGTATTGGCAGCCACCAATTCTTCAGCATGTTTCATTGCCACACCATGAGGAGTCGCAAAGAACACCACATCGCAAGATTTCAGCAGATCAATGCTCAGGTCAGAAAACTGAAGATCGGTATGACCACGCAGGCTTGGGAACATGTCATCCACACGGCGGTCTGCTTCGGTACGTGAGGTCAGTGCTTTTACTTCAACGTTTGGATGTCGTAGTAATAGACGCAAAAGTTCAACGCCTGTATAACCTGTACCACCAACAATACCCACTGAAATCACGATGATTACCTCAAAATAGATGTTTCCTTTATGGCCTGTAGTATGACAGGAACTTGATATTTTCTAAACTGTTTCACTTGGGATTGGTTGTTTTTTAATTTGATCTTTTCTTTTGAGAGGTTTCCTTAATTTTTTAGAAGGTTTATGTATATTAGTTAGACTATTTCTATAAATAAGAAAAAGCCGCATCGTGCGGCTTCTTCTCATCTCATGCTTAAACTACAAAGAAACCATGAGTACCATCTTTCTTTAACTGTTCGACCAGTCCATATTCCCAGTCCAGATAAGCCTGCATCGCCTCAAAGGAGTTATCAGTGCCTTCATAAGGACGTTTATAGCGGTCGATCTGAGGTGACAAAGATTGGACATCTTCTGTCGTCAGTTCAAAGCCTGCATTTTTCCAGCCAGCATTGCCACCTTCCAGTACATAAATTTCCTGCCCCGGTGCCAGATAAGGTTCAATTTCCTCAGCAGCAAATTTGGCTATAATATGGCAGCGCCGCAGGTCAATACAATGGCTTCCTTGGCCTGAAATTCAGCTTGTTGGATCAGCTCAATAGTATCCGCTTTGAGTAACCAGGCTGCTCCCGGCACATGCCCTTTTTTGTACTGTGCAAATGGCAGCACATCCCAAATCGCAATATCTTTTTGCTGTTTAAGTTCAGCCAATGCTCTTGGTGAAATCAATGGAATTTCCTTGACTAGAGGCACTTGCGGCTTCCAGGCCCCTTGTTCCGTGAATGCTGCCTTAAACTCAGTTTCCAGCACATAAACTTCCCAGTTCATCTGTCCTAACCATGACGCAGTCATATAGGCACGAACCAGCTGATCATCCACCAATACAATGCGTGCGCCACGTACTGCCGCATTATGATCGGTTTCCTGCACCAGCTGACCACCCGCGACCCAGCGTGAGCCAACTAAATGGCCTTGGATATATTCCTCTTCATCACGCACATCAAAAATATAGGTGGTACGACTTGAATCTGCTTTGAACTGATTTAGCTGTTCAAGGGAAATTGTTTTTACTTTGGCTTTAGCTGCAAGATGTTTGGCATTTTCGAGTAGTTCTGGGTTTAAAGCCATCTTTGTATCTTTAAAAGAACGGCTTTGACCATGCTCCAGACTTTGACCCGCCAATGTCCAGCCAATTGTGCCATTACGTAGTGCATACACTGGATGTGGAATCTGGGCATTGACCAATGACTGGGTGCCAATAATACTACGGGTACGGCCCGCACAGTTCACGATGATCATGGTATTTTCATCTTTCACCAAAGACGGCGCACGCAATACCAGTTCAGCACCCGGTACGCTTTGCCCGGTTGGAATGCTCATGGTGTTGTATTCATCAAAACGGCGTGCATCCAAAATCACGATATTCTCATTCGCATCAATCTTGGCTTGCACTTCCTCTGCACTGAGTGACGGCGTATGCTTGAAATGCTCAACCCATTCACCAAACGCTTTGGTGGCTGAGTTCACATCAATAAACAGCTCACCACCATCACGTTGCCAGGCATTTACCCCACCTTTAAGGACGTACACCTGGCTATAGCCATAACGGGTCAGCTTTGCATAAGCGCGCTCTACCCGGCCATCGCTATCATCATAGATTACAATGGTGGTATCTAGACGTGGGATGCGGTTCAGAATTTCAACTTCCAAACGGGACAGTGAAATATTAGTGGTAAATAAAGGATGTGCTTGTGCGTAAATATGTTCTTCACACAGATCAACAATGGCGATTTCTTGTTTCGCCAATAGCTTTTCCCGGATTTGCTGGTAATTCAGTTCTGGAATTTGGGACATGGAAGATCTCTTCAACATTTGATACCAATACATCTGCTTAGGCTATTTTCTAAAACATGAAAAGCCCCGACTATGTCGAGGCTTCTTGAACCTTAATGGGTTTGGAAAATGTCAGATGCTTTGGCATCAATCGTGTTTGGAATCAGCTTTTCATTAAAGAATGCGTCGGCAATCTTTTGCTGTTCTGGCATATCTTCAGAAGATACTGTTTGTACGTTATAGCTACGATTCGCATTGGCTTTCAGGACAACTTCCTGTGGCAGATCCCCCCACAATGGTGCCAGAATTTTCGCCGCTTCATCCGGATGAGCTTTTACCCAAGCTGCTTTTTCTTTCAATGTATCCACGATGTCATTTAAGATCGCTGGATTTTCCTGGGCAAATTTATAGCCAGTCAGGTAATAACGGGTGTAGCTTGCCAGACCTTCACCAGATGCCAGCACTTTGGCATGCTGAACTACAGTACCGCTGGATACATACGGTTCCCAAGTCACCCAGGCATCCACGCCACCATGTTCAAAAGCTGCACGACCATCTGCCGGGCTTAACCATGCTGGAGTAATATCCTTAAAGCTTAGGCCTGCCTGATTTAAAGCTGCGATCAACAGGTAATGGCTACCCGCTGCTTTGGTTACAGCAATTTTCTTACCTTTCAGATCAGCCACTGATTTGATAGTCGAATTTTGTGGAATCAGAATGGCTTGTGCATTTGGTGAAGCAGTTTCTTTGGCATAGTAAGTCAGATTTGCTTTTGCAGCCTGTGCAAACACAGGAACTGTATCTGCCACATCTGCCGTTACATCGACACTGCCAACATTCAGCGCTTCTGCCAAAGGCTGACCGCTGGTGAATTCATGCCAGCTGACTTTGACCTTCTTTTCAGCCAGTTTCTTTTCCAATTCCCCTGTTTCTTTTAACAAGGTCATCAGTGTAGAAGAACGCTGGTAACCAATACGGACGGTATCCGCTTTATAAGCTGATTCTTCTGCTTTTTCTTGTGGTGCTTCTGCCTTATTACATGCAGTCAAGAACACACTAAAAATTAGCGTGAAAATGAATAATAACCTGGATTGAACCATCGTAATCTACCCTATGTACTGGAAAATACAGCCTCTAGTCTTATAGTTAAAAAGACTAAGAACCGTTTAATTTTTCCGCATTCTAGATAAGCAGATCGGGAATTAAAAATAATCAATTTTCATAAGTGCAGCAGAAAAACTTCCAACCATTTTTTATATAAATTTATGATTTGAATATTATTTTTAAGAAATTATATTTTCTGTGATTGTTCTTTTAATTCTAGTTCATCCACCAATACGGCATGATTGTGTTTTTAAGCATTTTTCGATGAATGGAATAATTAGGATCATGCTTTTCCACTTCTGCCCAAAAACGCGGACTATGATCAAAATGTCGGGTATGTGCCAGCTCATGTACACACAAGTAACGCACAATATGTTCTGGAAACAGGATAATCCCGCTATTCAGCATGATGTCATGTTTAGCCGAACAGCTGCCCCATCGTGTTTTCGGCTGGCGAACATTACAAATGTTAAATGATAATCCTGTTTCTTGGCTTACTTTGTCCAGATAAACAGGCAACTGTTCTTTAGCATAAGAAATGGCAAAGGCTTTTAAATAGGTTTCAGGATTCCGGTCACTGATCGATAGCTGTAATGATTCAGCATTAAAAACAAAGTTCTGCTTTTGACTTTGATACACGATCTGGATTGACTGAGCCTGATTGAAAAGCTGCAATTCTGTCGGTAAAGATCTATCAATACTTTGATTTTTTTCCTGCTGGGATTTCCAGGTTTTGAGTAGCCAGCTTTCAGCTTGGTCAATAAAATTCTGAATCTGTTTTTTATTACAAAAGACTGGAGCTGTTAAACGAATTTGATCCCCCTCTACACGAAGTCTGAGACGTGTTGAGCGAACGTTTCGGGTGATTTGAATTTCGGGTAAGTCGTTTAGAGTCATTTTAATATTTAATCGTTATTTTAATCCTCCTCCTTGCGCAGCAGTGCTGCTCACCTTTTTCAAAGGAGGGAGAAAGCCCCTCTTTAAAAAAGAGGGGTTTGGGGAGATTTTAAAAAATTAAATAGCAGTACGCTCTTCAATACCATCATTGGTTGCAACAATCGCGATATCTGCCTTGTTTAGTGCAAAGATCCCGTTACATACCACACCTGGAATATTATTAATGGTTTTTTCCAGATCAATTGCATTCAGGATATTCAGGTTATACACATCCAGAATCACGTTACCATTATCTGTCACTACACCTTCACGATAAACCGGGTCACCACCTAACGCCACCAATTTTCGCGCCACAGCAGAACGAGCCATTGGAATCACTTCAACAGGAAGCGGGAATTCACGGCCTAACTGCTCGACCCATTTAGAATCATCGACGATACACACGAATTTTTTGGCAATAGAAGCCACAATTTTTTCACGTGTCAGCGCAGCACCGCCACCTTTAATCATGTGCAGGTGACGGTCGATTTCGTCTGCACCATCTACATAAGCATCCAGACCACCCACGCTGTTCATATCAACCACTTCAATGCCCAGTTTTTTCAGGCGTTCTGCAGTTGCTTCAGAACTAGCGACCGCTGCTTCTAATTGCAGTTCAGGTAACAGTTCAATTAAAAAATTAACAGTACTACCAGTACCTACGCCTAAAATGCCCCCTTTTGGTAAGTGCTTTAATGCTGCTTTGGCTGCAGCTTGCTTTTTCTCATCTTGGGTTGCATATAGACTCATGACATCACTCAACTAATTTGGACTTTTGCAGTAATTTTAAACCGCTCAGCCTTGTGGTTTGTTACAATAGACCCTTATTTTAAACTGTTAGATGGAAAATTAACATGCTGTCTCGTTTGGTTCGACAAATTTTACAAGCAACGGTCTACGATGTTGCAATCGAAACTCCACTCGAAGCAGCGCCACGAATTAGCGAACGTCTGAAAAACAACATTCGCTTTAAACGTGAAGATTTACAACCGGTCTTTTCTTTCAAACTACGCGGTGCCTATAACCGTATTAGTCAATTACCGAAATCACAACTCGAACGTGGCGTTATCACAGCTTCAGCAGGCAACCATGCACAAGGCGTGGCACTGTCAGGGAAAAAGTTGGGTATTCGCGCGATTATTGTGATGCCGAAAACCACACCAGACATCAAGGTACAAGCCGTTAAACGTCTTGGCGGTGAAGTAGTTCTGCATGGCGATTCATTTGACGTTGCCAATAAATATGCGATCCAGCGTGCCGAAGAAGATGGCATGACTTTCATTCCACCTTATGACGATGAACTGGTCATGGCCGGTCAAGGGACCATTGCTAACGAAATTCTGCGTCAATGGCGTGATGTAGAATATGTTTTCGTTGCTGTAGGCGGTGGCGGTCTGATTGCAGGTGTTGCAGCGTACTTGGGTGATGTGGCACCGCACGTTAAAGTGATTCCTGTTGAATATGAAGAATCAGCATGTTTAAAAGCCGCTTTTGAACACAATGAACGTGTGATTCTGCCATCTGTCGGTCTGTTTGCTGATGGCACTGCGGTTGCACAGATTGGTGAAAAACCGTTTGATGTGATCCGTCTGCAAAAATCAGATAACTCAGGCCCAATCGTAGAACCAGATGTAGTGCTGGTGAATACCGATGAAATCTGTGCTGCGATTAAAGATACCTTTGATGAATGTCGTAGCATCGTTGAACCATCAGGTGCAATGGCACTAGCAGGTATCAAAAAATACGTGGCTGAGCACGGCATTGAAGGGAAAAACATCGTATCTATCGTCTGCGGTGCGAACATGAACTTCGACCGTCTACGTTATATCGCAGAACGTACCGAACTTGGTGAACGGAAAGAAGCGATCTTTGCCGTGACCATTCCAGAAGAAAAAGGTTCATTCCTGAAATTCTGTCGTGCGCTGCAAGGCCGTAATATCACCGAATTCAATTACCGTGCTAGCGATGCATCTGCTGCGCAAGTCTTTGTCGGCATCAGCCTGAAAAATGGTGAAAAAGAGCGTCAGGAAATTTTTGAAAACCTGAAATTCCAATATGATGTAGATGATCTATCTGATGATGAAGTGGCTAAACTGCATATACGTTACCTGATTGGTGGTCATGCCGATATCGAAAATGAACGTCTGTTCCGTGTGGAATTCCCGGAACGTCCAGGTGCATTGCTGACCTTCCTGGAACGTCTCGGTCCTACTCACAACATTACTCTGTTCCACTACCGTAACCACGGCGCTGCTGAAGGTCGTGTACTGGTCGGTCTGGAAGCAGAAGATGCACAGCAGAACCCGGATGGACTGCTTGAAACCCTGGAAAGCATCACTTATCCATACCAGGAAATCACCAACAATCTGGGTTATCAGCGTTTCCTGAAATAAGTCAGTATGACTAAATTTTAAAAAACCGTCTTTCGAGGCGGTTTTTTTATGCAAGTCATTCACTTCAATCTTAAATATTTATGTAACGCAAATAGCTGAAATATAAATAAAGCACTAAGATAGGCAGATATTAAATGTAAGGCGCATCGATAAGCGCGACAACTTTAGGAAAAATACATGGCACTGTTTGCTGTGATTGGTTTGGGCAGTTTTGGGGCCACTGTGGCAACTCAACTCATGTCGCTCAACCATGAAGTTATTGGCATCGACCTGAACAAGAAATATGTTGAAAATGTTTCCGACAATCTGACCCATGCGGTAATCGCAGATGCGACCGACGAGCATGTGCTGGATGAACTGAATGTCCAGAACTGTGAAGCCGTTGTAGTTGCGATTGGTGAAGATATAGAAGCCAGTATCCTCTGCGTACTGCATCTGAAAAATATGGGCGTGCAGAAAATCTGGGCCAAGGCTAAATCCAAAGCGCATCACATGATTCTGACTCATCTCGGTGTCGACAAGATTATTCACCCCGAAGAAGATATGGGCGTGCGTATTGCACAGTCCTTAAGCTACCCGATGGTTAGCCGCTACATGGCACTTGAGGACGACCGCTATCTGGTCAAGATTGAAATTCATGCAGAACAAAGCGGTGTAAAACTGAATCAGCTGATGGATCATGTACCAGAAATTAAAACTATCCTGCATAAACGTGGTCCAGAAGTGCAATATGTGCTGGATCCAAACCTGGTATTAAAAACGAATGACATCCTGATCATTGAAGGTCTGTTAGAGCCTTTGCGCCGCTTATCCAAACATTTTAAGAACCTATGAAAATGACTGCCCATAAAAACCGCACCATTAATCTTAGCCCGCCGAGTATTATCGCGCTGGGCTTTGTGGGGCTGATCATTATCGGTTCATTACTGCTGATGCTACCGATTGCCCATCATGGTGAGGTAACCTGGTTTCAGGCAGTTTTTACCGCAACCTCTGCAGTGACGATTACCGGCTTATCCGTCGTCAATGTCGGCGCAGCCTATACCGTATTTGGCAAAGTCGTCATCATGATTCTGCTGCAATGTGGCGGACTGGGCTTTATGACCTTTGCCATTCTGGCGGCGATGAGTCTGGCCCCGAAAATGGGATTACGGCAACAGGTGATGGCTCAGGAATCCATTGGACAAACCAGCCTGAAAAAGATCAGTACTACCATTAAAGCAGTTTTTCTCTACTCGATTTGCATTGAAGCCATTGGGACCGTGATTCTGACCATTGCCTGGCTGCAAGACTATAACTTTAGCCAGGCATTCTTTTATGCGCTATTTTACAGTATTTCTGCGTTTAATAATGGTGGCTTTTCCCTGTTCCCAAACAGTTTAATGAGCTTCTCGGACCAGTATTTCATTACTTTTACCATCAGTATGCTGTATATCATCGGTGGGATTGGTTTTCTGGTATTGATGGATGTCCGCCAGCATAAACGCTGGAGTAAACTGACGACCAACAGTAAATTGATCCTGAGCACCATTGCTGGATTGAATCTGTCCGCCTTTATCCTGATCTGGATTCTGGAAGCCTCCAATCCACAGACATTGGCACTCATGAGCGTCGGTGATCAAGCTGTGAATGCATGGTTCCATGCTACGGTTCCCCGCTCTTCTGGTTTTCACAGTCTACCCTTAGATCAGATGACCAATGCTTCAACACTGGTGACCATGTTCCTGATGTTTATTGGTGGTGGCTCATTAAGTACTGCCGGTGGGATTAAAGTTGGCACCTTTATTATTGTGGTGATCAGTGTGATCAGTTTCCTGCGCCGTGAAGATGAAATCCGCCTGTTCCGGCATTCGATTCCAGAAAAAACCACCTTTAAGGCTTTGGCTGTGGTCTGTATTACGGCGCTGCTCATCGCTGGTGGATTTATGAGTCTGCTGATTCTGGAACCGGATCAGGATTTTCTGGATTTGTTGTTTGAAACCGTTTCGGCAGCCTGTACCGTAGGTCTTTCACGTGGCATTACCCATGAATTACAACCTGCCAGTCTGTTTGTGCTGATGCTGCTGATGTTTGCCGGTCGTTTGGGACCACTGACACTAGCTTATTTCATTGCAACTCCGAAAAAGAGCCGACTCAAACATCCTCCTTCAGAAATTCAGGTGGGATAAAATAGCTAGATATAAAAAATCCACGTCGTAACGTGGATTTTTTATTGGTTAATGAATGGCATTAGAACCAGTTCATCAGGGAAACCCCTAAGCCGACATAGGTCGCCTTATGGTTATAATCAATCAGGCTTTCACCATAGCCATCAAACAACTGGAAATGTCCACGTAGACGTCCACTGATTGGAAATGCCCAGTCAAACTGTGCTGCACCGCGATTATCATCACCACCTTTTAAGGTATGACGTAACATCAGGGTAAAGTCATGATCCTTCCAGCGATAGAAGGCTGTTAAATCACCACGACCAATATAATCCTTAATATCTGGATTATTATCATCCGGAAGGTCTTCTTCAAAACGATACCAAGGACGTAGCATCAGGGCAAAGTTATTACGCTCGAAGCCCAGATTTAGCATCACCCGGTTCCAGCTACGGGATAGTGGATCAGAACGACCATTAGACTGGTGATTCAGGGTTAAGCCCAGCATACGCCAGTCCAGACCAAACAGATCATAGTTAGTCCGGAATACCAGACTCACTTCAGGCTCGTAGTTGGTTTCACGGAAAGGACGAGATTCCTCTGAGTTATACACTTGCCAGCGTGAAGACTGGGTATAAGCCACCCAAAGGTCACCATTATCTCCAAAGATATTTTCAACTGCTTTGGTCTTTAACGACAGCTGGAATTTAGATTCCATCGACTTCAGATTTTGATCTTCAGTTACCGTATTGCGTTCATTCGGACTACTCGGAAACTCGTTTTTCTTGGATGTCCAGAATCCCGGCAAGACATACACCGGCTGATAGGAACGGATATTCCAGGTGCCGAGCTTACTTTCGGGAGACAACTCCCAACGGCTGTCCAGTAAAGAAAGGGTGGGTTTTAGGGGTGAACCTTCACTGACTGCAACACTAGAAACGGTTTTATCGATTTTCGCTTGCAAGTTATCCGGTTCAGGTGCCAATTCAGCTGCTGCACGACGTTCAGAAACCAGTACTGTCTTGTCTGTTTCTGGCACCTTGAATAAGGCATCATAACAGGCCAAACGTTCTGAATTGATTTCTACTGCTGCACAAGCCTCTGCCGTAGAAGGTGTCGGACTTTGTAGCACAGTTTTTTCGACAGCATACACCTGCGCCCCACTCAAACAGCCGAGCAAAACACTTAGCTGTAAAGTTGAGCGCTTAAATGAATTAAGCGCCATTCACTTTTCCTTTCTTATTTTATTGAACCTGTTGAATCACAAATCCGAGCTGTTCTAGTGCTTCACGTTTTGCCACTGGTGCTACTATGGCGCGAGATGGTTGTTGCTCAAGCAGATATTGCTGTGCCACACGTTTCAGGTCATCCAGCGTTACATTGAGCAAACGTTCACGTAACTGCTTGCGGAATGCCGGGGTACGTTGATGCAGGTAGGCATAACAAGCAGTAATTGCTTCTCCCGCTGGTGAACCCGGTTTATCCATGCTCGCGATCAGGCCAAGAATTGCTTCTTCCAGCTGATGCGGTTGCTGTTCAACATTGAGCAACCATTGCACGCTGGCTTCAAAGTCTTTAAAGGTTTCTGCCAGACGTGGGTCACGGTAGCTGTAGAAGCGGAATGAGCAAGCATTGCCGTCATAGCTCGCACCGCCACCATAGGCACCGCCTTTTTCGCGGATAGCACTGTGCAGATAGCCATTACGCAGATAACCTGCCAATACCATCAACGGCGCCGCATCCGGATGAGAGACTTCGACTGCCGGATAAGCCGCGGCACAGAACTGTACATTGGCTTGGATTAACCAAGCTTCATCCGTATCCTGCATGACTTTTTCAACTTGGGTCAGCTGCACTGGCGTTGAATCCACTGCGACTTTGTCCCAAACGTTTTGCACTTCTTCGACCAGACGGTCCGCATGTGGTTCTTCACAGACCAGTAGGAACTGTTTCGGCGCCTGCAACAAGGCACGATGAATACGTTGCAGCTCTTCAATCATGGCATCATAAGCCGCATCATCTTTCTCGATTTGAGACACCAGGTTCATTAGCCAGTTCAATGCACCCAGGCCGGTATTGTGATAGTCACGAGTGGCTAAAGCGCTGTGCTGACGTGAAGCAACCTGCATTGCATAACTATGTCCTGAGCCAGAAATACGTGAATGCCAACGCGTTTTACGTTGTTGCAACAGCTCGATAATACGGGCTTTTTCATCGAAGCGAAGCTGCTCAAAACCGGTTTTCAGCAACTGGATCGCTTCCAGATTATTCACTAAAGATTTCGTGGTTAGGGTCAGCCATGCAGAAATTTTGTTCTTGTCATCCACTTTAGAACGCAACGATGCGCCCATACCCAGGCCACCACTGACTGCAGTCTGGATTTGCTGGAATTCCAGGTAGCTATACTCACCTGCACCGACTTCACCTACCAGAATAGACAACAGGTTGAAGTATGGCGATTGCACCACTTCATCCGGAATCTGTACCAGTACCTGTTGATAATAAATTCCATTGGTACCCGCATAGTACAGGTTCAATGGTGTATCTACACGATTGGAAATGATCTCACGCAGTTGACCCTGAACAATCTGCAGTTCCGCCGGAATATCTTCCAGACCAACTTTCGGCAACAGGCTGAGGTCATCCGGTGTTTCTTGGCGGATTTTCAGTGCTTCAGTTTGTTTTTCAATTTCAGTTTTTTGCTCTTCAGTCAGGTTTTTGCCAATTTCTGCCAGACGTGCTTTTTCTTCTTCAGCTTCTTTGGCTGATTTGGTCGCATCCGGAACCAGAGTTAACTGGACACGGTGCGGATTATCAAGCAGATGCTCTTTGATCAGATTAGACAACCACATCGGGTCTTTCAGCTCTTCTTTTACCGCAGCAATCGCAGAATCCACATCCCATACCTCTACTGGATCACGGTGGTGGATTGCACTGCTGAGGCCATTGAGAATGAGGCTTAGGCCATATGGAGTTCCATCCCCATTGATTTCACGTTGATGCAGTTCGATCTGATGCAAGATCGCATCCACGGCTTTTTGATCCACTGGTTTAGAAGCCACTTCTTCCAGAATCTTAAACACGCCATTTTTAAATTCTTCAGCATGTTCAGGATTTGAACCCTGCACTGCACAGTAGAAGGTCATTTCAAAGTTTGAATCATCGACACCCATAAATGGACCAGTCGACTGTGCATAGCCACAGGTTTCAAGGTAATGACGTAGTGGTGATGCAGAATCTTCCAGCAAAATACCTTCCACCAGACGCATACCCAAACGCAGCTTGATTTCACTCGCTTCTGGCAATAACCATGAAATCACATGATAAGTCTTGTCACGCAGGTCATCAGCATCAACGGCATAAGTATCGGTTACGGTAAGTGGTGCAGTCAGGCGTTTTTCCGGAGTTGAATATAAAGTCTGACCTTTCTCAAATTTAGACAGTGCCAGAGTTTCAAACTGTTCCTGTAATTCATAAGCGGACTTGTTACCGAAAGTCATAAAGACCGCATTACTTGGATGGTAATGTGATTTATAGAAATCAACCAACTCTTGGTAAGTCAGGTCAGGAATATCTTTAGGATCACCACCCGAATTATAGTGATAAGTGGTGGTTGGGAACAGATAATGCGCCAGCGTGTGATAGAGCTGATCCGAAGGAGAACTCATCGCCCCTTTCATTTCATTAAAGACCACGCCTTTATAAACAGGTTCACCATTTTCCAGTTCAATACGAATACCTTCCTGAGCAAAATCCAGCGGATTCAGGTTCGCTGCAAATGCCGCATCCATATATACTTCCAGCAGGTTCTGGAAATCTTTATCGTTCTGGGTTGCAAATGGATATGCCGTCCAGTCTGCAGCGGTAAAGGCATTCATGAAAGTGTTCAGGGAACGGCGAATCATCAGAAAGAATGGATCACGTACCGGGAATTTTTCTGAGCCACAGAGCGCCGTATGTTCAAGAATATGGGCCTCGCCTTTGGAATCCATCGGCTGAGTACGGAATGCCACGAGAAAGACATTTTCATCGTGACTGGTTGCCAGGTGATAATGAGTGGCGCCGGTCACTTTATGCTTATATTCAGACACTAAAATGTCTAAAGCTTCAACATGGTGTTGACGTACCAACTGAAACGCAGGATGAACAGTTTGTGAAATGGTTTCAGTGACATCTACAGTCATGCGATCTCCTAATTTTTTAGATAAAAAACAATTAATCGCATTATAGCTTTAGTTCTTGTTATTATTCACGCTGAAAACCGATCATTTTGATCGAATTAAGTAAACTTGGTCATTCATAAAATAAATCACCAAGTTTTAACCGTCGAATGAAAATTTTAAGCTGGCTTAAACCAAGTATTTAAAATAGTTATAGTTTGGATGGTTTTCCACAAAGACATAATTCTGCTTCTGGTAGAAGCTTGCAGCCAGCTTGGTTTCAGTATGCAAACACAGTGCTGAATAATGCGGACGTGCCAGCTGTTCCAGATACGCCAATAATTGTTTGCCCACCCCATGTTGACGGTATTTCGGATGCACATAGAAACGGCGGACACGCCCGATCCGTTCTTCAATGCCATCTGGCCCCCATTGTTGGTTCAAGCCACCACAGGCAATCAGCTTATCACCATCGTAAGCGACTGCCAGATATTCATTGTCTTTGCTAAACGAGTTTTTTCCTGTGCGATATTCTTCAACTAATTTCTCAATCAAATCATAGCCTTCCTTTTTCGCTAAGGTAGCCAAAGTGTTGATCTGATCTGGTAATTGTTCGGCTTTTACAATCTTAATATCCATATATACACACTTTTAGAAATGATAGTCTCGGCTCAACCTGTCTAAGCCTCTACAGATTTAACACAGGTAGACTACACTTATAAATAAAATCTGTACTTTAAATCAATGGGATGTTTGGATGATTTTGAAAATTATCCATTTTTATTCGACCAAAGTGCAAGTTAAGTATCTTTAAACCATACTCAAAAAATTTTGAAAATGATTCAACACCCTACAGCAATCCTGAGCATTCGTGTAAACTTAGGACTTTCGTTTTTTGAATGTGACTTTCTAACATGGCAAATGTTGATCTTTTTGCAATTGGTAATGCGCTAATTGACCAGGAATTTAAAGTATCTGATGACTTTCTAATTGCAAACACCCTGCAAAAAGGCACCATGCAACTCACTGATGGTGAAACACAAGCCGTACTGTATGAAAACCTGAAAGCGACCCAAACCTATAAAGGCCAGGCTTCTGGTGGTTCAGCTGCAAATACTACGGTTGCTTTTGCTGCATTAGGTGGTTCCGCATTTTATGCCTGCCGCGTGGGTAATGATAATCTTGGTCAAATCTACCTGAATGGCTTAAATGAAGCTGGCATCCAGACCACAACCCGTTCCATCAGTGAAGGTGTCACTGGTACCTGTATGGTACTGGTCAGCCCTGATTCAGAACGTACCATGCATACTTACCTCGGTATTACTGCTGAACTGACAGATGAACAAATTGATTTTACTCCGCTAAAAACTGCGAAATGGCTGTATATCGAAGGCTACCTGTCTACCTCAGAAACTGCACGTCATGCCGTAGAACAGGCGCGTATCATTGCCCGTGCCAGTGATGTCCAAATTGCCCTCACTTTATCTGATCCAGCCATGGTGCAATATGCCCGTAGTGGTCTGGATGAAATGATCGCGGATGGTGTAGATCTGCTGTTCTGTAATGAACAGGAAGCATTAATGTACACAGGTACAGACAATCTGGAGGCTGCACTGGAAAAATTACAAGAAATCAGCCAACACGTTGTCATTACATTGTCAGCCAAAGGTGCACTGATCTGTAACAAAGGTCAAAGCTTTACTGTACCAGGCCGCAAGGTAGAAGCAGTCGACACTAACGGTGCTGGCGATGCCTTTGCAGGTGCATTCTTATATGCTCTGAATGCAGGTCTAGGCTGGAAAGCGGCGGCTGAACTGGCGATTTTGATCTCAAGTGAAGTAGTTTCACAATTTGGCCCACGTCTGCCTGTTGCTGAATATGCGGCATTATTAAACAACTTCCAGAAGGAATGTGCTTAATGTATAAAATTTGCATGACTGAAGACATCCCGGAACGTGAATCACGTTCCTTTGAGCTTCCAAATGGGGATACGATGTTTATTACGCAACGTGATGGCATGTTCTATGCCTACCAAAACCTGTGCCCACACTTACAGGTTGAACTGGAATTTCTGGAAAACCAGTTCCTAGATCGTGACCAGGAATTTATTGAATGTTCGACTCACGGTGCCTTGTTCCTGGTTGAAACCGGTGAATGTATTTCTGGACCATGTCAAGGCCAATCACTTGAAAAAGTTGAAATTACCGTGCATTCTGATGGTGGAATTTATCTCGAAGAATAACACTTACACTGGACGCGACCATGCCGGCATTTTTCACTGACTATAACCTAATGCCTTTTCATCTCAGTCTGATCGCCGTGATTTTGCTGGGCTTGGTCGAAACCTTAGGCTATTTTTTTAAGGTACGTCCAACCCAATTTTTCCAAAAGATTTCCCCTCTCGATTTACATAATCTGGACTTGCTCAATGTCAAGTTTTCCAAAACCCTGATTGTGTTTTTCCTGTTGATGAACTTCAGCTTTGCCGGCTATGTGCTACAGCTATTGGTGTATTCACAGGAGATGAAATTCTGGCCAGCATATTATCTGATCATTCCAGCTTTAATCATCGCGATTTTCTTCACCGTGTTTATGATCCACTGTCTGGATCAGGTCATTCCACCGAAATACAAAAAGCATGACGTCAATCTGATTGGCCGTCTGGCGACGATTTCCAGTGGCAATGCCCGTCCGGGATTTTCAGCTCAAGCGCGGGTTCGGGATGAATATGGTCAGCTGCATTATGTGCAGGTGGAACCGGAATTTGGCGAGCTGGAATTTCAGTCACAGATTATTTTGATTCGTACACGTAAATCACATTATGTGGCCAAGAAAATTAGTAAATCAAATCGTTTGTTTAGCCTGGATCTGGAACATTCCTAGAAAGTGAAATCACTATAAAAAGCCCGGCGAAATGACCGGACTTTTTTATACCTATATCCATTAACGTTTCAGAAAACCAGACACCATATTCAGTACATTCTGAATATCATTATTCGCTTCCTGCTTGCTGGTCTGTTCACCTTGTGGCGTTAGGGAATCGATGATCTCAGGCAAGACTTTGGAAATGGTGCTATAGACATCCTGCTTCGGCGCATGTACCTGTTCAGCGACCTGTTCCACTTCCTGATCATCAAACAGAAATTGCAGCTGCTGATTATCGATTGGCGCATTATCACCGGGCCCAGTCGATACCCAGTCATCGACCTGATTGGTTAGACCTTGGCCTTTGAGTTTATCCAAAGCTCCTTGCAGTCCACCCTGTTTCTGAATCCAGGCCAATACCAACGGCAATACGGCAATCAATAAGGTTTTGGTTCCTCCTGAACCTAAGCCAGACGATCGTGGTTGCTGATTAGGTTGTTGTTGATGCGGTTGCTGTGATTGAGCACCGCCCAACTGACTCAGCACCGAACCGAGAATCCCTCCCAAGTCACCTTGCGGGTTAGATCTCTGTCCTGTATTCCCACCATTCAATTGTCCAAGCACAGCACCTAAAATGCCTCCTAGACCACCTTGAGACTGTTGGGATTGATTCTGGTTTGGATTTTGTTGTTGCTGCCCACCACCCAAGGCCTGCTTGGCCAGGATTTCCACAATATTGCTAAGGTTGGTCATACCTGTATTTCCTGTAAAACTTTCTTACAGCATACGTGGTACTTTGGCAGCGCACCTGTTGGAAATTGTTAAGAAGTGCAAGCAATCTTAAGCAACTTTCTATGAGTAGATCATTACCAGCGGTATTTGTCCCAGTTTTCCGGATTGGCCCAGAACTTGGAGTTAAACCAGTCTGGCACATGCTTATAGGTTAAGATATTAAATTGCCACAAGGCAAAGTCGCTATCATGCGTCGTTTTATCAATCAGTTGTGTTAGGCCTAAAGAACGCAGCAACTTCTCATCCTGCAAACGGCTCACCACCACCAGACGACGGGCAAACAGATCACGCAGTTTCACAAGCGTTTGCCCAATGATTTGGTCTGAAAGTTCACTGGTTTCTGCTGTATCCAGCATCACCACGGCCAGGTCATAACGTTGCTGAAAAGGCAGACTTAGGAAATCAGATACGTTAAAATAATGCCATTGAATCGACTGATTAAACTTGACCTGGGTCAGATCCTGACCAATACAAATCGCAGTTTGGATTGGCTGTTCCTGTGCGAAATCATCTAACATCGACGAGATAACATTCTGTTCAGCCATAACTGCATCCTTATGATTTAAGTGAGTAATTTTTCATGGAACTTCAGGGCATTTGCCATAAAATGCACGCCGGTCTCAAGAACCTTAGTGTAACTGAACAAGATATACACCGGGCAAATGTTGAATATAAATTTATCCTAGATCGTTCAGAAATTGACCTTCCATTTAATCTTGGCCAGGAAATCGAGATTGAATGGACCGGCAATATCTACTGTGTCTCTTGCGGTGCAAAGACTTCCAAGTCTTTCTCGCAGGGCCATTGCTTTAAATGCTTCAAGACCAAGGCCTCTTGCGACATGTGTATCATGAAGCCGGAAACCTGTCATTATCACTTGGGCACCTGCCGTGAAGACAGTTTTGCCCATGAAGTCTGCTTTCAGCCTCATATCGTCTATCTGGCGAATTCCAGTGCCCTCAAAGTCGGAATTACCCGTGAAGGTCATATGCCGACCCGCTGGTTAGACCAAGGGGCGACTCAGGCTTTGCCGATTATGAAAGTGGGTTCACGACGCCTTTCCGGCCAACTAGAAGTTATGTTTGGCACTCAGGTCGCAGATAAAACTGATTGGCGTAAACTCCTCAAAGGCGAAGCCGAACCAATTAATCTGATCGATATTCGTGACCAGTTACTGGATGAATTTGCTCCGCAAATCACCACCATCCGTGATGAGTTCAGCATGAGTCTAGACTTCAATGAAAATGTGGAAATCCTTGAACAGGAACGTCCGCGTGAATTTATCTATCCGGTAGAAAGCTATCCTGAAAAGATCAAGTCGCATAACCTGGATAAAACCCCAATTATTCGTGGCAAGCTGCAAGGCATTAAAGGCCAGTATTTAATCCTGGATACCGGTGTGATTAATATCCGTAAATATACTGGCTATGAAATTAAGGTTCGGGCTGAGTAAAATAGGCTGACAAAAAAGCGGGAAAATCTCCCACTTTTTTCTTGCTCTCTCATTTAATTTTCTGCAAAAATTTAAGATAAGGTTGCACCATTAACTGCTCGGCTTCCAGAATCGGCATATGTCCAATCCCTTCTAAAATCAGCGGTGGCTCAGCATTTTTCAGCAGATTTTTTAACTCATAAGCAGCTTCCACATTAATAATCTTGTCCTGCTTACCCCAGACAATAAATACCGGTTGCTCCAGTCCACGCGCGATCAATGCAAAAGAGTCCGGCGTATACAGTTTGGACATAGTTACCAATTGCTCAACCATTTTATAGGTATTGGCTGATTGCTGAATCATCAGCTTTTCCTGTGCAACACGTAATTCAACCGGAATGAATGGCGGCGACTGCATCACCAGATTCATCAGCTTGTCAAAATCACCTGTTTTTCTCACTACCAGATCCTTCAACTGCGTGGTGTCTTTTAGATAAGGTGTATTAGCAGACTGATATACACCTGCACTATCCACCAATAGCAAAGATTTCACTTCCAGAGTGATATTGCGCACTGTAAAGCAAAGCAATTGCTCCGCCCATGGAATGCCCGGCAATATGCAGATTCGGATTCGGTTGTGCAGCATCAATAAAGCGGCGTAATTTTTCTGCCAGATTCGGAATGGACAAGTCAAAATCACCAGGAACAAGGGTTTCCCCATGCGCAGGTAGATCCGGGATAATCACATGATAATATGCCGCCAGATAACGCGCGACCCGGTTCCAGTTGTCCCGGGTACCGGAAAGGCCATGCAGCAGCAACAAAGTCAGCTTGGTTGGATCACCACCTTCACTGTAGCACCATTCAATTTCATTGACTTTGAGTTTTTTACTGCTGAGTCCATCCCAGCTACGTTCCTGTTGCAGAATATGACGGAAATTCAACTCAGCAGCATGTGATGATAGTGAGACCAATAATATTAATAAACTAGGCATAATATTTTTGTAAAATCGCCGCGTCAGGCGATCCATCCATATATGACGCATACTGTCTTTTCCTTGATATTCTTGGGTTTTATTATTTTTCACATCTCATTTTAAACTGGTTTTAATCTGATTCTTATTTACCCAATAGATTGTTTTCTTTAATTTTGAGCGAATTCTAGCAATAAAAAAACCAGCCCTCAGGCTGGTTTTTTGACTAAAATCATTTATTTGATTTTTGCATGTGCTTTCAGATAACGAGTGTAGTCATCAAACTCTTGCTGACCACGTAGCTGCGAATACAGTTTCACCAGCTCTTGACGTTGTTCTTCGCTCAACACCGTAATCGGATTTTTCTTCACTTCAGATACTGCAACGACTACCAGTTCATTTGGCAAGCTCGCTGTAGTTACTGACCAGAAGCCAGCTTTAGGTGCTTTCAGGCTAAATGCCGCACGCTGTACATCACGTTTCAGCAAACCTTCGGCACGGGTATAAATACCCGCATCTTCAAATGATAGATTACCTTTTGCTACAGATGCTGCAGGTTTAGATTTGAACTCTTCTAAAGTTTTCTGAATTTGAGCTTTAGCTACTGCCAGTGCTTTTTCTTCAATCAGTTTAGCTTTGACGCGTGGTTTTGCTACAGCAAGTGGCTGCTCACCCGCTGCATAGTAGTTACGCACTTTTACCCAAACCACATCGCCATTGGCAAGTTGAATGCTTGAAGAAACGTTACGATCACCATTTTTCACGTCATCATTAAACAGTTTGACTTTCACATTCGCATCGCTCAACAATGGATCGCGAGTCGATAAAGTCACACCTTTGGCTGACTTCACCTGTACACCTTTTACTTCTTGGGCTACCACATCCAGTGAGTCTGCACTCACCACCATATCATTCAGGCCGTTTACGGTATCCGAGAAAGCATTTGCTTTTTTCGTTGCCAGCACTTCTTCAGTCAGACGTGCTTTTTGTGATTCAAATGATGAAACATCCACATTTGGGGTTTCAACTGCAATGATGTGATAACCATAATCGGTTTTTACTGGTGCAGAAACTACACCCGGTTTCAGTGAAGCAACTGCTTTATCGAAGGCATCACCAAATACGCCAGTTTCATAAACAGCAATCGCACCGCCTTTCGCCTTAGATTCCGGATCTTCAGAATATTGCGCTGCTGCCTGAGCGAAGCTGGTACCTGCTTTGATTTTCGCAGCGACGTCTGCAGCCAGTTTTTGTGCTTCTGCTTCAGAGCGACTATCAGCCGTAATCAGGATGTGTTTTACATCTGGTTTCACCGCAGATTTTTGTGAATCTACAAATTTCTTATACGCTTCTTGCAGTTCAGCTTCAGTTGCTGCAACTGTACCAGTTTGGAGATTGGCAGGGCTTAATACCACATAGTCCACATCCACGCTGGTTGGCTGTTTGAATACGGTTTTGTGTTTTTCATAATACGCTGCAACTTCAGCATCGCTGACTTTGACATTTTTCTTGTAGTTGTCCAGATTAACGCTGGCAATATGTACGTGACGCTGTTCAGTCTGAAGATTGGCAATCTGTTCAATGTCCAGCTTGCTGACCAATGGATAATCCATAAAAGTCGAAGACAGCATTTTCAGCGCATGATCATTACGCAGGCTGGCAATCAGCTGACGGCTGTTCATACCGACAGATTTCAGATAATTCTCGTACAGCGCATTGGAGAACTGACCATTTTCCTGAAAGCTTGGCTGCTGGGCAATCATCTGTTCAATCTGCTGATCACTCAGGCTAATACCCAGCTTTTCGGCTTGCTGTAACAGTAAGGTACGCGCAACCAGCGTATCCAGCGCTTTTTGTTCAATGAATGTCTGGTTTAATAAGGTTTCATCGCCATTGGCATAGGCCAGATATTGTTGTTTGAATGTTTTTGTCAGAGATTCAAGTTCTTTTTTCGATATATCCGTACCATTAACCGTCTTGGCCGTATCCTTGTTCCCGCTACTAAAATATCCTTCAATACCTACAAGTGCTAAAGGGGTTAAAAACAGAACGAGCAAAACCTTGCCCAACCAACCCTTAATAACTTTACGAAAAGATTCCATAAGTATTCCAATATTTTATTTGCGTGGGATTTTAACCGAAAAAACCCGTTGAATGAATGTGTTAATCCTGAATATTTCGACAAGCAATAAAAAACGCGCCTAATAAGGCGCGTTTGGTCGCTGCATTCGATTAAGCAACAGCGTCTTTTAAGCCTTTACCAGCTTTGAAACTTGGTACTTTGCTTGCTTTGATTTCAAGTGTCGCACCAGTTTGTGGGTTACGGCCAGTACGTGCAGCACGTTCTTTCACACCGAAAGTACCGAAACCAACCAAAGTAACTGTATCACCCGCTTTAAGTGCCTCAGTAACAGAAGCAATTGTAGCATCTAAAGCTTTACCAGCGTCAGCCTTAGATAATCCCCCTTTTTCTGCAATTGCATCAATTAATTCTGATTTATTCATGAAAATTACGTCCTCTTAATATCGTTTATTTAAGGTCCAAGAATTTGTGTAAGTTGCCTTAACGACTTTATAACAATGCTTTAGCCCTAAACGCAATACTCTTCGACCTGTTTTTTTTTAAAAAATAGGCGAAAAAAACCTTGAATAATGAATAAAGTCACTTTCTTTGTGTTTTTTTCGACATTTCTTCTTTTAACTGCTCTTGATCAGCCAATAGCTGATCCACTTTTTCATGCAGCTGAAGGAGCAGCTTTTCCAGTTGTTGCACATCCTTCGCAGTCGCCAATCCTATACGATTCAAGGAATGATGAACAGAGTGATCAATCAGCTTTTCCACCTTATCTTTGGTATCTGTGACCGATTCTTTGGCCTTTTCTGAGACCTTCTCTACAGTTTGATCCGCAATGTCTGTGGTTTTGGATTCTAGCTCCTCACCAACCTTGACTAGCGAGTCGAATAATTTGTTGCCTTCTTCCTCAGCACGGGAAAATGCGCCCAGCCCTGCCAACCAGATCTGCTTGGTGTATTTCCGAAAATCCAGAACCGATTTACGCTCAGCGCCTGATTTAGACCTGCCTTTCGATGTTTTTTTTTCAGCTTCCGCTACTGCTTCTTGTTCGACTTCAGGTTTGTCCATTTTGCCGTCTCCTGATTATTTTCCATGCAGATTCTATATATAAATCTACAAAATGATAGCATTTTAGCAAACTTAGCACTTGCCAGTTTTGCTAAACTGTTCTACAAAGCAACTTATTTAACAAATTAAGTTTAATCCCTGAAATATTACCCAGGCAGGAAGCTTTATATTTCATTTTTTAGGAAAGGACTGGTCAGGATCTATGAGCGAATCGGAACAAAGTCAAAAGCAGCCGCATTTTTTGCTGACAATGACTTTAATTGTTTTGGAAACCTTCTTCACTTTCATTCTAAAACATGATCGCGTCGTTGCCTTACAAGCTAAAAAATTCATTGACGAAAATATTGCGATAAAAATCAATAGCTATATTCCTTATTTCGATTTTTATGTGCGCTTTACCGACAAAGGTCTGCTGTTCGATTACATGCCACCGAACAAGATCATTGATCTGGATGTGCGTACCACCCTGGCTGACCTAATTAAAATCTTTGTATTCGGTAACCGTCGCAGCATCAAAGCCATGCGTATTGATGGCGACAAGGTGCTTAAAGATGAATTCCGTGACCTGCTGACCTTATTTGCCCTACCAAAACTTCTGGCAGACTGGAAACAATGGCTGTATGAACCGGCTGATGAAAAGGATGTAGTCGCTTCACGAAGTCGTATTGCCCCGCTGCTGGATAAAATCGATCAGCAACGCTCCCGCATTAACAGTCTGCAAGTCGAAGTCAAACAGTACAAAAACCGGATCCGTCGCATGCAGCGTCGCCAGAAAATAATCAATACCATCTTTGGTCTAATCACTATACTTTTAGTTACGTTATTAGTGTATAATTGGTTCAGTCATTAAATCCTTATTTTCTGCATCATTAGCCTTCAAATTTGCATAATAAAAAAACTTGACTATTTTAGTCAGGATTCTTAAAATCGACTCATCTAGTCTAACCATGTGTATCGAATCATGCGCTTAACCACTCGCGGTCGCTACGCAGTGACTGCTCTTCTTGATCTAGCTTTGCAGCCAACTGAACAAACGATCACGCTTGCTGAAATTGCAGCACGCCAAACGATTTCCGTTGCTTATCTTGAGCAGTTATTTGCCAAACTAAAACGTCATGGCTTAGTTTCGAGTGTCCGTGGTGCCAATGGTGGTTACCATTTAGCCCGCAATGCTCAAGACATCACTGTGTTAGAAATCATTGAAGCTGTAAACGAAACAGTTGATGCCACTCGCTGCGACCATAAAGGCAATTGCCAAAATGGCGCGATGTGCTTGACTCACGATTTATGGCAGGAACTCTCCCACCACATTGCCGATTATCTTGCAAAAATCACGCTTGCTGACCTGGTAGCCCGTGACAACGTACAAACCGTGTCACTGCGCCAAAATTCAGCATCTTTTGATTCAGCCCTTTTATCGGTTACAGGTATTTGACATGAAACGTCCGATTTATCTTGACTATGCAGCAACCACTCCTGTAGACCCTCAAGTTGCAGAACGCATGATGGAATGCTTAACGTACGAAGGCACCTTCGGTAACGCAGCATCACGTTCACATGCTTACGGCTGGCAAGCGGAAGAAAAAGTTGAATACGCACGTGAGCAAGTCGCTAACTTAGTAAAAGCTGACCCACGTGAAATCGTATGGACTTCTGGTGCGACTGAATCTGACAACCTTGCCCTAAAAGGTGTAGCTCAGTTCTATGCATCTAAAGGCAAGCACATCATCACTTCTAAAATTGAACACAAAGCAATTTTGGATACTTGCCGTGAATTAGAGTCTGAAGGCTTTGAAATCACTTATCTGGAACCACAACCAAAAACTGGTCTGATTACTCCAGAGATGGTTGAAGCTGCAATCCGCCCAGATACGATTCTTGTTTCCCTGATGATGGTGAACAATGAAATTGGTACCGTGACTGATGTGGCTGCAATCGGTGAGATCACTCGTGCGAAAAAGATTTTCTTCCACGTGGATGCTGCACAGGCTGCCGGTAAAATTGAAATCGACCTTTCTACCATGAAAGTCGACCTGATGAGTTTCTCTGCTCATAAAATTTATGGTCCTAAAGGTATTGGCGCCCTGTTCGTACGTCGTTCACCACGTGTACGTCTAAAAGCACAAATGCATGGTGGCGGTCACGAACGTGGTATGCGTTCTGGTACATTGGCGACTCACCAGATCGTGGGTATGGGTGAAGCGTTTGAACTTGCGGGTAAAAACCTGGAAGCTGAACAAAAACGTCTTCGCGTACTGCGTGACAAACTTTGGAATGGCTTAAGCTCACTTGAGCAGGTATTCCTGAATGGTCACCCGACTCAAAACGTAGCCAACTACCTGAACGTTAGCTTCAACTTTGTTGAAGGTGAATCGCTAATGATGGCACTTAAAGATTGCGCAGTATCTTCAGGCTCAGCTTGTACCTCTGCGACTCTTGAACCATCTTACGTATTACGTGCACTAGGCCTGTCAGACGAACTTGCACACAGCTCAATCCGCTTCAGCTTTGGTAAATACACCACTGAAGAAGACATTGATCATGTACTAGAGATCACTAAAGCTGCTGTTGAGAAGTTACGTGAACTTTCTCCGCTTTGGGATATGTACAAGGAAGGTATCGACCTTTCTACAGTTGAATGGGCTGAGCATTAATTTTGGCACTGGGATAACAGCATTTATGTTGTTATCTCATTGATAAAAGATTTTTAATCCCCATATTTAATATTAGGCTGACCCCGAGGTTTGGAGAAGCAACATGGCTTATAGCGACAAAGTAATTGACCATTATGAAAACCCACGTAACGTTGGTGTTTTAGACAAAAATGCAGAAAACGTAGGTACAGGCATGGTGGGTGCACCTGCATGTGGCGACGTGATGCGTCTGCAAATTCAAGTGAATGATGAAGGTGTAATCGAAGAAGCACGCTTCAAAACTTATGGCTGTGGTTCTGCAATTGCGTCTAGCTCCCTAGTCACTGAATGGTTAAAGGGTAAAACTCTGGACGAAGCGCAAGCGATCAAAAATATTGACATTGCAAACGAGCTGGCACTTCCACCAGTAAAAGTACACTGCTCTGTACTTGCTGAAGATGCAATTAAGGCTGCTGTAGAAGACTACCGTAGCAAAAAAGCTAAAGCTTAATCGCTGACGTATTTTCTGAAGAAAGATTAACGGAGTTTTCATGATCCATTTAACTGAAAATGCTGCAACTCATATCAGCAATTACCTGAAAAATCGCGGTAAGGGTGAAGGCATTCGCGTTGGTGTGAAAACTTCAGGCTGTTCTGGCTTGGCTTATGTACTCGAATTCGTTGATGAAGTCGATGCACACGACCAAGTATTTGAACAGTTTGGTGTTAAGGTTTTCGTTGACCCGAAAAGCCTGGTTTATCTCGAAGGTTTAGAGATGGACTATGTCAAGAACGGTCTGAACGAAGGCTTCGAATTTAACAATCCAAATAAAAAAGGTGAATGTGGTTGTGGTGAATCCTTTACTGTTTAAAGTTTAAGCGTTCACTTCTCCGTTCTCTTGCAGCATTAAAACAGTGTCACCTACACTGTTTTAATTGCATTTAGGCCGTCGTTTTTTAGCTTAGCGCAGTTATTTTACCTATTAATCGTGGACCCTATCTCCCATGAATCATTTTGAGTTGTTCAATCTTCCCGTCTCACTGGATATTGATACTGCTGCTTTAAAATCAGAATTTTTGAAGCTACAACAACAATATCACCCGGATAAAGCTGAAGACAAAGACCAGGCCCTGATCAAATCAAGTGAAATCAACCAGGCATTCAAAGTGCTTTCTTCAGTGGATAGCCGTGCAGCTTATCTCCTGTCACTGAAAAAACAGGATTATCATCTGGATCAATCCATCAGTGATTTTGAGTTCCTGCAAGATGCCCTGGAAATCCGCGAACAGTTGGATGAAGCCCGTTCGGCAGAAGATCTGTCTTCACTTAAAGTGGAAGTTCAACAGTGGATTGATGGTCTGGTACGTGAGTTCAAGATTGATTATGACGATGAAGATTGGGGTGAAGCTCGCGATACCGTGCGCAAACTGCGTTTCTTTGTAAAAGTCATGGCCGATATCGACAAGGCGGAAGATCGCTTCCTCAATGATGACAGCTTTGATCTTGACGACGATTTTTAATTTTTCTCTTTAATATTTAACGTGCAAAGGATGTAACACTATGGCTCTCTTGCAGATTGCAGAACCAGGTCAATCAAGTGCACCGCATGAACACCGCATTGCGATTGGTATCGATTTAGGCACCACCCACTCTTTGGTAGCCACGGTTCTATCAGGTAAAGCCAAAGTACTCAATGATGAACAAGGACGTGTGTTACTCCCTTCCATCGTTCATTATGCAGAGCAAAACACACAGTACGGCTATGAGGCTGCACCATTTATTACCACCGACCCGAAAAATACCATCGTTTCTGTGAAACGTTTTATGGGCCGTTCACAGGCGGATATCAAATTCCAGCATCCTTACACACTGGTAGGTGAAGCGAATGAGATGCCTGCTTTTGAAACCGTTCAAGGTCGTAAAACCCCGGTTGAAATTTCAGCAGAAATCTTAAAAAAGCTGAAAGACCGCGCTGAAGCAAGTCTAAAAAATGAAATTAATGGTGCAGTAATTACTGTTCCTGCATATTTTGATGAAGCACAGCGTCAGGCAACCCGTGATGCTGCTCAACTGGCTGGTTTAAATGTCCTGCGTTTACTGAATGAACCTACCGCGGCTGCAGTGGCTTATGGGCTGGATCAGGAAACCAACCTGAGCACCGATCGTAACTATGTGATCTATGACTTGGGTGGCGGTACGTTTGATGTTTCAATTCTGCGCTTCTCTCAAGGCGTATTCGAAGTCTTAGCGACCGGTGGTCATACCGCCCTAGGTGGTGATGACTTGGATCGCCTGATTCTGAAGTGGGCTAAAAAACAGCTGGATCTGGAAAATCTAGATGATGAAGAATATGCACACTTCATCACTGCTGCCCGTCGTGCTAAAGAAGCACTCAGTGATCAAGAATCAGTTGAGCTGAAAATTCTGGATCATAGCCTGACTTTAGACCGTTCAAGTTTTGAAGAAATTATTAAAGTTGCTTTGGATAAAACCATCAGCGTTTGTAAGCGTGTCATGCGTGACGCCAAGCTGGAACTGGATGACATTCAGAATGTCGTACTAGTGGGTGGTTCTACCCGTTCTTATGCGGTACAAAAAGCAGTGCGTGAAGTCTTTAATCAGGAACCACTGTGCACCATCAACCCAGATGAAGTGGTTGCCATTGGTGCTGCTATTACTGCCAATCAATTGATTGGTAATAGTAAAGACGGTTCGTTATTACTCGATGTAACCCCACTTTCACTTGGCCTGGAAACTATGGGTGGGCTGGTTGAACGTCTGATTGCACGCAATACTGCAATTCCTGTAGCACGTCGCCAGGAATTCACTACGTATCAAGATGGCCAAACCGCGATGCTGATCCACGTGGTCCAAGGTGAACGCGATCTGGTCGATCATTGCCGTAGCTTAGGCCGCTTCGTACTGCGTGGCATTCCGCCAATGACTGCAGGCCAGGCACGAATTGAAGTGACTTTCCAGGTTGATGCGGATGGTCTGCTGACCGTATCTGCTCAGGAAACCACATCAGGCGTGAAAGCGCACATCGATATCAAGCCATCTTATGGCCTGTCCAGTGAAGATACCGAACGTTTATTGCTTGAAGGTTATAAATACGCAGAAGAAGACAAAAACCTGCGTCAGCTTCAGGAAACCAAGGTGGAAGCACAACGCGAACTTGAAGCTCTGAATCAGGCGCTGAAAGTTGATGCCAAACTGTTAAGCGAACAGCAACTGGATGACCTGAATGCAGCAAAAGCCCAACTGGAGCAGGAGATGCAAGGTACCGATATTAAAGCCATTGAATCTGCTGTCGAACAGCTTAAAATACATAGCGATGCATTTGCAGCACTACGTATGAACCAGCATATTGATGCTGCGCTCAAAGGCACCAAACTCGACGACTGGTCAAACTCAAACTAAATTTAAGGTAAAGACTATGCCACGTATTAAAGTTCTTCCACATGCGCAAATTTGCCCTGAAGGTGCTGAGTTTGAAGTTGAGCAGAATGCCAATTTATGTGAAAGCCTGTTAAACAACGGAATTAAAATTGAACATGCATGTGATATGTCATGTGCATGTACGACTTGCCACGTCATCGTGCGTAAAGGCTTCGACAGCCTGGAAGAAATGAGTGATGTAGAAGCAGATTTACTGGATCGTGCTTGGGGCCTGGAACCTGATTCACGCCTGTCTTGTCAGGTTAAGATTGTGGATGAAGATCTGGAAGTTGAAATTCCCAAATACACCATCAACCATGCTTCTGAAAATCACTAAGCAGGTTGCATAAAAAACCACGCTACAGCGTGGTTTTTTATTGTCTGTAAATTCTTTCTTATCAACTCACCCGAGTCGTGTTTTTTTCTTTTTCATCAGCTTCAATCAGTTTATTCGCAGTTTGATCAGCTTCTGCATTTTCTGCGATCTGCTCAGCCACCATATCTTCGAGTTTCAGTTTGACGAAACCTTTAGAATTGGTAAATTTCTGCTGAGTCTGAATACGCTTGATCATTTTTTCTAGAATATCAATCAGCTCTGGATATTCATAATTCTGCACTTCATCCAGATTTAATAACAGATGAAAGCCTTTATATTCATAATCGAACCAACGCTGATAATCGACTTTCTCGGATTTATATTTTTCCATCACCTGCCAGGTTCGTACCGGCTCTTTAATCCCTTTCAGGAAGATCGGCGCTTTAGGTGCGCAGAGGTAGTCATTCTTGACCAGATTATAAGTGTCATCAGAAATTAGGATTTCATCAACCTGTGCTGCACTTTGCAAACGGGCTGCCAGATTCGCATCCCGACCCACGATGGTATAAGCCATGCGGTGATTGGCACCATAGTTCCCTACGTGGCAATAACCGGTAGAAATCCCCATACGAATATGCAGTGGCGGATATCCCATTTTCACCCAGCGCTCACGCAGAATTTTCATCTGCTGGCGCATGGCAATCGCCATTTCCAGACAGGTTTTAGCATCCTGTTCTACGCCTTGACTATGCGGATCACCAAAAAAGATCAGGATCGCATCACCCATAAACTTGTCGACCGTGCCTTCATAATGCTTAGCAATTTCAGTCATATGACTGAGATAATCATTTAACAGGAAGGCCAGATCATCTGGAATCAGCGTTTCGGATAACTCGGTAAAACCCTGAATATCTGAGAAGAACACAGTCAGTTTTTTACGCTTGTATTCAATCTTGGCTTCAGACTCACCCTTCATGATGGATTGCCACAACTGTAACGGCGCATATCGGCTGAGCTGGTTGGCAAACTCCATATAGCGGTTCATCTGGTCATAATAATGATCTTTTTTCACTGCCATATAACGCGCACGACGGGCCTGATAGTAGTTCCCGATTCCCACATAGGTAATCATGCACAGGAAACCCAGCACGGTCAGTTCACTGCTGGTTGGTTGAAAATAATCACCAAAACCAAAAATGAAAATATTGCTGAGATAGAAAATCACCACGCCAATCAGGCTGGCCAAGGCAAAGGTCAGAAAGGAAATTTTGTTGCTGATTGCGGTATAGAGTAAGGCCACAAATGCCAATAACGACAACACCAGGCTCAGATGAATGGCTGACAGGATGATGGCAATCACGGTCATGTCCAGCATAAAGAATACTTTACGCTTCACATCGGTATCGTAACGATAGATCAGCCAGTGAGACAGTTTCGGCAGCGCAAGGATAATCGCAAGAAATAAAAACGGGATAAAAATTTGATATTGCGTATCAGGCGCTGTGTAGTGAAAGACGACGATCACCAGCGAAAGCATGAGATAACCCATCAACCGATGGAAAAACTCAAATTCTTTTGGCTCTTGATTCACCCAATCGTCTATATGCACTCAGTTGCTCCTTGCAGCACTGTATTAGTTACAGGCCTGATATGCAGCATGAATCGGATTAGTCCATACGCCAATCAAACGGCATATCTCCCTGACCACGTAGAGCCAACATTAAGGTTTGGCGCATGTGAGCAAGAACTTCGCTGCTATATGGAACCGCTGGAGTGCCCCATACTGGTTTAGGCCATGCCACATCATTCTGGTAACGTACCACATGATGGAAATGTAGCTGTGGAACCATATTGCCCAGTGCAGCCACATTCATTTTGTCTGCACGGAATACACGCGCCAACTGGCTCGATAACCAGCTAGACTCGCGTAAAAATTGTTCCTGATCAGCCTGACTAAGTTCGTATAATTCTGTAATGCCTGGAACACGTGGAACAAGAATTAGCCACGGAAATTGCATATCATTCATTAAACGACATGTCGATAAAGGAAAGTCGCCTACATAAAACGTATCTTGAGCAAGTTGAGGATGCAAACTGAACATATCTTTATAAATGATGCAAAATTAGAATGATGGCTAATACTACCATATCCAGTGCTGACTGAATATTGTAAGCAATGTGTTTCAATACAAATTTGAAAGATTTGTTTTGAACCCGGTCACATCCCTGACTTTACTCCATCCCCTAAATTAATCAATAGCTCCCCGGCACAAATAAATGACTGGGCAATCAGGTTAATAGGTAAGGTCAGAACTCCCTTTCTGCCCAACCTTTAGATCCGAGTGTTTAATGCAGTTCTTTCAGCAAATGATCCAGCAGATCATTCAGGAACTGGATACGTTTCTGATAGTCTTCCAGCATCACCATCACTTTCAAACGCTGTCCGCCATTCATGCGGAAATAGGTTGGATGCTTCTGCATCATCTGGATAATGCTCATCGCCTGCACCGGGGTATCCGGAGCAAATTCGATATGTCCTCCCTGTGCTGCAATATCGATTTTGGTAATACCCAACTGTTCTGCCTTTAAACGGATCTGATGCACGGCGAATAGCTGTTTCACCGGTTGCGGCGGAATACCAAAACGGTCAATCAGCTCCATACGGATATTGTCGAGCTTTTCCTGGGTATCAGTATTACTGATACGTTTATAGAACAGCAGACGCTGATGCACATCACCGAGGTAGTCATCCGGAATCAGCGCTGGCATATGCAGGTTAATTTCTGCGGTCAGGGACAATGGTGCATCAAAGTTCGGCGTTTTACCTTTCTGGATGGCTTTGGTGGCTTTTTCCAGCATTTCCATATACAGACTATAACCGATGGCCTGCATAGAACCACTTTGCTGTTCACCCAACAGTTCACCTGCACCACGGATTTCCAGATCTTCTGTTGCTAGCATAAAACCTGCACCCAAAGTTGAGGCACGCTGAATAGCATCCAGACGTTTTTCTGCATCCCCTTTTAAGCCTTTAATCGATGGCACTAGCAGATAGGCATAAGCCTGATGATGTGAACGACCGACACGGCCACGTAGCTGGTGCAGCTGGGCTAGGCCGAGCTTGTCCGCACGTTCAATCAAAATGGTATTGGCATTTGGTACATCAATCCCGGTTTCAATGATGGTCGAACAGACCAGCACGTTGTATTCTTTGTGATAGAACTGCTGCATTACCTGCTCCAGTTCACGTTCACGCATTTGACCATGCGCCACCACAACGCGTGCTTCCGGCACCAGCTCACGCAAGCTTTCTGCAGTCCGCTCAATGGTTTCGACTTCATTATGCAAGTAATAAACCTGACCACCACGCAGCAATTCACGCAGAATCGCCTCTTTAATGGTGTCATTGGTCTGTTCCTGTACAAAGGTTTTCACCGCCAGACGGCGTGCTGGAGGTGTCGCGATAATCGACAGGTCACGCATCCCGCTAAAGGCCATATTCAGGGTACGTGGAATTGGAGTTGCCGTTAGGGTCAGCATATCGACATCAGCACGCAAGGCCTTGATGCGCTCCTTGTCGCGTACGCCGAAACGGTGCTCTTCATCAACAATCATCAGACCCAGATTATTAAACTGCACGTTTTCCTGCAGAATTTTATGCGTACCGATAACAATATCGACCTTGCCTTCTGCCAGATCTTCAATGGTTTTGGTATGTGCTTTAGATGACCCAAAACGGGACAACACTTCAATGCGTACCGGCCAATCTGCAAAACGGTCTTTAAAAGACTCATAATGTTGCTGGGCTAATAGCGTGGTTGGTACTAAAACCGCTACTTGGCGACTATTTTGTACCGCAACAAAAGCTGCACGCATCGCCACTTCCGTCTTACCGAAACCCACATCCCCACAGACCAAACGATCCATCGGCTTGGCCTGCTGCATGTCATATAAAGTTGCTTCAATGGCATTGGCCTGATCTGGGGTTTCTTCATAGGCAAAGCCACTGGCAAACTGCATATACAGGCTTTGATCGACCTCAAAACTAATGCCTGGTTTAGATGAACGGCGCGCCTGTATATCTAACAGCTCGGCCGCCACGTCATGAATCTGCTCTAATGCCTTGCGCTTCGCTTTGCTCCATGCATCGGTACCCAATTTATGTAACGGTGCCAGATCAGGATCACCGCCACTATAGCGACTGATCAGATGCAGATTGGTGACGGGCACATAAACCTTGGCATCATCAGCATAATCTAGCTGCAGAAATTCATGATCCTGATCATCAATACTGAGGGTAATCAGACCCGCATAACGTCCCACACCATAGTCAATATGTACCACCGGCGCACCAATGGTCAGCTCGGTCAGGCTGCGAATCAAAAACTCTTCTGAAACTTCCTGCTGGCGTTTGCGACGGCGCTGTACCACACGGTGTTCATAGAGCTGGTTTTCCGAGATCACGCTGATGCGATTGGTGACCACCAGACCACGTTCCAATGGCGCACTGGTAATAGCAATGGCATGCAGTGAATCGACAAAGGCATCAAAATTATCGACGGTTGGAATATCACCCAGACTAGCGCGCAAAGCATCTTTCAGGGTTTCACGTCGACCAGCACTTTCAGCGACTAAAAGTACGGGATGATTGGCAGCATCAATATATTTTTTGACTTCGGTAAACGGTTTTTCCCGTTTTGGATCGACAGGCAAACGTGGCGGAGTCTGGGTATCCAGATTGATGACACCGGCTTTTTCGTCAAAGACGTCCTGAGACGCAATGATACGGCCAAACTGGTTTAGCTGTTCCAGTACCTGATGGGCCTGACAGAACAGCATTTCCGGCGGCAGAATCGGCTGATCCATGTTGTGCCGGCGGTCTTCATAACGACGGGTGACTTCCGCCCAAAACTGGTTTAAAGACTCTTTAATACCACGATCTGTAATGACAATGCCATTCTTTGGTAAATACGTTGCCAGTGTACTTTCTTTTTGCATTGCTTCAGCACTGAAGAATAGCGGCATATAAAACTCGATACCGGGTGAAGAAATGCCATCCATTACATCCAAGTAGAGTGGGTTCTTCTTGGGGTTAGCTGTTGGGAATAATTCGCCATAACGATCCCGGAAAGTGGCACGCCCTTCTTTCAGTGGGAATTCCTGGGCCGGCAAAACCGTAAATTGTTCTAAAGTTTGTGTGGTGCGTTGGGTTTCAGGATCAAAGAATTTTAAGGTTTCGATTTCATCATCAAACAGGTCAATCCGGATCGGGGCTTCCTGACCAGAGGCATAGATGTCCATGATGCTGCCGCGTACTGCAAATTCGCCATGATCATAGACGGTATCGACCAGATGATAGCCGGCTTGAACCAGCTTGTTTTTTTGTTGTTCCAGATCAAATTTCTGCCCAACCCGGATATCAAAATGTTCCCCAAGTACCCATGAGCTTGGTGCAACGCGTTGTGCCAGTGTCGAAGCGGAAAGTAGCAATACACCGGTTTGTGGCATATTCGACAGAATTGCCAGACGTTCAGACACAATATCCTGATGCGGTGACAGGCGGTCATAAGGCAGAATTTCCCAGTCTGGAAAAATGGTCGGTTTTAAGCCATAAAATTCCAGTTCACTTTCCAGCTGTGCCAAATGCTGATTATTGCGTGCCACAATCACAAACAACTGCTTGTGATTTTTGGAGATTTCTTTCAGCAACAGTGACGTTGATGAACCCTGCAGGTTACCTAACCAGCGTCGTTCACCCGCCTTGAGTTGTTTGAGGTTGAGTTGGGAAATTTCTTGTTGGAACATGTATATAGCTTTAAAGTCTAAACAACATGCCCCTTATACTATCACGATGGTATCCGGTGATTTCGTTATTTTTATGCAGTTCTTACACTATCAATTCAGTGTGAATTTTAGTGAATCAAAATCCTACTTTTTCTCTCGCAGGAAATTGCGATAGTAATCATTTAACTTCTTCACAATGGCTTTAAACTGCAGTAGGTTTTCTTCGGTATTACCGAGTCGTGCATTAAAACGCTGATGGGCAATTTCAAGATCAATCTTTTCATTGATGATCATGGCAGTGGAATAAAGCTCTTTCAGGTCATCAAAAGTTTTCATGCGGCGATTGGATAAATATTCCAGACGTTCTCCCAGTTCCTGATTCAACTGGATACCATCCACCACATAGCCGGTATCTTCAGCATACTGAATATTATTTTCTTGCAGAAACTGCTGTGCAGGCGTAGGTTTATTCGATTTGAATAATGCGCTGATCTTGTCAAACATGCCGGATTCCTGAGGCTTCTTGATAAGAAGATAGTCTAGATGAAAATGCCCCAAACCCACAGGCTGGATTTGAGGCAAATGGTTAAAATCAGTACATTCTATAAATCATTATAAATATCTTTAATTTCAGGACACCTGCTCCAGTTGGTTGACCTCGCTCGGTACTTCAGACACCAGATTTTGAATAGCAAAGATTTCTTCCTGCTGTTCCGGACTAAGTAAACCCAATTCGAGTACCACTTCTGGTACGGTTTTATTCTCACGAATACACTGCTTGCCAATTTCATCACAGACAGTATGCCCTAGGATCGGTTCCAGCAAGGTAATAATGCCGATACTGCGCATGACAGCATTTAGACAGTTCTGTTCATTGGGTTGAATACCGGCAATACATTTTTGCGCCAGTGTCTGAATCCCTTGGGTCAGTAACTGAATCGATTCATTCAGAGAAACTGCTATCACTGGCTCCATCACATTCAACTGTAATTGTCCTGCTTCTGCCGCCAAGGTCACGGTCAGGTCATTACCAATGACACGGAAAGCAATCTGATTGACCACTTCCGGTATCACCGGATTAACTTTGGCTGGCATGATCGATGAACCAGCCTGTAGTTCCGGTAACCGGATTTCTGCTAGACCACCACGTGGGCCCGAACTCAGTAGGCGTAAGTCATTACAGATTTTGGACAATTTTACTGCCAGACGTTTCAAGCTGCTGGACAGAATAATAAACACGCCACAGTCACTGGTGGCTTCGACATAATCCTCCGCACCTTTGAAAGGCAGACCAGTAATTTTCGCTAAAGCTTCTACCACTCGCTTGGCGTAACCAGTCGGTGTATTGACACCAGTACCGATCGCGGTTGCACCGAGATTCACTTCCAGCAATAACTGGCGGGTTTGTTCAATCAGTTTCAGATCTTCTTTTAATAAAGTGGCAAAAGCGCGGAATTCCTGTTCCATAGTCATTGGTACAGCATCCTGAAGCTGGGTACGACCCATCTTGATGATGTATCGGAATTCAGTTGCCTTACTATATAAGGTCTCAATCAATACTTTCTGGGCATTTAATAATTCATCCAGACGAGAATAAGTCGCTAAACGCAATGCGGTTGGATAGACATCATTGGTCGATTGCGAAGTATTGACATGATCATTCGGGTGCAGGATCTGATATTCACCTTTCTGATGCCCCATCAGTTCTAGGGCACGGCTGGCAATCACCTCATTGGCATTCATATTGATGGACGTCCCTGCTCCGCCCTGATAAGGATCGAGAGGAAATGCGTCCTGCCAGTTTTCTGGATGCTCAATCAGTTCATCACAAGCCTGCTGAATGGCAATACACTGCTGCTCGCTAATTTTTCCAAGGCTCTAGACTAGCAGA
>NZ_JPQO01000219.1 GCF_000773685.1 Acinetobacter sp. HR7 | reverse complement strand
ATCCAACTCAAATTAAAAAATAGGCATGGGGTTCAGCGGACGCTTACTAATAGCTGAGCTAGGCCAAGTCTTTAAATATAGAAAGCCCAAATCAAGGGCTTTCAATCACAGCTCGATTGTTGCTTTTTAACGGGACAGAAAGCCGGTGTGTTTTAGCCAGTCGAAGAGTTGCCGGTAAACCTGTTCGCGTACCGGGTGTTCCGATAGTATCAGATCATGCAAGCCATTTTTAATTTCACAGAACTGCACATCACCTGATATTTTTTTGCCATATTTGACCATATCCTTGATATTTAAGATCACATCGCTGCTTTGTGCTTGACGGTTGAAACGGCGCGGATAGCTACTCTGATGCGCGTACATCAGTAGAGTCGGAACATTTAAGGCAACGCCCTGATGAATTTCTTTTTGTGCTTCATGAATGGCATGTACAAAGCCGAGACGCACCCATGGATAACGCGGCTGTTTCCATTCCAGGTTAAAATTCCATTCCCCCCGATCACTGACATGCAGGCTCGGCACATAGAATTTGTTTAAGCGGCTCGGAAACAGCAGGTTGGGAAAGCGTTTGCCCAGTGCAGACATTGTGGGAATAGCCAGCTTCTTTTCCAGGCGGCTCATATTAAAGTCATAAAACGGGTTGTTGAGCCATAAGGCTGTGATCAGGGGATGCTTCGGATGATGTGAAGCATATAAGGTGGTGGTTAGCCCACCCGTTGAATGGCCACTGAGCAGGACGGCATCATGACCTTCAGCACCAATAATTGCCAACGCCTGAGTAATTTCAGCATCATATTCAGAAAGCGAATGGACGTTATAGTACATTTGATGCGGTAAATAAGAACGCCCATATTTACGCAAATCCAGCGCATAAAAATCGCAACCCTGCGCATTAAAGCGCTCGGCCATTTCAGTCTAGAAAAAATAGTCAATAAAACCGTGAATATAGAGTACTGCTTTAGAGGTGGGCTGCTCTGCTTTTTTACGAATCAAAGTGGCCACCACTTTGCCTTCATAATCATCCGGAAAATTTAAAGTAGCCTGTTCATATCCTGCGCCTAATACATCAGGCTGATATCGGGGAGTCTGGAGCGTTATTGTCATTGTTATACTCAGGGAAGTTTTAGGCTTTATAGTTGATCAAGTTTCAGCCTTTGTCAATTTTTGTGATGAAGATTAAAAAGTTAGCCTTGAGAAGCAGGTCCAGTGTGAACTGAGCCTTTATACCGAATGCTTTTAAATTGCAATGCACCATTTAGAGGGGATAAATTTACTTTATAAAACGAGACGACGACGTTATCATGTCATCGCCTATTTCTTACCTCATTGACTCAAAAGAGCATATGGAACCATCATCCCAGCTTAAAAAATTACCACGCCTTAAGCCTCGTGGTGGCCTGAGAGTAATGTATGCTTCGATTCGCGCGCTCATTTTGCGTGAACTTCAAACTCGTTTTGGCCAGTATCGCTTGGGCTATGTATGGGTGTTTTTAGAGCCACTCTTAACTATTGGTGTCATGGTTTTATTATTCGCGACCATTAGACAACGTATGGCCCCCGGTATTGAGTATGAGGTTTTTTTAATCAATGGGATCATTCCATTTTTTATGTTTCGAACAGGGGTCATGTTAGGAACGAGTGCAGTAGAGTCTAATAAGGGCTTATTTAGCTATCGTTCGGTAAAGCCTATTGATGCTTTAGTTGCTCGTAACATCTTAGAGCTGCTATTAAAATTTACAGCGTATATGGGCTTTAGTGTTAGTTTCTTATGGTTCGGTTATTCTATAAGCTTAAGCGAAATTCCTAATTTATTATTTTATTGGTTACTTTTATTTATTTTCATGTTTAGTTGTAGCCTTGTATTTTTAGTAATTGCTGACTTCTCCAAAGAAATTGTTAAAATTCTTTCTCCGCTATTTTTAATTCTATATTTGGCTTCAGGTATTTTATATTCAATTCATATTATACCGGCAGAGTATCGTGTGTATTTACTTTATAATCCACTTATTCACATTTTTGAACTAATGAGAAATGCTGTTGCACCGACTTATGCTTTAGTACCTGGTATTAGTTTATCTTATTTTATTTATTGGATAATTATTACTCTGTTTTTGGGGCTTTTATTATATAAGCGTTTTGAACGTCGTATGGTGAAGTCAAAATGATAGAGCTTCGTAACCTGACCAAGTCTTATATTACTCCCAAAGGACGGCATTATGTATTTAAAAACCTTAGTGCCATATTACCAGAAAATAAAAGTGTAGCTTTACTAGGTAAAAATGGCGCAGGTAAAAGTACGCTATTACGTATTATTGGTGGGATCGACTATGCCGATGAAGGCGAGGTGATTACCAATAAAACAATTTCCTGGCCGGTTGCTTTATCTGGTGGTTTTCAGGGCAGTCTAACAGCCCGGCAAAATATCCGTTTCGTTGCCAGACTTTATGTAAGTAATGAAGATGAAGTTGAATATGTTGTAAATTTTGTAGAAGAGTTTGCTGAAATTGGAAAGTATTTTGATATGCCGATGAAAAGCTATTCGAGTGGTATGCGGAGCCGGATCGGGTTCGGATTGAGTATGGCATTTAACTTTGACTATTATTTGCTTGATGAGGCGGGGGCAGTGGGTGATGCTTCATTCCGCAAGAAAAGTCAGGCATTACTAGATGATTTAAAGCAAAATTCAAATATTATTATGGTTTCACATAATGTGAAAGATTTATTGCGTAATTGTGATGTGGCTTTTTTGGTCAGAGATGGAAAGGCTGAATATTTTGACAATATGCAAGATGCAATAGAGGTATATCAAGAATATGTTAAGTAAAAAAAATAAAAAACTGTTCATTGCATATAGCTGTATTGTGCTTATTCCTTTACTAGTCATAATGTTGTATTTGATGATCTTTGCAAAAGATCGTTATGAGTCAAACTCAATTTTACTGGTTAAGCAGGTCGCTGAAACACAGGTTTCGGATAATAGTGGTTTGGGTGCTTTGTTGGGAGTGGCGAACACAAGTCGTGAAGATGCTCAGATTTTAAAAGAATATATTCGCTCTCGTGACATGGTTGAAAAACTAGACCAAAAGCTTAATTTGAAAAAAGCATTTTATGCTCAAAAAGATCCTCTTTTCGCACTCGAGAAAGATGCTTCTATTGAAGAATTGGTTGAATACTTTAATAAAGTCGTCAAAATTGACTTGGATGAGCAAACGATGATGTTAGCTATTACGTCTCAAGGATTTACTTCAGACTTTTCATTAAAACTGAATCATGAAATTTTAAACCTAAGTGATGAGTTTATTAATGGAGTCTCTAAAAGTATTGCTCAAGAACAACAGTCTTTTGCAGAGAAACAATACCAAGAGGCCGCTAAACAACTCGATGAAGCACGCCGGGCTGTACTAGTTTATCAAAATGAAAATGAAATCTTTGATCCTGAATTACAGGCAAAGGCGGTTGCAACCTTGGTTTCTAGCTTACAAAATAACTTGGCTCAATTAAAAACTGAAGAGCGCACTCTGCTTAGCTACTTAACACCTGAAGCCCCTCAGGTCATTGCACTAAAGAGTCAGATTGAATCAGTTGAAAAACAAATTGATGCAGAAAGTGCGAAGCTTACCTCTCCCAATAACTCTAAATTGAACCAGAATGTTGCTGATTTTGAAGCATTAAAAGCCCAAGTAGAATTTGCTACAGACTTATATAAAATTTCATTGGCATCACTTGAAAAAGCACGATTAGAAGCCTCAAGAAAATTGAAAAAGTTAGTTGTAATTGCTGAGCCTCGTCTGGCTGAAGATGCTTTATACCCACGTAAAGTGTATATCAGTATCACCTCATTTATTCTACTCAATATTGTTTTTGGTATTGGACTATTGATCCATTCGATTATTCGTGAGCACAGAGAATAAGTTATGAAAAAAATTGCTGTATTATCAGTTTTATCATGGGCATGTGCGACATCGACTTATGCTTTTGATCAAAGCCTGTTACCTACCGAAGTGGCAAGTGCTCTTAATGGAGGCGGCTCACAAAATATTTCTAATAACTCTATATTGAATCAACAGTCAGTTGTAGAGTTATCACCTGGCACATCTATGCAATATCAAACAGTAAATAAAATGTTTGGTTCGCAGCTATTTAAAGGTGCATTTGCATCAACTGCAGGTTCAACCTTTAATAGCAGTTATAGAATTAACCCGGGTGATCAGATTAATTTACGGTTATGGGGTGCTTACCAATTTAGTGGTACACAAGAAGTTGATCCTCAAGGTAATATTTTTATTCCCAATGTAGGTCCTGTAAAAGTTTCAGGAGTAACAAATGGTGCGCTACAGTCCGTGATTGAAGCGCATGTGCGTCGTATTTATGTGGCGAATGTCGGTGTATATGCTGCCTTGGAACAGGCTCAGCCAGTCAAGGTTCTCGTAACCGGTTTTGTAAATCAGCCCGGTAATTATGGCGGTGTGGCAAATGACAGTGTTATTGCTTATTTAGACAGAGCAGGTGGGGTTGATCCAGAACGCGGTAGTTATATCGATATTAAGGTGATGCGTAACGGTCAGTTGATTCAGCATGTGGACCTGTATCAGTTTTTACTCAATGGACAGATTAAGCCTATTTCATTCCGTGATGGGGATGTAATTGTGGTCGGGCAACGTACCCATACCTTTAATGTATCTGGTGAAGTTTATAATCAGAATGATTTTGAATTTAACTCGCCGAGTATTTCTTTAGCTCAAGCCTTATCTTTTGCCAAGCTCAAACCTGGCGCGACTAATGTTAGTATTCAACGTCGCCAAGGCACAGAATATCGTAGTGAATATTACCCATTGAGTCAGGCCAATAACGTCATGATCCAGGATGGTGATGTGGTGACTGTTACTGCGGATCGTTATGCAGGCACCATTCAGGTCAGAATCGATGGTGCGCATAATGGGGCACATGCCGTAGTCCTGCCTTATGGGGCTAAACTCAGTGACATACTGACGCAGCTGCAACCGAATGCTTTAGCAGAAATTGAATCTTTACAACTCTTCCGTCCTTCTGTCGCCAAGCGCCAAAAAGAGATGCTAAATGTTGCTTTGGACAAGCTGGAAGAAACAACATTTAATGCACGTTCAAGCACTCAGGAAGAAGCAGCTCTACGTTTGCGTGATGCGGAACTCGTTAAACAATTCATTGCTAAAGCACGTCAAGTTGAACCTAAGGGACAGGTGGTGCTGAATCCAGACACTTTCCAAAACGTAATTTTGGAACAGGGAGATATTTTATATATTCCTGAAAAAACCTCTGTGGTCATGGTGCATGGTGAAGTGGCTTTTCCAAATGGGGTGGAATACAAGCAAGGTCTAAGTGCCAAGGAATATATTGAGCAGGTCGGTGGGTTTAGCCAGAAATCGAATAAATCTAAAGTGATTGTGATTCGACAAAATGGTAAAGCTGAACTGGTACGTAAAGGTGAAAAAATTAAACAAGGTGATGAGATTTTAGTCTTGCCTAAAGCGCAGACTAAGGGCATTGAGTTAACACGTGGTATTACGCAAGTTTTATATCAAATTGCGGTAGCAGCAAAAGTTGCACTAGATTTATAAGTCTTTAAATAGGGTAAGTTGGAAGTGTTATGTTAAAAATCCTTTTAGTTTTCGGTACTAGACCGGAAGCCATTAAAATGGCGCCTTTAGTTAAGCGGTTACAGAAGGAAGAAAAAATAATTACAAAAGTCTGCGTAACTGCCCAGCACCGTGAAATGTTGGATTCTGTTTTAGAGTTGTTTGAGATTAAGCCTGACTATGATTTAAATATCATGAAGCCTGGCCAAAGCCTGACTCAAATGACATCGAATATGTTATTAGGACTAGAACCTGTATTTGATGACTTTAAACCAGATTTGATTTTGGTACATGGTGATACAAGTACAACCTTATGTGCTTCCTTGGCTGCATACTACCAGCGTATAGCTGTAGGACATGTTGAGGCTGGGTTAAGAACCTATCAGTTATATTCTCCTTGGCCTGAAGAGGGTAACCGTCAGTTAACGGGAGTGATTGCAGATATGCATTTTGCACCGACTTCCACTGCAGCCCAGTATTTAACACAGGAATGTGTTCAAAAAGAAAATATCTTTATTACGGGTAATACTGTTATTGATGCGCTACATATCATTAAAGCAAAAGTTACAGAAGACATTACCATTAATGCCACTATGCAAGAAAAATTTAAAGATTTAGATTTTTCAAAAAAACGTGTATTAATTACTGGCCATAGACGAGAAAACTTTGGTGAAGGTTTCGAAAATATTTGTATGGCTTTGCAAGTTTTATCTAAACAATTCCCAGATGTAGAATTTGTTTATCCAGTTCATTTAAATCCACAAGTCAGAGAGCCAGTAAATCGTTTACTAAGCGATTTAAATAACGTCAAATTAATAGAACCATTGGACTACCTCCCATTTGTATGGCTTATGCTCAACAGTCATTTAATTCTAACTGACTCCGGGGGTATTCAAGAAGAGGCTCCATCTTTGGGATTACCTGTATTGGTAATGCGAGATACAACAGAAAGGCCAGAAGCAGTTCAGGCAGGTACTGTCAAGTTGGTGGGCACCCATGTCGAAAATATTGTTAGAAGTGTTTCAACTTTATTGACCAATGAAACAGTCTATGCAGCTATGTCACAAGCACATAATCCATATGGTGATGGCACTTCATGTGACCAGATTGTTCATGCCATTAAAGCAAGATTTGCACAATATTTTTACGTTAATTAATCAAGTGTTTTAGTATTTTATGAAAATTTCAGTTAGTGGTTTAGGTTATATTGGTCTTCCTACAGCAACTATGTTTGCACACTATGGTGCACATGTGATTGGTCTAGATGTAAATCAACACGCGATTGATACGATTAACCAAGGTAAAATCCATATTGTAGAACCAGGTTTAGAAGCTATAGTTAAAGAGGTTGTATCCTCTGGTCATTTAAAAGCATCACTCACTCCTGAGCCTGCAGATGCATTTTTGATAGCAGTACCAACACCATTTAAAGGTGACGACCATACGCCAGATTTAAGCTATATTGAATCTGCTGCTAAAACGATTGCACCGGTTTTAACTAAAGGCAATGTGGTGATCCTAGAATCGACTTCACCTGTGGGGGCAACGGAGCAAATGGTCGAGTGGTTGGCTGCTGCACGTCCAGATTTAAAGTTCCCAGCTTCAGCGCAGGATACTGACTTTGATATCTATGTGGCATATTGTCCAGAGCGTGTATTGCCAGGTCAAGTCATTCGTGAATTGGTTGAAAATGACCGTACTATTGGTGGTTTAACCCCTGAATGTGCGAAAAAAGCCGCTGAAGTGTACAAAATTTTCGTAAAAGGTGATTTGGTAGAAACCAATGCACGTACTGCGGAAATGACCAAGCTCACTGAAAATGCCTTCCGTGATGTTAATATTGCATTTGCCAATGAGTTATCTCTCATTTGTGATCGTTTAAACATCAATGTATGGGAACTCATTGCCCTTGCTAACCGTCACCCACGTGTCAATATTTTAAATCCGGGTGCAGGTGTAGGTGGTCACTGTATCGCTGTCGATCCATGGTTCATTGTAAACAAAACGCCTGATCTTGCACGTATGGTCAATACTGCCCGTGAAGTCAATGACAATAAACCAAAATGGGTAGTGTCTAAGATTGAAGAAGCGGTTGCTCAATTAGGTGATTTAGGTCGTAAACCTAAAGTTGCGCTGCTTGGTCTTGCATTTAAGCCAGATATTGATGATTTACGTGAAAGTCCAGCAGTGGAAATTGCAGTAGAAATGGGTCAAAACCAAAACATTGAGTTGTTATTGGTCGAGCCAAATATTCATACACTTCCTGCAAAAATTAAAGTGGGTCAATTAGTGGATGTGACAACAGCTCAAGCTGAGGCGGATTTATTGATTGTATTGGTGAATCATAGCCATTTTGCAAATCTCAATACTGCTGAAAAGCAGCATGAAATTTTAAATTTTGTTTCTAATAAATAAGGTACAGAGAATAAGCTACAGTAAGCTGTGGCTTATTCTTTTTTTATCAATTTACTTACAATCTGACTGAGTGTAGCCATGAGTATTGAAAAACTTTTAGAACAGTTAAGAAGTTTGGATGAACAACAACAACAAGAATTTCTAAGCCGCATTCAGGATTTGATTGATGTTCGTTATGTTGATAAGTCAAAAGTTGCAGAACTACAAAAAGAAATGAATCTGCTGATTAAGGAAAATAATCTGGTGCGTCAGCAGGCACTTGCGAAATTTTCTCGCAAAGAGCATCAAACCATTGCATATCAGTTAGGTAAAAATTTAATTGATGTCTTCAATGGTAAAAAGCCAATCACTTCTTTACCAGTATGGAGTTTACAGCTTTTTGTTGAAGCGATTGCTAGAAAAGATCAGGCACAATTAAATCATTTACAGAGAAAAGTACAATTTTTATCTGAATATAGTGATGTGTTTACTGCCCCAAGTTTAAAGAAAGGTCTAGCCCTTGCTTTTGAAAGAGTTGCATATAAACTGAAAAATGGTGAGCCAAAGGGGATCGATGTAGATGGTGAGTACCAAGATGTTGTAAATAAAAATGCGATTGGGCTCACTCAAACTCAATCCATTGTAAAAAAACAACGATCAGAAGATCAAAATGCGCTTATTGTGCAGCAGAAAAAAGTCATTAAGCAAGTTATTCAACAAGAATTAAAAGAAACTGTAAAAGCCTCCATAGATACATTGAAAATTGCTTGTATTATGGATGAATTTACCTATTTTTGTTTTTCACCCGAAGCCCAATTATTACAGATTTCACCAGAGCATTGGCTTGAAGAAATAAGAGATTTTGCGCCCGATATTCTTTTTGTAGAATCTGCATGGCAGGGTAAAGATGGCTTATGGAAAAGTAAAGTCAGTCAAAATTCTACAGAAGTAGTGAATTTAATTAAGTTCTGTAAATTAAATGGTATTAAAACCATGTTCTGGAATAAAGAAGATCCAGTACATTTTGGTACCTTTGTTGATGTAGCAAAACAGGTTGACGTTGTTTTTACAACAGATATTGATTGTATTGGTCGTTATAAGGCACATGTTGGACACGATCGTGTGTATCTTATGCCATTTGCTGCACAGCCAAAAACGCACAACCCCATTGAAAAATATGAACGCAAAGATGCCTTTAACTTTGCAGGTTCATTCTATTTAAAATATCCAGAAAGACAGCGTGATTTTGTTAACTTAACAGCGGTTGCAACCAAATTCCGTGATTTGGAAATTTATGATCGAAACTACAATAATCCACATCCACATTACACGTTCCCTGAACAGTACCAAAAGTATATTTTAGGCCGTTTAGAGCCACATGAGATTGATAAGGCTTATAAAGGCTATGTATATGGTATTAATATGAATACCATTAAACAGTCACAATCTATGTTTGCTCGACGTGTATTTGAAATGTTGGCGTCAAATACGATTGTACTGAGTAACTACTCTCGTGGGGTGCGTAATTTCTTTGGTGATTTGGTTTTATGTTCAGACAATCCAACAGAGTTGGAACGTCAATTAAATCGCATTGTACATGACCAAGATTTGGTTGATAAATTTAAGTTGTTAGGCTTAAGAAAAGTTTTATCCGAGCATACCTATGAAGATCGACTTGGTTATATTGCCAATAAACTCAAAATAAAAGTAACAAATAAAGAAAATTGCGTTGCTGTATTTGCTTTTGCCGAGAATGATGAGCAGCTCAAAGCAATTGTCGATAACTTTGTAGCTCAAACATATGAATATAAAAAATTATTTATTTACAATCCGAATTCACTAGAGATTGAGACATCAAGTGAGATTCATAGTTTCAATCATCTAAATCAGATTGATGCTTTAATACAAGAACATGAAATTACACATTTAGCATTCTTCAATCCAGCACATCTTTATACCAAAGATTATCTGTTTGATATGATGCTGAACTTTAGATATTTGAAATTCACAGATATTCAATGTGTGACGAAAGATGCGCATTATGCTTTTGATCATAAACTGAGTTTAATTTCTGGAAAGGAATATCTTGAAGTTCAACATGTTGTACTTGATCGTTCAGTTTTAAAGATAGTCAATGACGATGCTTCATCATTGATTGAAAGCTTTATGAAGCATACAAATGAAAGCCAACCTATTCATGCAATGTCGGTGGATCGTTTTAGCTTCATTGCGGATGGAAAAGCGTGCAATGCGGAAGAGATCAAATCTGTCACGGTGGACATGCAAGATTTGGATACAGGGGTTGAATTAAAGCAAAACTTGTTGCCGTATGCAGAGAATATTACTGCAATGAGTCCAAATGAAGACGAAATTCAATCTTTTGAAGCGGATTATTTAGCTAAAACTGTAGTAAGCCCATATACAGCTATTCGTATAGATTGTTCAGAAAATCACTTTAAGATTTTCTCAAAATTGGCAAAAGCTGAACATAAATATCTTACATTGCTTCAGTATATTAAAAAGACCAGTGAAAATATTAGCCTATTGGTGAATGCAGACACGAAAGCAGATGTTCAACTTGTAATTGAATTTTATGATGCAAAAGCCAATAAGATTGGATTTGAAATGTTTGAAATCAATCAAATGCATCAAGTTCAATTACCAGCCAATACCAAGCACTTTAATGTGTCATTAAGAATAAAGGGAGCGGGCTCGGTTAATGTACAAGAGGTAATTTACACGATTCATCCACAAACTAAAAAACAGGTAAATGATTCAAGCTTAGTCACATTAGATGCCGAGGTTTTTAAAACTCAATTAGTTAAAGGCACTTCAAGTCAGATTCAATTTGCAGGCAATCAAGGGCAATTTGTAATTAAAACGACATTGCCACCTGCAAAACATGCTTATATGTATATGAAAAAAGTATATACACGTGACGAATTAAATCTGGTATTGAACAGTGAATTTGAGTTGTTTGCAAAAACAACTGCAGAAGATGTAAGAGTTGTATTTGAGTTTCAGGATGCTAATCACCAAAAGATCTCGCATTCTATGAATTCAATCGTTGGTGGACATGCATTAGCGATACCTATGGAATGTGTATATATACGTATAGGTCTTAAAATTGTTGGTGCTGGCGAAACAGTAATTCAAAAACTTTCTTTAGGGACAGTGAAAAACCCAGTCAATAATTTCATTCCAAAATCAACAACTTTGGTTGTTGCAAAGCAGTATCCTGCTTATGATGATTTATATAAGTATGGATTCTTGCATGCACGTGTAAAAGCCTATAAAAAAGCGAATCAGTTGGTCGATGTGTTTAAGCTTACAAACGATGCAGCTAAATTTGGTTTTTCCGAGTTTGAAGGTGTTGATGTTCTTTCATATGACCATGAGATGTTAGATAAGTTACTTGCATCCGGTATCTATAAAAAAGTATGCCTACATTTAATGGATAATAAAATGTGGGAAGTTGTACGTAAATATCAAGATACTGTGCAAGTTTTGATTTGGGTGCATGGAGCTGAGATTAGATCTTGGTCTAGACGTGCTTATGAAGCAGCACGATTAGGTGAGGTAGAAGCCACACGTCAGCATCGTTTAAGCTTACAACGAAAAGCGTTTTGGGTAAATTTAATCAAAAATGAATTACATGCAAATACCCAGTTTATTTTCGTATCTAAATACTTTTTAAATGAAAGTGAAGAAGATTTAGGTATTCGATTCCCTGCTAATCAAACGCATATTATCCATAACTTTATTGATACAACCTTATTTAATTATGTGCCTAAAGATGCGAGTCAACGGTTCAAAGTTTTATCTATAAGACCTTATGCAAATTTAGGCTATGCAAATGATTTAACAGTAAAAACGATATTAGAGCTCTCAAAGCATGCAGACTTTAATAAATTTAGTTTTACGATCTGTGGTGATGGTGAGTTATTTGATGAGACAACCGCACCACTCAAACAATTCTCAAATGTAAAGTTGCTTAAAGGCTTTTTAACACAGCATCAAATTGCCGAGCTACATAAAGAGCATGGTGTATTCTTGGTGCCTACTCGTATTGATAGTCAGGGTGTGTCTAGAGACGAAGCAATGAGTTCTGGGCTAGTGGTAATTACCAATAATGTTTCTGCAGTACCTGAGTTTGTAGACAATAACTGTGGTATTTTGGTGCCGTCTGAGGATAGTGTTTCAATGGCAAGAAAAATTTATGATTTAAGTAATTCGATTTACAAATTTCAGATCTTATCTTTGAATGCTAGTATGCGTGTTAACAGTCAAAGTGCTTATAAGCAGACTATTATTAAAGAATTGGAGTTGTTAAAGTGAAAACAACTAAATTTGATAACTTTGAGGTGAAGGTAGAATTAAATAAAGAGCAACTGTTGGTTAGTATTTTTGATAAAGAAGTTTCTCAAGGTTTATATAGGTATGCTTGTTATCTATTTTCTAACCATAAGATTTTAGAGAAAAAAACTTATCAGGAAAGCAGTGAGTTTGTATTTGATTTGTTGGTATCTGGTATATATAAAATACAGGTTTTTATATTGGATATGCTAACAAAGAAAAGTATATTAAAGAAAATTGACTTGGGCTTTTTTTTTGTTGAATCTGCTTTTTTAAAAAAGCATAAAAAAAACTTTATTAATGAAAAAAATGAAAAACTAGGTGAAGATTTTTTTAGTAAAGGTATATTACAGTTTCCAAATTTTGATTTGGTTGAGGTTAATCAAAGTGATTTCTATAGTTTAGATCCATTTAAGAATAGGACTTGGAGGTGGAAGCTACAGCAGTTAGAGCATTTAAATTATTTGATTTCTTTTTACAATTCGAGTAAAGAGGATGTAATTTTAGATTATGCTTTCGAAAGTATTATGGATTGGGATTTATATAGAAATAATAATTCTAAATCCGATAATATGGTTTGGCATGATCATGGTAGTGCTCTGCGTTTAAAAAATCTAAATTTTATATTTTTGTATTTTTTGAAAAGTGGATATATTGATTTTAATGATGATAAATATAGTTTTTTATTAAACTTAATAAAGGAACATATCGAAGTTCTATTGGATGAGAATTTTTACTCAAAACATACAAATCATGGTTTCGATCAATGTTTGAGTGTACTGCAAGTTTGTTGTGAATTGATCCATATTATAGACTTAGATCTAGCTATATCTTTAGTAATAGAGCGGTTGAAGGCTGAGGTGAGTTTTGCATTTTGTTCCGATGGTGGACATAAAGAAAATAGTCCTTCGTATTTAAATTTTGGAATAAAACAATGTTTAAGTGTTGTAGATATTTTAACATGTTATAAACTGTTTTCTTATGATTTTGAATACGTTTATAGAGTAATCGATAAAGCAACTCTTTCATTAGCATATGCTATAAAGCCTGATGGGTTTCTTCCATTAATTGGGGACACTTCAGAGTTTAAAGTAAATAATATTTTCTATGATTATAAACCAAGTTTTTATGGGGAGTTTCTTTATAGTATTACAAAAGGTAAGCAAGGGAAATTTCCGAAAAAAAAATTTCTTCTACTGAAGGAAAGTGGTTATTTTTTTTATAGAAGTACTTGGGAGAGAAGTAAATTTGATCGTGCTATATATTTAAGTTTAAAGGCAGGTTATAAAAGTAACTATCATAGGCATGATGATGATCTATCTATTACACTATTTGCTTATGGCGAGGATTGGCTAGTTGATGGGGGTATATATAAGTATGATGAGAAAGATGCTCACCGAATTTATATTAGATCACATTTATCACATAATATTTTTTGTCCACCTAATGTAAGTGCTTCTAGAAAGTTTTTAAATGGATCTTGTCATGAAGTTGGAATAAATGGTTTTTCTGAAGATGAAAAAAGAATATCAGTTTCAGCGAGCTCTTTTATGTTTAAAGGGTTTAAATCTGTAAGGAAAATAGAGATTCAGGATGATCAGAAAATTTTTATAACTGATAGTTTGATAAGTTCTAAATATGACTTAAATGGTTCTATTAGTAGGTTGTTTTTGGGGCAAGGTAAGACTGTTGATATTAATGGTAATACTATTAAGGTCTTTGGTCATTCTAAAACAATGGTTATAAGTGTTGCGTCACAAATCAACTTTAAAATACGTCATATTTTATGTGATCAATCTGACATTGTGGGGTGGTTGTCGTTGAAAAATAATACACTTTATAGAAGTGAATTGGTTGAGATATTATTTTTAGAAGAAAATGGTAGTAAGATCGACTATATGTTAGAAATTAGTTTTATTTAGCTTTGTTGCATAAAGATTTCATAACTATATGATTTTAAAAGTTTTGATTATTTTTTAATCCAAAATTAAATTTATTTAAATCAGATGCTTACATATTTATGCAACAAAGCCGTTTTATTTGAGAAGATTTTATGGATTTTTTTGTTTCTCATTATGCCTTTAAGAATTTGAAAGTTACAATTCCAATTAACTGGAATATTGACCCCTATAAAAATAAGAATTGGGTTCTTCATTTCATGTCTTTTAGATGGATGGAAAGGTTTTCAATTGGTGATCAACTTATTTTGGTAAAAGACTATTTTGATTTTTTTTATGTTAAAAAGAATAGAGATACTTATATCAAAACTCTTAGAGGAGATCATGCTGCAGCTATAAGGCTAAGTTTTTTAATTAATTTGGCTAGTAAGCAAACAGGTGAAAATAAATTTTTTTTGAGGGAGTTGATTCAGAAAGAAATACTCAATGCTCTGGATGATAAAATGTATCGTGCAGGACATAATCATGCTTTGATGCTAGATAATTCATTATTAGATTGTTATCTTTATGATAAAACGTTATTAACTTTAAGTAATTTAAACCTGGTTGTTTCTAGGGGGGTATCAACAGCAAAAAAACTATATTGTGATAGTGGGATTACTAGAGAGCATTCTGTCTCCTATCAAGAGTATAACTTGCCTATATTGTTTGAATTTTTTAAAAAAATTAAAGATATTGATGGTGTTTTAGATGATGCTATCGATTATATGAATTCTGTTAGTTTTAATTCACTTTTTATATTAAGTGCTATGTTAAATAGTAAAGGTGAGTACTTTGCTATTGGTGATACTTTGAGACCAACTAAGCCAAAAATTATTAAAAAGGTTTTTGGTGATGAAAATGCATTGAACTCTTTTTCAAAAAATATGTATGGTATATATTGTAATGGTGGATTTTTTGTTTTTAAAAAGCTAGTAGGTGATAAATTATTACATTTTGTTTCAACTTGTCAGTGGAACTCATATAATCATAAACAAGATGATGAATTATCATTTTGTCTAGAATATAATGGAAACCTGATATTTGATGACCCTGGATATTCTGGATTCTTGAGCTTAGATCAGCAAGCTATTATTTACTCAAGAAAAGGTCATAGTACTTTTTTTATTGAGGAATTGGAATGGGTGTCTAAAACCTCATCGCCTTTTGGTAGTGTAATAGATCACTCTGCATTTGATGAACATGGTTTTGAATTGAGTGCTTCACATCAGCGCCAATTACCTAATAATAAATGTACTAGATCATTTAAGCTTTTTGAAAAGAACTTGTTGGTTAGAGATACTTTTACTAATTTAGATAGTCTTTTTGAGAAGACTGCTACACATCGATTTGTACTAAATCCTAAGATCAAAGTTAATGTTTATGGTGATCTAGTTCATTTGATGATTTCAGACAGAGTAATTGCTACCATTGAAAATTTATTAGCGAAAGATGATGGGAAATGGAATGTTGTTAAAATTCCATATGTGGAATCTGATTCTAGAGTAATTACTTCAACTGTTTGTTTGGATTTTTCTTATACATTGAAATCAAATACAGTTGAATTTTTGATAAACCTTCTTGATTAGTTGATATATGATGAGATACGCAAGTTTATTGGAATACCTTAAACCTTTATTAGATAATCCTACATCAATTACCTCTTTACATAAAGAGGCAAATATTTATTTAAAAAATAATGATTTGCAAAATGTGAGACGTATTGAAAAGTTAATAAATATATTACATAGTTCAGATGTTCCTGCAAGTGTTGTAATTGGTGAAGGTACAACATTTGCTTATACTGGTTTTGCAACTATTGTTCATAAGAACACTATTATTGGAAAGAATTGCTCAATTGGTTCTAATGTTACTTTAGGAGGTGGACCAATTTTAGGTGATAATGTTTATGTAGCTACCGGTGCTAAAGTTCTGGGGCGTGTAAAAATTGGATCTTTTTCTATTATTGGTGCTAATAGTGTCGTTACTAAAGATGTACCAGAATTTAGTGTTGTGGCTGGTGCTCCCGCTAAAGTTATAAATCTTATTACTGCAGAAAATTTTGCTAAATACAAATCTATGATTGGTAGAAATCTAGAAGATTATCCTTTTCGATAATATCTTATTTTCTTAAACGCCAATCTCAACTTTAAATAAGCTTTTCAAATTGAATCGGCGAATAACCACATTTTT
>NZ_JPQO01000218.1 GCF_000773685.1 Acinetobacter sp. HR7 | reverse complement strand
GATTTAAAATGAGGTTATGTCCTTTTTATTTCAATGACTTAAAAAGTTGAGATTGGCGTAGATAAAATAAAAAATTAATTTAGTTCATTTTTCGACTCCTTCTTCATGCGTTCAAGTTCAGTTAATACATAAGAATTCATCGATTGATGTCTTTTCTTAGCCATTTTTTTCACCCAAAAAACCAACTCTTCAGGCAACCTTAGATTTAATTGCTTGGTTGTTCGCATATTAATTATTGACCAGTAGTAGCATTTTGATTCTATAGTATTAAAATGATTCTATATGCGCAATAGTTTTTTTGCATCATAATGCTACTATTGCTTATTCCTACTGTTCGTGGAATCTATGAAAAAAAAAGACATTCAATTTAACCTCCGAATTCCTGAGGATTTAAAGTTAAAGATTGATGAAGCTGCTAAGGTAAATCAACGATCAATTAATGCCGAGACCATGTCTCGTCTATATGATTCTTTTGTAATGGATAATAATATTCATCTAGAAGCAGCTAAAGTCATTGAAAATTTTCTACAAGCAAGAACACCGACCCAGCGTAAAAAAGATGTAGCTGAGAGACTTAACTTTCTTTTTAATGAGATTAAAAAAAGTCTGCATTTCAAAGACCTTACAGTTGCTGAATTAGCATATAAGATTGGGGAAAGCTCAGCAGATAGTGCTGAATCTTGGTTCAGAGCAGAAATGGAACCAACTTTTAACCAACTAGAACAGATCGCAAATTTTTTATCTGCGAATTCAAATTGGTTACTCTTTGGAAAGGAAAGACCATTCAAAGTTGAGAGCTTCCGTTTCGATGAGAATATAGATAAAGATATAAGATGGTTATTGACCCCTAATCCTGAAAAAGAGTTCTTAAAAAATCAGTCAGTCAAAGAAGTTAAATTTATTCGCTCTCTTAATGCGGAAGGGTCACTAATTGTAGCTAAGCTGTATTCAAATCAATATTTAGAGTGTTTCCATACCCCTTATCATATTAGTGATATCACTGGTGTCGGTGGATATAACTCTCTACTTTATTTATGCTTACTGTTTAAAACCTTAAAAAAATACCATAGTTCATACCATCATCCGAATATATATAGCTTCTTGATTTCAGAAGAAATGGCGAAAAAAATATGGTCAGAAGAAGCGCACCCCTCGTCACTGATTGATCAACTACATCATATACCTTGGATGGATGACCTCGCAGATGCATTACCTAATCACTCATTAGATGAATTCTATTGGCAGGGATTTGATGCGCTTAGATCAAGATTAATAAAAGATTTTAATGAAAAGGAATTCATTCAGAATCATTGGAATGACTCTGAATTCCACATTAAGCACCCTATGACTTTCGATTAATTTCACGTCACTTTGTGTCGCATACATAAAAAGTCTCATTCAATTTAACTTATTGTTTCCTTAAACTAATTATTAGCTTTAATACGGTTATCTATACAAATGAATATCGTCCAAATCGAAGAAAATGTAAAACAGCTCATCCATAAAATTGCTCAAGATGAGCTAAATAAACAAGACTTTATCTATGAGTTGCTTTTAGCTTATGGACATCGCAGCCAATCTATTGGACGAGTGCGTAATGGTGAGCGTAATTTAGCTGAAGATAAGGAAAACAACGTTTTTTGGAAGCGTCAAATATACTTCAAAATTGCAAAACAGCATGATTTACATGGTCTGATTGATCAAATGAAGAATGAAAAGCGAACTGAAAGCAATAAGATTCGCTTCTTGATCGTGACTGATTTTAAAAATCTATTAGCCGTAGATACTAAAACACAAGATACATTGGATGTTCCTTTTAGTGATTTAGCTAAAAAATTTGATTTCTTCTTACCATGGGCTGGGATGGAGAAAGCCGTATATCAAGGCGAAAACCCTGCGGATGTTAAGGCTGCTGAAAAATTAGCAAAGCTTTTTGACGAAATTAAAGCAGATAATTTCGATGAGGATGACTTAAATAATAAAGAGAACTTACATCAACTTAATATTTTCTTATCCCGACTGCTATTCTGTTATTTCGCTGAAGATACTGAAATTTTTAAGGACAAACAGTTCACTTCGGCAATATCAAAGAGTAATGAAGATGGATCAGATTTATCGGCTTTAATTGGTCGATTGTTTAAAGTGTTAAACCAATCATCTGAAGATCGTGAAACAGATTTACCTGATTACTTAGCAGATTTTCCGTATGTAAATGGTGGCTTGTTTAAAGATGATATTCAAGTTCCAAAATTCACACGTAAATCACGTAGGATTTTGATTGAGTGTGGTAAAGACCTAGATTGGTCTGATATTAATCCTGATATTTTTGGTTCAATGTTCCAGGCTGTTGTTCATACAGAACAGCGTAGCACTATGGGGCAACACTACACCTCTGTACCAAATATTATGAAGGTGATAGAACCTTTATTTCTTAATGATTTATATGAAGAATTAGAAAAAAATCAAGACAGTGTTAATAAACTATTAAAGTTACAGCAACGTTTAGGGCAACTTAAAATTTTTGACCCTGCATGTGGTTCAGGAAACTTTCTCATTATTGCTTATAAAGAGCTACGTAAGTTTGAAATGGAAGTGCTGAAGCGTGTTCAAGAGTTAGAGTTAGAAAAAACAGGTCAATTTTCAAAACCATTTTCAGTGATTCAAGTGTCTCAATTTTATGGGATCGAGATCGATGATTTTGCTCATGAGATAGCAATTCTGTCTTTATGGCTAACAGAACATCAAATGAATATTGCATTTAAAGAGGAATTTGGAGAGTCAAGAGTATTACTTCCTCTTAAAAACTCTGGAAATATTGTGCACGGAAATTCTCTTCAAACTAATTGGAAAGAGATTTGTGATAATACGGATGCTGAAGTTTATGTATTGAGTAATCCTCCTTATATGGGCTTCAAAATGCAAGATCAAAACCAAAAACAAGATATGGAAAAGATCTTTAAGGATGTATCGAATTATAAATTTTTAGACTACATTGCTTGTTGGTTTATGTTGGCTAGTGACTATATCAATGAGAATTGTAAGGTTGGATTTGTATCGACTAATTCCATTTGCCAAGGAGTTCAAGTAGAACTCTTGTGGCCCGAAATTTATAAACGAAGTGTGGACATTTGCTTTGCACACCAATCCTTCAAGTGGTCAAATAATGCAAGATCTAATGCAGGGGTTACCTGCGTTATCATTGGGTTACAGCATAAAGACGCTATTAAAACCAAAACTCTTATAAATAATTTATCTAAATCAGTAGTCAAGAATATTAACTCTTATCTGATTGATAGCTCAAATGTCATAGTAACTAAAAGGCGTATCCCACTTTCAAAACTGCCTAAAATTTCAGATGGAAGTGGCGCGTTGGATGGGGGGAATTTAATTCTCTCTAGTGAGGAAAAAGCACAATTAATCTTAGCTGATGAAAGGGTTAAGCCATTTGTTCGTAACTATACAGGTTCTAACGAATTCATTAACGGCATTGAAAGATACTGCCTATGGATTGAAGATAATGAATTAGAGAAAGCATTGACAATTCCCTTACTAAAAGAACGAATTGATGCGGTTAAGGAATTTAGAAGTAACGCTGGAACACGGGCGCAAACAGCTATTTCACGTCCTCATAAATTTGCATGGATTAATCAACCTCAACAGTCTCAAATTATTATTCCTACCGTTTCTTCGGAACGTAGAGAATATATTCCTATGGGTTTTAGTGATATATCTGTGATTGTAAGTAATTCTGCAAGTATCGTGCATGATCCTGAACCGTATGTTTTTGCGTTACTTCAATCAAGAATGCACATGGTATGGACTAAAACATTAGCAGGAAGACTAAGAACAGATATTCGCTATACATCAGCGATTTGCTATAACACTTTTCCTGTGCCAAAACTTATGAAAGCAGCGATTTTCAAGTTAAATGAATCTGCTTTTAAAATACTGGCTGTACGTGAATCCTATTCACATTTAAGTTTGGCTCAACTTTATGATCCTGAAAAAATGCCTTTGGACTTAAAACAAGCTCATATAGAGAATGACTTACTGGTGGAAAAACTCTATAAGTCAAGTGAATTTAAAACAGATGAAGAGCGTCTAGAGCGATTATTCCACTACTATGAAACAATGTTAAATTGAGATAAAAATGAAAAATTTAGTAGAAGTAAATTATCAACAAACTGGGGAAAGCACCTCAGTTAATAATATGGGAATGCGAGCTATGCAAGCTCGCGCCTTCGAATCTCGTAATAGTCAGTATTTGCTCTTAAAAGCCCCTCCTGCATCAGGTAAGTCTCGTGCATTAATGTTTTTAGGTTTAGACAAGATACACAACCAAGGGTTGAGCAAAGTTATTGTAGCTGTACCTGAACGCTCAATTGGCGGTTCATTTGCTAGCACTAAGCTGAGTGAAAGTGGCTTTTTTGCAGATTGGGACATCAAACCTGAAAATAATTTATGTACTGCTGGTGGCGATAAAAGCAAAGTAAAAGCCTTTAAACGTTTTATGGAAGGTACAGATCAAATTTTAGTATGTACACATGCAACACTAAGATTTGCTTTTGAAGAGTTAGAAGATCATGTATTTGATAATACATTAGTGGCAATTGATGAATTCCATCATGTTTCAGCAGATGCTGATAATATTCTAGGTAATGTTCTTAAAGCTTTAATGGACAATACCACCGCTCATATTGTTGCGATGACGGGTTCATACTTCCGTGGCGATAGTGTTCCTGTACTTACGCCAGAAGACGAAGCAAAATTTGATAAAGTTTCCTTTAACTATTACGAACAACTTAATGGCTATACCTATTTAAAATCTTTAGGCATTGGTTATCACTTTTATAAAGGGCGCTACTTTGCAAAAGATGATGAAGGGGTTATCGCAATTGCAGAAGTATTGGATACTGATAAAAAAACCATCATCCATATTCCAAATGTGAATTCAGGTGAATCAACCAAAGATAAATATGATGAAGTAGATGCCATCCTCGAAATCATTGGTGAATTTGTCGCTAAAGATCCTGATACTGGCATCATTACCGTCAAACGTGCAGATGGTAAAATTTTAAAAGTAGCTGATCTCGTTGAAGAAGATGGTCGTGATAAAGTTGTTGAATATCTACGTAACATTAAAACCGTAGATGATCTTGATCTTATCATTGCTCTAGGCATGGCGAAAGAAGGCTTTGACTGGCAATTTTGCGAACATGCTTTAACGATTGGTTATCGAGGCTCTTTGACTGAAATTGTGCAGATTGTGGGACGTTGTACGCGAGATAGCTCGAACAAATCACATGCACAATTTACCAATCTTATTGCTCAACCTGATGCGCAGGATACTGAAGTTAAATTTGCAGTAAACAATATGCTGAAAGCAATTACTGCATCTTTGTTAATGGAACAAATACTTGCACCAAACTTCAAGTTTAAAACTAAACGTGATGATGAAGATATTGTTCCACCTGGTACGCTCACGATCAAAGGCTTTAAAGAACCAAGTACAGCAAAAACAAAGGCGATTATTGAAAATGATCTTGTGGACCTAAAAGCAGCGATTCTTCAAGATGCTAAGGTGATAGCAGGTTCAGCAGGTAAGGTTGAGCCTGAAGTGGTGAATAAAGTCCTTATTCCTAAGATTATCCAAACCAAATACCCTGACTTAACTAAAGATGAACTTGAAGAAGTGAGTCAGTATTTAGTCGTGGACTCAGTGATTAGCACAGCAGAAGTCAAAGAAGTTGGCGATAAAAAGTTTATTCGCATGGCAGATAAATTTATCAATATCGAAGACCTGAATATTGATTTAATTCAATCTGTGAATCCATTCCAAAAAGCTTTTGAAATTCTATCAAAAGAAGTCACAGTCAATGTACTAAAATTGATTAAGGAGGCAATCGAAGCAACTAAAATTACCATGACTCAAGAAGAAGCTATTGAGTTATGGCCTAAGTTAAAAGCTTTTAAAGTTCAGTTTGGTCGTGAGCCTAGTCTAGAATCAAATAACTTAATTGAAAAACGTTTAGCCGAATGCCTAATCTATATTCGTGAGCAACGTAGACGAGCTGGAGTGTAAAACATGGAAGATTTAAGCTGGCTTCAAGATATGATTGCTGATGATGACTTAGGTCTTTTAAACGTAAAGAAAAAGACGTCTGGTCTAACGGCTGATGAACAATTGGTCTCAAAATTTAATGAAATTAATAATTTTGTGACACAGCATGGGCGTGTACCTGCTAAGGATATGAAAAACATTTCTGAGTTTATGCTTGCGAGCCGTTTAGAAGCAATTCAAACCAATCCAGAGCAATACATGGCTTTAGCAGATTATGATGAACATAATTTGCTGCCACAACATCAGGATTAAAGATATGTCAGATATTAAATCACTTGAAGATATTTTTAACGATGATGATCTAGGATTACTTGATGATGGTAAAGATGGGGACATCTTTAAAATCAAGCATGTGCCTGTCCAACGTGCAGCAGCAGATGAAGTTGCTAAACGTAAACGTTGTAAGGATTTTGATCAATTTGAGCACCTATTTAAAGGTGTTCACAGAGAGCTTCGTGAAGGTAAGCGTAAGCTATTACCATTTCATGATAAAAGTTATCAGCTCGAAAAAGGCAGTTACTATGTATTAAATGGTCTATTAATTTATTTAGCAGACTTTACATTTACTAGGGAGGACAAGACAGTAAATAATGTCCGAACTAGGAAAGATGGTAGAACACGCACTATCTTTGAGAATGGTACTGAATCAACTATGCTGTACCGTTCATTAGCTAAAGCATTATATAAAGATGGACGTATTGTTTCAGAAACCAATGAGCAAGCAAATTCCAATTTCTACACTAATTTTGGCGGTATCACTGATGATGATACATCGACAGGCTATATTTATATTTTAAAATCTAAAAGTACAGATCCACGTATCCAATCATACGATCATCTTTACAAAATTGGTTTCGCCACGACAACTGTTGAAAAACGTATTGCGAATGCAAAAAAAGAGCCTACTTATTTGATGGCTGATGTTGAAGTCATTGCTGAATATCAAGCTTTCAATATTAATCCTCAAAAATTTGAATATTACCTACATGCCTTTTTTGGTGAATCTTGCCTTGATATATTAGTGGCAGATAAAGATGGTAAAAATCATCAACCTAAAGAGTGGTTTATTGCACCTTTAGAAGTAATTCAGCAAGCCGTTGAGTTATTAGTAAATGGGCAGATCATGAGTTATCAATACAATAAGTTTAAGAAAGAGATTGAGTTGAGATAATTAAATTTAAGGGGGATATATGATTAATATTATAAAAGTTAGGGATGATCACTCACCTATTCAATTTAAACAGGATTCTACTGATTCTGCGAAATATTCTTTATGTGACGGTGTTGAGTGTGCTTGGCTCAATCCCAATGAATCATTTTCTTATAAAGAACTTCGATCAAGAATTGAGCCATGGTTAACGGCTCTATTTCAATCGGAGCATCTTTCTTTGCTTGCGGGTTCTGGTTTAACTCATGCAATTCATTATTTAGCAGCAGATAAAGCTGCTACGGGTATGAATGCTTTAACACTTAATAATTTTAACAATGAAGTAAATCAGGCAGCAAAAAAATCCTCTGAAGCGACTGGTCGTAAAAATGGTAACCTAGAAGATCAATTACGTGTAGCAAATGAATTGCTTCGTGGGCTAGAAATTTTGAATGATGATAAAGCTATTGCTCTTAAAAAAGAATTAGAAATAGCAATGCAAGGCTTTGCTAATTCAATATTGGTTAGTGAAAATGGTATTGCCACAGCAAACTTTGAAAAAAGAGAAAATGCTTTCAATATTTTAGTTACATTTCTAATGAGCTTTGCTAGTCGTACTGGTGTACGAGATAGGTTAAATATTTTTACAACGAACTATGATCGACTTATCGAAGCTGGTTCAGAATTAGCAGGTATTCACTTACTTGATAGATTTTTAGGCAATTTAATGCCTATTTTTAGGTCATCTCGTTTAGATTTAGACATGCACTATAATCCTCCTGGTATCCGTGGAGAACCTCGTTACCTTGAAGGAGTTGTTCGATATACAAAACTTCACGGATCAGTAGATTGGATACAAGTAAATAAAGATATTCGGCGTATTGGTTTGCCATTTGGAGCAAAATCAATAGATCCATTTCTTGAAGTGGCAGGTTATGATGATATGACCCCACATGAATTAATGATTTACCCAAATTCAGCAAAAGATCAAGAAACGGCAAATTATCCTTATGTTGAATTATTCCGTGATCTGGCTGCTGCTATTTGTCGTCCTAATAGCACTCTAGTTACATATGGCTATAGTTTCGGTGATGATCATATCAATAGAGTTATTCGAGATATGTTAACGATCCCATCGACCCATTTGGTCATTATTTCTTATGATGACAATATGGGAAGAATCATGAAATTATATGAGGAGTTGGGACGTAATTCTCAAATTAGTTTACTTATAGGTCCTGCACTAGCAGATCTCACAAACTTAACACAATACTATTTACCTAAAGCCGCAATTGATAAAACCACTTCTCGGATGAGTGAACTTTTAAAACAAAGATTGCCTTCAAATCAAGAATCCATTATTTCAGAAAATTTAGATAAAATTAATGGAGGTATTACATTATGAGTATTTCTCCATTAGCTTATACTGATTCACTAAGAATAGGGACTGTGGATTTTGTTTCACCAAGTGAAATCAAAGTTCTACTTGATATTGAAGCCCCAGAAGGCACTGCATTAAACACAGGCACACCAAGAGCATTTCCCAAAGTTAATGGATATGTTCTTATAGCTAGTGATTGTGGATATTTAGTTGGTCAAATTGAATGGATAACGATAGAACGCTCACAATACCCAAAAAGAAAAGGAATGCAAGATTTTGGTTTAGTTGATTTACCATATCCTTTGCGGAAAATGAGCTTAAATCCTTTGGGTTGTTTGATTTACGACAAAGAAGAAAATGATAGGATTTATTATAAATTTCAAAGAGGTGTAGAAAGCTACCCCACAGTGGGAACACCTGTTATTTTACCAACTCAACATCAATTACAAGATATAGTTGAATCTGGTGATAATCGAAGAGTTTGTATAGGTACCAGTCCATTGGCAAATGGTGCAAAAGTGATGATTGATCCAGATCGTCTTTTTGGTCGTCATTTAGCAGTATTAGGTAATACTGGAAGTGGTAAATCTTGTTCCGTAGCTGGTTTGATTCGCTGGTCACTTGATGCAGCAGAAAAAGTTAGACATAGTCAGCCAAATGCCCGATTTATCATATTGGATCCTAATGGCGAGTATTCAGAAACTTTTAAAGACAAAGAAAACGTTCGAATCTTTTCTGTAGAACCCAAAGATGAGGACATACAGCAACTTCAAGTTCCTTTATGGCTTTGGAATAGTTCTGAATGGGTTTCTTTTACTCAGGCAAGTCCTAAAACTCAACGTCCTACATTAATTCAGGCTTTACGTTCGGTTCGGGAAGGTGTTTTTAATATTGAGCAATCTGCCCATCAAGAAATGAAACAATATTTAAGAACACTCATTAGCATTACCCAAATCGAAATTAACTCAGGTTCACCTTGGGGAAACTTTCCCAAAGCGAAGAATTTTTTTGAAAAGTTAAAAAAATGGAGAATTGGATTAACTGATCAAGATGTATTTGATAGTAATCAACAAACTTGTTTAACAGCAATTACAGATAAGATAACCCACTTTGAACAAGCACGTTCAGCACAATACGCAATATTTGACTTTGATAGAACAGAGATTAATGACTTCTTACAATTACTAAAAACTGCCTATACCTCATTTGGTGGCAGTGCAATGGATGCATTGCCAATAGATGCTGATATTCCAAGACCATTTTCTGGTGAAAATTTATTAAAAAGTATTGAAGGAAATGCCGAATTGCTAGGTGTCTCAGAATATATTGATACCATGCAAATGAGAATTAAGACTCTTCTCTCAGATACTCGAATGAAAGTCTTAACAAGTCAGATTGACGGTGCAAAAGAAATGACTTTGGATGGTTGGCTTTCTGATTATATCGGGGATAACAATGCTTCAAATGGAACAGTTACAGTTATCGACCTTTCATTAGTTCCAGCAGAAATTGCACATATCATTGCAGCTACTATAGCTCGAATGACATTGGAATCCTTACAAAGATATCGTCGAATGAATCAAGGGCAAGTACTTCCTACAGTATTAGTTATGGAGGAGGCTCATACTTTTGTGAAACGGTATAAGGATGATACCGAATATCACAATTCATCATCTATATGTTGTCAAGTTTTTGAAAAAATAGCTCGTGAAGGGCGAAAGTTTGGATTAGGTATGATGCTTTCGTCACAAAGACCTAGTGAACTCTCACCGACTGTTCTTTCTCAGTGTAATAGTTTCTTACTTCATCGGATTAGCAATGAACGGGATCAAGAACTGATACACAAATTGGTGCCTGATAATCTCCGTGGATTATTGAGAGATTTACCCTCGTTACCTTCCAAAAATGCAATACTACTTGGTTGGGCTTCGGAATTGCCTGTATTAGTCCAAATGAATCATCTTTCGGCTGAACATAGACCAAGATCAGAATGGGAATCCAGTTGCTCGTGAAGTAAATTGGAAAGAGGTAGCTGATGATTGGCAGCAGGTTTAGATTCTTGTTGTCCAAGTAAAATAAGAACAGGTGTCCAACTTAAAGTAAGAATGCCTGTTCATTTAAATATGAACCGTACCGGGTT
>NZ_JPQO01000217.1 GCF_000773685.1 Acinetobacter sp. HR7 | reverse complement strand
TAACTGACTGGCATTACTGTTGAACAGGGCTTTTTTATTGGATCCGGAAATGAAGTTGATTCGATCGAATAAATTTAAAATGACCTCAAATATTTATTTTTCTGCCTATTCCTTCACACTTTTAAATTAGATAAAATAATTCTATAACAATATAAATTTTAAATTATTCCAGCCTCACATATTTGAGTACTGGGGGTGGTATGAAAAGAATAAGCTTTTTGTTCGTGATGTTGTGGTTGTCCGCGTGTAGTTACTTTGTTTCTACCGATGAACTGGCACGGAACATTGAAGCCCAGATGCAACGTGAGCTGAATACTCATCAGGATTACCGCCACTATAAGTTGAAGGTGCTTGAGGTCAAAATTACTGAACGTGATGGCCGTGAGTTTAAAGCCATTTCCCAGCTGGAATATCAGGGTAAATCTTATCCGGTGCATGTACTGATCCATCCGGATGGCAAGGGCTATAACTGGGAACTTGAAGATGATGCTTTTGCCTTTATCGATGAAGTTGAAATCCAGAAATATGAACGGCAGTTACAGCAAGAACTGGCAATGATTTCGGCAGAATTTGAAAGAGATGACGGTTTTAATTCATCCGTGCGTTACACAGTTCCGGCCACAGAAGAGCCTGAACCGGTGGTGGTTTCACAGCGTGTGGAGGAACCCATACCAGTGGGAAATATTACGGCTTATACCAATTAATATTTAAGACATTCCCATAAAAAAGCACCGATGAACGGTGCTTTTTCTTTATAGATTCTGAACCTGCTGTTCGAGCAAATATTCTTCAGTACGCTTCATCGCTTCCTGAATATTAAACAGTGCAGTTTCTACATCTTTCAGGGTTTTGGCATTACCGCCACTCAAGGCTTGACGCCATTTACGTGCTCCTGGCAGGTTCTGGAACAGACCGAGAATATGGCGGGTAATAATGGAGAGTGGTGCACCTTCAGCCATGCGCTGGGCAATATAAGGCATCATTTGCTGCATGATGTCAAAACGGTCTGGTGCTTCGAGGTTCCATAACTGGCCCAGTTCAGCCAACAGGTATGGATTGTGATAAGCCTCGCGACCAATCATTACGCCATCGACATGTTTCAGGTGTTCCACAGTTTCGGCATAAGTCTTGATCCCGCCATTGATTTCAATGATCAGATCGGGACGATCCTGTTTCAGGCGATAGACATCTTCATAACGCAGCGGTGGAATTTCACGATTCTCTTTTGGAGACAGGCCTTGTAGTAAGGCAATCCGTGCATGCACGATAAAGTTGTTACAGCCCGTCTTTGCAACTGTATTCACAAAATGCAGCATCTCTTCATAAGACTGCATGTCATCAATCCCGATTCGGTGCTTTACCGTCACTGGAATATCCACGGCATTACGCATTTCAGCGATACATTCCGCCACCAGATCCGGTTCAGCCATCAGGCAAGCACCGATCTTGTTGTTCTGCACCCGGTCACTTGGACAGCCGACATTCAGGTTGACTTCATCATAGCCCCAGTCCTGTGCCATCTTGGTACAGGTTGCCAGTTCTTTGGGGTTGGAACCACCAAGTTGCAGCACTATCGGGTGTTCTTCCTGATTAAAGTCCAGATGACGTTTGGCATCACCATGAATAATGGCACCGGTAGTGACCATTTCAGTATAAAGGATGATATTCAGGTTAAACAGGCGTGCAAAAAAACGGTAATCCTTGGTGGTCCAGTCCATCATCGGCGCAACACTGATTCGTGGTTGAAGTTGTTGTTCAATGGTCTTGAGATCAGTCATTCAAAATCACGCCTTATTTCAGAAATGGAAGAGACCGCACCACAGCTATTTCGGTACGCGCTGCTGATGTGAGCATCAAGCCAGCAGAAGAGGGCGCAATATTAGCATAAAAATAAATGACCTTTCATGGATAGGGAGATTACTCGGGTAACAGTGCATTTCAGGCCAAAACTACAAAGTGTAAATAAGCATTCACATAGATACCGAACCCATAACAGATTTACTGATTTACTAAAAATGAAAAGTGTTTAATATGAAGGCAATAGGAGAAGAAAAGGAGAAGAAGAATGATGTTGCTGGAGGAGATTTTTAAGATAAATAAAGCACAGTTTTCAGACGGTTTTAATTTACGGATTCAACGTGCGCTCAGCTGGCTAAAAAAAGCGATTGAGCTAGAAAATGATCATGATCTGCAGTTTCTGAGTCTGTGGATCAGTCTGAATGCCCTGTATGGCAGAGAAACCGAAGAACCGCTACACCAGCAGGATCTGGAGCATTTTTTTCGGCAAATTTGCGCGCAAGATAAAGAGAAAAGAATCAGATTAATTTTATGGGAGCGTCATAGTGCGAGCCTGCAGGCGTTGCTGGACAATTCCTATATGACTCCGCATTTCTGGAATTATCAGCATGGCAAGATTAGTTTAACGGATTGTCGTGAAGCAGTAGGGCAGGAGCGGCAGGAGGCACAAGATGCCCTGGAACATCAAAAGGAACTGGATTTGTTGATTATTCTGTTCCATCGCCTGTCTACCTTGCATCAGCAAATCCAACAGGGTGGAGTGAGTTATGCCAGTGTGCTCAACCGTAAACAGATGCAGGACAGTTGTCTGCTGTTATCAGCATTACTACATGCTTTTCTGTATATTTTACTGGAAAGCGCGGGTGTAATTGATGGTGGCAAGCCATTTTATCCGGTGGTGCAAGTCCACTAATCAAGATTTTGCATTTGCTGCACGGGCTTGGTAGAGCTGGTCAATCAGAGCAAAGAAGCTGGCCGCCACAGCAAAACCCAGCCCGGTCAGGCAACTCATGCTCCAGCCTCCATGATGCCAGGCGTAGACCCCAGCAGCAGAACCGCAGGCCCCGCCAATAAAATACAAGGTCATATAAATCGAATTAATCCGGGACTTGGCATCAGGCCGTAGACGGAAAATGATGTTCTGGTTGCAACTATGCACCATGGCCAGACCTAAGTTAATCAGGGCATAGCCTAAGATATAACTGATCAGCGAAGTTTTGCCGAAATACAGAAATAGCCAGCTTCCTGCCAGAATCGAACAGCCAATCCAGGTCAGTAGTCGAATGTAGCCACGGTCGGCCCATTTACCAATCACCTGTGTAGACAAAGCCCCAAATACCCCAACCATGGTCACTATACCGACCATGACATCTGCCAGATTAAACGGGGGTTGGGTAAGCAACAGGGCAATGGTTGAGAATAAAATGCTCATTGAAGCAAAGGCAAAAGCACCGGTCCAGGAACGGAGTACCAGTCGAGGTTCTTCTGCCAGCAAACTGCCCATGGAGCGGAAAATACTGGAATAGCTGATGCGGAATTTGGGCAAGGTCGGTAACTGACCACGCAGATAAAGTCCCAGACTGAACATGGCGAGTGAACTTGCCACGTAGATCGCTTTCCAGTGAATCAGGTCGGATAGCAGTCCAGCAATACTGGTTGAGAGCAGAATTCCGACCAAAAGGCCACTCATCAAAAAGCCAACCACTTCACCGGTTTTTTCTGGTTTTACCGTCATAGCGGCGAGTGGAATTAATACCTGAGCTGCTACTGAAAATAGCCCGGCAATAATGGTTCCGACCCACAGCATTGGCAGATTAACCGCCGTAGCACAGAGCATCAAACCCAGCGCGGCACCGCACATCAGTGCAGGAATCAGCTTGGTCTTGTTCAGCATATCCCCGAGTGGAACAATAAATAGCAGACCGAGCGCATAAGAGACCTGGGCAAAGGTTACCGTCAGGGCAACTTCGGATTCAGGAACCTGATAATATTGTTGAATCGAAGCAATCAGCGGCTGACAATAATAGTTGGCACCTGCACAAAGCCCACAGGCAATCGCCATCAGCCAGAGCAACGGCTTATTTTGACTGATATCCAGTGCAGGGTTCATGACAGTGACCTTATGTGCAGAAAATGATTTTGGATGATGGCATCAAAACGATGCAAATGTTGCAGGCACTATAGGTCAAAACGAATTAAGTTAAAAGTAGAAAAATACAACAGAATTCTGCACATAGACCGCGCGGTAGCATCCGCTAAAGAACTGCTAAAGCTTGGCTGGCCTGTATTTGATCAATATTTTTCTTTTATGGATGGCCAAAATTAGATTGAACAAACGAGAAGAAAAAGTAGTCGCTTGAGGATTACTAACTCTATTATTTTTTTGCACAAATATGGTGCAATAAATGATAATTTGAGAACTTCAGAGGGTTTTGGATATTAATATAATAAATGACTCAGAAATTATTTTTTAACGATTACTATTGATTTTTTAGACCTGAGCTGAATAAGTCACAAGAGCTAATACAAAGCACTATGTGTGGTAAATAATTTAAAAATTTTATCAGTGGACAATGGAAAAAATATAGGAAAACAGCCTGTTCGGTAGATCATGATCCATATTCAAAATAGAATGTGATTTGTCAAAAATGTCAAAGAAGAAAAATACACTCAATAAAAGTGCCTAAAATGGGGTATTCTGGAGCTGTAGAAATGAGAATAAATGCGTCCGAAAAAAAGCAAGAACTGTCAGAATAATCAATGTAAGCCAAGGCAACAAAAACTAAGCTAGGTGGGAAACAGCAAGAATGAAAATTGGCTTCAATGGAATGATGATCGCTTATAAATTTAGTCAATCAAAAAATTAGAGCTGAACTTATAAATGTTATATGACAATCGTATTTTTATGAATCATCAGTTCAAAATATGGGTATTTATAAAATAAATATTGGGTAGTAATTTAAAACGGTTTGATTAGAATCCAAAAATTCAACAAAAACACATCCTGAGGGGAAACATCGTTATCGCGATGTTTACTTAAGAAAAAATTAGCTTGAGGGACGCTCATGCAGATCGGAATTCCAGCCGAAACTGTCGTCGGTGAAAATCGTGTCGCTGCGACACCTGAGACAGTAAAGAAATTGATCAGCGCTGGTCATAGCGTGGTGATCGAACGTGGTGCAGGGGTAAACGCTGCCTATATCGATAGTGCCTATGAACAGGTTGGTGCAACGCTTACGGATGATGCTTATACCGGTAGCCAGATTATTTTGAAGGTTCGTGCACCGAAGGGTGAGGAAATTCAAAAATTACCAGCTAATGCAACGGTTGTGGCGATGTTTGATCCATACCGCAATACCGAGCTTGACCAATTCGCGGCACAGAATGTGTCTGCATTTGCCTTGGAACTGTTGCCACGTACCTTGTCGCGTGCGCAAAACATGGATGTCCTGTCTTCTCAGGCCAACCTGGCAGGTTATAAATCTGTCCTGATTGCTGCGAATGAATATCAGCGCATGTTTCCAATGTTGATGACTGCCGCAGGTACAGTAAAACCGGCTCGTGTCGTGATCATGGGCGTTGGTGTAGCAGGTCTGCAAGCCATTGCAACGGCTAAACGTCTAGGTGCTGTAGTTGAAGCAACAGATTTGCGTCCGACTGCAAAAGACCAGGTGGAATCTTTGGGCGGTAAATGGCTTGACGTGCCAATGTCTGAAGAAGAAAAGCAGAAAGCTGCGGATGCTGCCAAAAATGGTTATGGCTGGATGCCAGGTGAACAGTACATCAAAGACCAAGCAGTGATCGTGGATAAAGCGGTTTCCAATGCCGATATCGTGATTACCACAGCATTGTTGCCAGGCCGTGATGCACCGCGTCTGATCCGTGCTGAAACCGTTGCCAAAATGAAACCGGGTTCAGTGATTCTGGATATGGCGGTGGAATCGGGCGGAAACGTGGAAGGTTCTAAATGCGGTGAAACAGTCGTGACTGAAAATGGCGTGAAGATTCTGGGTGTACCAAATATTCCGTCAACTGTAGCGACTGAAGCTTCTGCACTGTATGCACGTAACGTTTTGAACTTCGTAGAAACATTGTTTGATAGTGAAAAGAATTTTGCCATCAATCAGGAAGATGAAATTCAAAAAGCCCTACTCGTCACTCACGGCGGCCAAGTGCTGTTAAAGCGTGGTTAAGGAGAGTACTCATGGTTGAAACTATTACGATTTTTGTCCTTGCCATTTTTGTAGGTTACTACGTGGTGTGGGGTGTAACACCAGCTTTGCATACGCCGTTGATGGCGGTGACCAACGCTTTGTCTTCGATCATTATCGTCGGTGCCATGCTGCAAACAGTGGGTCTGCCAATGATTGGTGTGGAAGGCAGCGTTGATTTCCAGAGCATTAACGTGGTGAGTGTACTGGGTGCAATTGCAGTGTTCCTGGCAAGCATCAATATTTTCGGTGGCTTCGCCGTAACTGCACGAATGCTGGAAATGTTCAAACCAAAACAAAAGAAAAAAGAGGGCTAATCGATGGAATTCATTCGTGAATATGCAAATTGGTTCTACTTGATTGGTGCCATTCTCTTTATCTTGACCTTGCGTGGTCTGTCTGGTCCTAAAACTGCAATTGCCGGTAACCGTTACGGTATGATCGCGATGGCGATTGCGGTGATCACGACCTTCTTCGTTGCGGATAATCCAGTGATCTGGATGATTCTGGGCGCGATGGTATTGGGTGCGATCGTAGGTATTGCCCGTGCCAAAACTGTTCCAATGACACAGATGCCAGAAACTGTAGCATTGATGCACTCGCTGGTCGGTTTATCTGCAGTTTTGATTGCAGTAGCTGCGATTATCCACAACAACAAACTGGTTGAGCTGGGTCCAGACCTGTTGGCTGCAAACGGTGTCGCTTTCCATGAAATGAGCAAGGTCCATTTGTTCGAACTGTTCGTGGGCTGCTTCGTGGGTGCGATCACATTTACAGCGTCTGTATTTGCTTATGGCAAATTGGCTGCGAAGAAATGGGCGAAAACCATTTCGGGTGCATGGGTAAAACCGGTTCAGGCACTGATTTTTATTGCCATGCTGGCAGCAGGGATTCATTTCTTCCTGACTGGTAACATGACTTCGTTCTGGGCAATGACTGGCCTGGCGCTGGTATTCGGTTGGGTATGGATTGCACCGGTCGGTGGTGGTGATATGCCAGTGGTGGTATCGCTACTGAACTCATTCTCTGGATGGGCAGCAGCAGGTATCGGTTTTACCTTGGAAAACAACATGCTGATCGTTGCTGGTTCGCTGGTGGGTTCTTCAGGTGCGATTCTGTCTTACATCATGTGTAAGGCGATGAACCGTTCGATCATCAATGTATTGTTTGGTGGCGCAATGGGCGGTGCAGCAGCTGCCAGTGCTGCTGCAGGCGAACAGGTACAGCGTAACCATCGTTCTGGTTCTGCAGATGATGCGGGCTTCCTGATGTCAAATGCGGATAGCGTGATCATCGTACCAGGTTATGGTATGGCGCAAGGTCGTGCACAGAATGCAGTAAAAGAACTGGCGAACCTGTTAAAAGAGCAGGGCGTGACTGTACGCTTCGCGATTCACCCGGTTGCGGGTCGTATGCCTGGTCACATGAATGTGTTACTGGCAGAAGCTGATGTGCCGTATGAAGACATTCTGGAAATGGATGAGATTAACTCTGACTTCCCGGCAACAGATGTAGTCTTAGTGATCGGTGCGAACGACGTGGTAAACCCGGCTGCGAAAGACGATCCAAACTCACCAATTTACGGTATGCCAATTCTGGAAGCTCATAAGGCACGTACCATCCTGGTGATCAAGCGTTCTATGGCAACCGGTTATGCGGGTCTGGATAACGATCTGTTCTATAACGACAAGACCATGATGATCTTCGGTGATGCCAAGAAAGTTGTGGAAGACATGACCAAAGCGATTAATGGTACAGGTCACTGAGTTATAAAATCTCCCCTAACCCCTCTCTTTGTAAAAGAGGGGAACTCACAGAGATTAAAAATAAAAACCACCTTCGGGTGGTTTTTTTATTGTTCTTTTTTTGTGCAGAAAAATGCCTATTAATGAATCAAAAATATCTATTTATTATGTGAATTTGCATTATCTTCTTGATAAGAATTTGACCTAATTCTCAATATATTGTTTCTATAAATCATTTTAAATATTTATAAAGTATATGGCACTGTTCTTGCTATTTCCCCTTTAAGAAAATAAGGGGAATCAGATGATAAGAACAAAATATTGGGGGCTATTGCTGGGGTTATTGAGTTTGCCTGTTTTTGCAGCTGAACCGGCAGAAATGGCAAAAAATATCCAGGAAATCCGCATCTCGCTAGACAGTGTCTGGGTCGTGATGGGCGGTATTTTGGTGTTCTTCATGCAGGCCGGTTTTGCGCTGATTGAGAGTGGCTCGGTCAGAAGTAAAAATAGCGTGAATGTTTTAATGAAAAATTACATGGATGCCTGCCTAGGGGGCGTGGTGTTCTGGGCGATTGGCTTTGGCCTGATGTTTGGGGTAAACCACAGTGGCTGGATTGGTCTGTCGCATTTCGCACCGGATCAGCTGGATAGCTGGAGCTGGAACTTGCTGTTCTTTCAGATGATGTTTGCAGCGACTGCAACCACGATTGCCAGTGGCGCGATGGCAGAACGGATTCACTTTGTGGCCTATGTGGTAAGTGCAGCTTTTGTGAGCGGCCTGATTTATCCGGTATTTGGCAGCTGGGCATGGGGCAGCCTGTTTGAAGGTGAAGGCTGGCTGAAAGCCATGGGCTTTATTGACTTTGCCGGCTCAACAGTGGTGCATTCAATTGGTGGCTGGGTCGCATTGGCAGGCATTATTGTTTTAGGGCCACGTTTAGGGCGTTTTGGTCGTAATGGTCAGGTGCATTTTCTACCAGGGCATAACCTGCCTTTAATCGCCTTAGGTGGCTTTATTCTGTGGTTGGCATGGTTTGGTTTTAATGCCGCTTCAACGGTTAATGCGGATGTCAGCATCGGTCGTATTGCCTTGAATACGCATCTGGCAGCCTGTGCAGCGGCAGTCGCTTATATGTTATTTGCTTTGATGCGCCGTAAAGCCATTTTGATCAGAACCACGATCAATGCTTCACTTGGGGGGCTGGTTGGGATTACTGCAGGTTGTGCCACCATGAGCCCGGTGTATGCGGTACTCACCGGTCTGATTGCGGGCTTAATGGTGAGTGTACTGCCAGCCGTGCTGGAAAAATTCAAAGTAGATGATGTTGTCGATGCAGTCACTGTACATGGTTTTTGTGGGGCATGGGGTACGCTCGCTGCCGGAATTTTCTATGAAAGCAAGATGTTTGATAGCAGTATCATTATGATTCAGGCACTCGGTGTAGGTGCTGGCTTCATCTGGGGCTTTGGTGTGGCATTTGTGGTGTTCAAAATACTGCACCTTATGCTCGGTGGTTTGCGTGTCAGTCCGCAGCATGAGCAACGTGGTCTGGACTATACCGAACATGCGGAATTGTCTTATCCGGAATTCCAGCGTGATGTCACTTTTGAAACTGACAACATTACTCAACGACATTAATAAACAGGGGGAAACGATATGAGTGCAGAAGTGCTTAATCTGGAGCAACGCAAGCAAGCTATCCAGCGTGGACTCCAGCAGTATTTTCATGGATCCCACCTGGAGCAGATCGTGGGCTATTGGGAGCAGGAATATAGTGAACAGCCGGCTTTTGTATTGAATCGTTTCCTCAGTGAAATCTGTACCACGGATGAGTTAAAGCAAAACCGTAAGGATATGCTGAAACAGGTACTGTATGAACTGACTCTGGTCGAGAAAGGTGAATTACTCCAAGCGAAGAAAGTTGAGACAGTTTCACTGAATCAGATGGCTCAATATCAGGCCTATCAGGATTTTACTGAAAATGTATTAGCACAAGTCCAGGCTGCAGACCGCAAAGATTTCTTGTTGGAGCTTGCCCAACAGCTGGTTAAAGATCAGGTCTTGATGCAGGCAAGCCTTCAACCGGGTATGGATTTATTGAGTTGTGTACCTTCCAAGCTGTATGACAAAGCTATTACCAGCCTGTATCAGGTGTTTTGCGATTTTTATGGGCCACTGCGTAGCGATCAGATCTATTCACAGGCCAAGAATTTGGTGAAACAGAAACATCCGGAAGCTGATCTGCATTACCTGCTTTAACAGACCTTTAAAAATTCAGGCAATAAAAAAGCGACCGCTACAGGCATTGCTGTCCCACAATTT
>NZ_JPQO01000216.1 GCF_000773685.1 Acinetobacter sp. HR7 | reverse complement strand
ACGAGTTGTGAAAGGGAAACCACAGAAATACCCAAAAAAAATGCCAGTCAATCTCTTAACTGACTGGCATTACCCCATTACGGAGGATTTTTTAAAGTGATTTTTAAGCCGCTTGGGCTGGCACACCACTATGGAAACGGAAAGTATCATCCAGACTTAAAATCAGGTTCTTTTCCACTTCACGGATATGATTAATACGATCCTGAATATCCTCTTCCGGATTTTTTAGTTTCGCTGTTTTAGCTACATCCAGCGCCAAGGCCAGATAGTCTTCATAATGGCGAGATTCAGACTTGAGTAGATAACGGTAGTAACGTCCTAGTTCCTCATCAACCAATGGTGCAAGCGAATAGAAACGCTCACAGGAGCGTGCTTCTACAAATGCACCAATCACCAGCACATCAATCAGTGCTTCTGGTTCATAAGTCCGGATTTCCTTACGCAACCCGCCTGCATAACGCCCTGCACTCAGACCAATCCATTTCTGGCCACGCTTGTTCATGAATTCTAGCACCTGCTCATAATGCAGCATTTCTTCACGGACCAGCTGTGCCAGTTTGACCTGTAAATCGGTAAAGAAGCTGTAACGGAACATGAGGTTCATCGCGGTGCCGGCTGCTTTCTTTTCGCAGTTGGCATGATCCTGCATCAGGATATCCAGATTCTGTAGAGCTTCATCCAGCCATGCTTTCGGTGTTTCACAACCCAGGAAGCCAATAACTGGCTTCATAAGCTCATCATAATCAATATTTGACATATGTTTCTTGCAATCTTAACGCGCAGCTTTAATTGCAGCTTTCATCTGTTGAACTGCTTGTGCTAGACCAACGAAGACAGCATCTGCAATAATCGAGTGACCAATGTTTAATTCATGAATTTGCGGAATTGCAGCAATTGAAGTGACATTCTCCAGATTCAGACCATGACCCGCATTCACCACCAACCCTTTCGATGCTGCATATTCAGCACCTTTGATAATGCGTTCCAGCTCTGCCTGCTGTGCTTCAGGTGTTTCTGCATCCGCATAAGCACCTGTGTGCAGCTCAATGGTAGGTGCACCACAAGCCACTGCAGCATTAATCTGGGCAATGTCTGCATCAATAAATAGCGATACATCGCAGCCAATCGCAGTCAGTTCTTGAGTGGCTTTTTTGACATCTTCAAAATACCCCACAACATCCAAGCCACCTTCAGTAGTAACTTCCTGACGCTTTTCAGGCACAAAGCAGACATGCTGAGGTTTAATTTCTTTGGCAATGGCAACCATTTCATCAGTTACGGCCATTTCCAGATTCATATGGGTAGTTAATACCGGACGCATACGACGTACATCTTCATCCTGAATATGTCGGCGGTCTTCACGCAAATGCAGGGTAATTCCCTCTGCACCGGCCTGCTCACAGATCAATGCAGCATTGACTGGGTCTGGGTACGTCGTACCACGTGCTTGTCTTAAAGTTGCGACATGGTCAATATTGACACCAAGTAATGCAGCCATAATATTTTCCTAACTACGATTGAGATTGAGAATTTTGGATCCACAATTGTCGACTTTTCAGTGGTCGGTCACCGAGTAAAGCAGTGATCACCTGTCGATATAGCTTCGTCAGTAATTGTAACTGTTCTGGATTAAAATCCCTACCATTTTCATAGTGCTGCATTGTTAAAATCTGCTGACCTGACATGGTTGAGCGCAAGGCTTTAGCCGAAGGCATAAAACCTTCATTCAACTGAAAATAGTAATGTTGCAAGGGATTGATCTGTGCCTGATTGGCATCGACCGAAAAATCCAGTTCATAGCCAAGTTCTTCTAATAAGATATGTTCAAACTGGCGTAAAACCTGTTTTAAATAGGTATTGGGATTTTCCTGTTCGGAAAGTTTCTGTAAAGCCGTCAGTGTTTCACCATATTTGGCAAAAGTCAGCGGCATCTGCACTTCAAGTGGACATAGACGCAGTAAAATTTCATTCAGATAAAAACCGGAAAAAAAGGCATCACCAAAGAAGAATATCGGCTGATTGACAATTTCCAGTTTAGTAAAGTTTTTCAGGTCGGATTTGCCAGACGCCTGCAGGCTGATCGGCTGATATTGCGGTGGTGGAGTTTGTCTGAGTATCCCATCGATACGGCCGTATTCCCGGGTAAATAAATGCACAATATGACTGCGATCACGATATTTACGGTGATGAATTAAATAGCCATGCAGCACTTCATTACGCATAGGCTGCTGCTTTAATCCTTATTCTTTTTGGATTTTTCATCTTCTTCGTCATCCCCATCTGGAATGACCGCACCCACAACAGCCGCAGTGCCTTTGACTGCGACTTTTGTGGTTTTATAGGCAACTTTTACAGGAACAGTCACGACTTTATGAATACAGCCCTGCAAGAATAAAACACATGCAGCCACTGCCAAAAATTTCATCATGATCCGTTCCTATACAATTAAATGTCGCTATAACCTAGACTTTTCAGTGCTCGCTCATCATCAGACCAACCGCCTTTGACTTTCACCCAAAGCGTTAGCATGATTTTCTGCTCGAACATTTTTTCCATATCAACACGTGCATCCATCCCGATTTTTTTCAGTTTGGAACCTTTTTCACCAATCACAATGGCTTTCTGGCCAGGACGATCAACAAAAATGGTGGCATCAATATAAGTACATGCTGGCTTCATACGACCGGTTTTTTCGTTCAATGTCGGCTCTTCAGTTTTGAAAGATTCGATCTGAACAGTGAGGTCATATGGCAGTTCTTCGCCGAGCTGACGCATGATCTTTTCACGAATGATTTCAGAAGCCAGGAAGCGCTCTGAACGGTCGGTGAGCTGATCAAATGAGTACAGTGGTGGCTGGAATGGCAGGTATTTGGCAATCGTATCACGCAGGTGTTCAAGGTTCGCCCCACGCAGAGCGGATACCGGAACAATTTCAGCAAAGTTCATTAATTTAGAACGTTCCTGAATCAGCGGTAAGGCTTCATTCTTGTTCTCAAAAGTATCCAGCTTGTTGATCACCAGAATCACTGGCATATCTGCATTTTTCAATTTCTCCAGAACAAGTTCATCGTTCTGGGTCCATTTATTCGCATCCACCACAAACAGCACCAGATTCACGTCACGTAGTGCTGAGTGTGCCGCACGGTTCATCATTTTGTTGATGGCACGCACTTCTTTCTTATGCATCCCTGGGGTATCTACAAATACCGCCTGAGATTTTTCACGCGAATCAATGCCCACAATCTTATGACGTGTGGTTTGCGGTTTACGTGAAGTAATCGACAGCTTCTGACCCAGCAAGTGGTTCATCAGCGTTGATTTCCCCACGTTCGGACGACCGACAATGGCCACAAAGCCACTGCGGTAATCCGACGGGATTTCAGTACCTTGAGCACTGAAAAATTGACTGATTAAGTCATTATTGTCGCTTGGTTGCGACTCGTGATCAGCATCGATGTGATCGGAATGAGTAGTCATTAAGACTTTTGCTCCAACTGTTTTAAAATATCCGCCGCAACTGCCTGTTCGGCAAAACGACGGCTTGAACCTTCACCTAGCATTACAGGCAAGCCTTCCACATGACACTCTACCTTGAAGTGCTGGTTTGGGGCATCGCCCTGAATATCTACAACCTCGTAAACCGGGAGAGGTTTTTTACGTGCTTGTAAATACTCTTGCAGGCGTGATTTTGGATCCTTGAGCTGATCCGTTGGTTCAATGTGGTCTAAATAAGGTTCGTACCATTTTAACACAATGGCTTCGAGCACTTTAAGATCACCACAATCCACATAGATTGCGCCGATAATCGCCTCGACGGTATCTGCGAGAATCGACTCACGGTGGTGACCACCCGACTTCAGCTCACCCGTACTGAGAATCAGGTTCTGACTTAATTTTAAATCATTGGCAATTTTTCCTAGCGCTTCCTGTCGGACAAGGGTCGCACGCATACGCGTCAGACGACCTTCGTTTTCATTCGGGTAAGCGGTAAAGAGATAATTGGCAATAATCATCCCTAAAAGCGAATCGCCCAGAAATTCCAGGCGCTCGTAGTTGTGTTTATGACTGACTGAACGATGAGTCAATGCCAGTTTTAGCAGATCAGCCTGTTTAAACTGATAGCCAAGACGTTTAGCAAGACGTTCATCATTTAGCTTTGACTGTGCTTTGATCAAACTCTTTCTCAAACTTCATCACTAAATCGATATTCATTAGGAAATTCTTGCGAACTTCATAATTGGTTTTCACCAACAGACCATTTGCATTCTCTACCAAGATATTTTTCTTGATATCGAAATCCCGAATATTATTCATAGTCAGGCGCTGGCCCAGTTGCTGGATAAATTTTTCCGGTGCAATATTGGCAGGTGAGGTTTTTATCAATTCCTCAATCTGCCCCTCGACCATCCGGTTATCAAAATACGGCGCCCACACCGCAATTGCAATTTTTGCTAAAAAAGCAAACCCCATAATCGCAAAAAGTACTGCGACATAAGATGCACCTTGTTGATGTCTCATTTTTTTATTTTCCTGAAGTGAAACAATTTAATTAATCAATTGTTCCGTTTCGACTGAACGAAGGCAATTTAAAACCTGGTTCCTTATGCATCCAGACATAGAACGCACGGCCAGTTAAATTCTCTTCCGGAACAAATCCCCAGAAACGGCTGTCAGCACTTTGATCGCGATTATCCCCCATCGCAAAGTAATGACCTTCTGGAACTTTTACTTCCCAATATAAACCATTTTCACCTGAATATTTACCATTTTCCACAAAGTTGATAAATGGTGCCTGACGAGCCACATTCACCCCTTCCAGCTCACGCATGGTAAAGGTGTGCTCGCCCAAAGTCTCTTTGTGATAGATCGATACTGGTGTATCTAATTGGTCTTTTTCGCGGCTAAATTCCACCGGAACTTTTGGCACTTTTTGACCGTTAATGGTCAATTGACCATGATCATAAACAATATGATCACCCGGCAAACCCACCACGCGTTTGATGTAGCTAATGCCCGGTTGCGGTGGGTAGCGGAATACAATCACATCACCACGTTCCGGACTGCCGGTATCAATGATTTTGGTATTCACGATCGGTAATTTCACCCCATAGTCATATTTATTGACCAGAATAAAATCACCGGTTTCCAGCGTTGGCACCATCGAATCTGATGGAATATTGAATGGTTCGTATAGAAAGGAACGCAGTACCAGCACCACGGTGAGTACTGGCCAGAAATCATAAGCCCAGGTAATGATTACATTCTCATTGCCCTTGCCCTTTGTCTGTCGCTGTTTTAGCACAAACTTATCAAGCAGCCAGACCGCAATAAAAAACAGCGTAGCAGGAACAAGTATTAAATTAAAATCAAAATCCATGGGTTTATTATCCTTATAATATTAGCGTTCGACTTTCAGCACAGCTAAGAACGCTTCCTGTGGGATTTCAACACTACCCACCTGTTTCATACGTTTCTTACCTTCTTTCTGTTTCGCAAGCAGTTTCTTCTTACGAGATACGTCACCACCATAACATTTCGCCAATACGTTTTTACGCATTGCCTTTACGGTAGAACGGGCAATAATTTGCGCACCGATCGCAGCCTGAATTGCCACATCGAACATCTGACGTGGAATCAGATCTTTCATTTTTTCAACCAGTGCAATACCACGGTGACGAGCATCCTGACGGTGACAAATCATCGCCAAAGCATCGACTTTTTCACCATTAATCAGGACATCGACTTTCACCAGTGACGAGCTTTCAAAACGCACGAAGTTGTAATCCAGTGAAGCAAAACCACGTGAGCAAGACTTCAACTTATCGAAGAAGTCCATCACCACTTCTGCCATTGGAATGTCAAAAGTAATCGAAACCTGGTTCCCCAGGAACTTCATATCTTTCTGTACACCACGGCGTTCCACACATAGGGTCATCACGTTACCGACATATTCCTGTGGTACCAAGATATGACACTCAGCAATCGGTTCACGCAGGTCTTCAACGGTCGAACCATCCGGCATCTTAGACGGACTGTCGATATAAACGGTTTGACCATTTTTCAACACAGCTTCGTAAATTACTGTTGGTGCAGAAGAAATCAGATCCAGATCGTATTCTCGTTCCAGACGCTCCTGTACGATTTCCATATGCAGCATACCGAGGAAGCCACAACGGAAACCGAAGCCCAATGCATCTGAGCTTTCCGGCTCGAAGAACAGCGCCGAGTCATTAATCTGCAGTTTATGCAGTGCTTCACGGAACGGTTCAAAATCGCTGGAATCAATTGGGAACAGACCTGCATAGACCTGAGGTTTTACTTTTTTGAAACCAGGTAATGTTGGTACTTCAGGCGTACTTGCTAGCGTGATGGTATCACCGACTGGCGCACCGAAAATGTCTTTAATACCGGCAATCACAAAGCCCACTTCACCCGCTTCGAGCATGTCGGTTTCAGTATGTTTTGGATTGAAGATACCGACTGAAGTAATGATGTGGGTCTGGCCGGTAGATTTGACTAGCATCTTGTCGCCTTTACGTACGCGACCTTGTTTGATACGGACCAGAGATACAACGCCAAGGTAGTTATCGAACCACGAGTCGATAATTAGAGCTTGTAATGGTGCCTCACGGTCACCGGTTGGTGCTGGAATACGGTCGACTAAGGTTTCCAGTACGCCTTCGATACCTAAACCGGTTTTTGCGGAACAGGTTGGCGCATCCGTTGCTTCAATCCCGATAATATCTTCAATTTCCTGAATCACACGTTCAGGTTCAGCCTGTGGCAGGTCAATCTTGTTCAGGACGGGAAGAACTTCTAGACCTTGCTCAATTGCGGTATAGCAGTTCGCTACAGACTGGGCTTCTACACCCTGTGCTGCATCAACAACGAGTAAAGCACCTTCACAGGCTGCCAGTGAACGAGATACTTCATACGAGAAGTCTACGTGTCCCGGAGTATCAATGAAGTTCAGCTGATATTCCTGGCCATTCGGATGGGTATAGTACAAGGTCACCGATGCCGCTTTAATGGTAATCCCACGTTCGCGTTCAAGCTCCATGGAGTCCAGAACCTGAGCCTGCATTTCACGATCCTGCAAACCACCACAGGTTTGAATAAAACGATCCGCCAGGGTGGATTTACCGTGGTCGATATGCGCAATAATCGAGAAGTTACGAATGTTTTTAATATCAACAGATTTTTTAGCTTGCGCCATGGGCTACCTTGAGAACAAAACACGCCATGCAATATAAAAAAATTGCATAGCAAAGCCGAATAGAAATTGCCGAGGATTATAGCAGAATGCAGTTACAGAAAAAGAATTATATTTCTCCTTGCACTGCAAGACATTTGAATAGCAACAAAAAGTTATAATGCTAATTCCAAATTAGAAAATTTAATCTGCCAGATACAATTGACTAAAATCAAAAGGATTGATGTCTTCGGATAATGGCTGGTAAGCGTTCACAAAGGTTGGTGACATGCGTTTAGGTCGACCCGTCGCAATTTCTACACAGGCCCATTGGGTACTGCCCGTGAATAATAGGCTCTGATCAGCTGGACGATAAAACGCATATTGACGGAAGGAGTACAGCGCATTGATATCATTCAACCAGGTACGCAGGATCAGTTCATCCCCTTCAAAAGCCGCCTTGCGGTACTGCACATGATGCTCAACTGCGACCATGGCATGTTTGAGTTCCAGATACTGCTGCAGTCCCAGTCCGATCTGTTCAATATGGGCTGTCGCCACATCCTGCATCCACTGCACATACACCACATTATTCACATGACCCAGCACATCAATATGTTCTGGTTTTACGGTTAATTTCAGGTCAAAAATACCCTTCACGCGTCTCTTATCCTTTAGATTTTATAGCGCATTAGAGTCTACCGAATTTATTCAACAGGTAAATTGCCAAAAATAAAAAACCGCCTATAAAAGGCGGTTTTATTCATGTGTTGAGTCTGATCAGGTAATACGCATACCGACAATCACACGTTGACCTTGGCGAATCAATGCCACACGCGCCACAGTACCTTTTTTCAGTTCAGATACTTCTTCCACAAACTGATTACTGTTCAAAATCGCTTTACCATTGATTTGAGTCACCACATCATTTGGCATGATCCGCGCTTGAGCAGCAACACCACCTGGACGCACATCCTGAATCACCACACCACCTTTTATATCCAGACTGCTCATTTCATTTGGCGTCAGGTTACGGATCGTTACACCAATCACTGGCCCTTTGGATTTTCCAGCCTGACTAGATGCTTGTGCAGGTGTATCATCCGGTGCTGTGGTCAAGGTCGCATTAATATTACGGCGTTTGTCATCACGCAGCACTTCTAGCTGAATCTGCTGTTTCGGAGCTGAACGGTTGAGATAATTCAGCAATTCGCTGGTACGGGAAATACCGGTTCCGTTGTATTTCAAAATTACATCACCAGCTTGTAGACCCGCCTTCGCTGCTGGAGAATTTGGAGCGACCTGAGTAACTAAGGAACCTTCCGGCTTATCCAGTTTATAAGATTCTGCCAAGTTACGGTCGATATCCTGCAAGCTCACGCCTAGATAAGAACGGGTAACTTTACCATTGCGTTTTAACTGATCCGCCACTTCCATCGCCACATCGATCGGAATAGAGAATGACAGGCCCATATACCCCCCGGTACCACTAAAGATACGCGAGTTCACACCAACAACTTCACCACGCTGGTTAAACAGTGGACCACCCGAGTTACCTGGATTCAGTGCCACATCAGTCTGAATAAATGGAACCGCAGTTTCACCCATCATATTCCGCATCTTGGCACTAACAATTCCCGCAGATGCTGAATAGTCAAAACCAAATGGTGAACCAATCGCAAGTACAGGTTCACCCACACGCAGTTTATCCACATCACCCGTACGCAGTTCCGGGAAGCCTGAACCATTCACCTTCAATAAAGCGACGTCAGTACGTTCATCACTCCCCACTACCGTCGCATCAATTTCACGGCGGTCATTTAAAACAATCGTCACTCTGGATGCATTTTCAATCACGTGATGGTTGGTGAGCAGATAACCATCTTTACTGATAAAGAAAGCACTGCCATACCCCGTTTTTTCCTGTGGAGCACGTGGTTGTGGAATCACCACCTGATTGCCAAAGAAACGGCGCAAAATGTCAGGAATCTGTTGCTGCAACAGCTCTTCTTCGGTCATTTTTTTGACCACATTAACACTAACTACAGCTGGACTGACTTGTGCAACAAGATTTGAAAAATCTACTGGAGTGGCTGCCCCCGCCTGCACCGCCGTCATTGTCAGCGTTGCTGCAAATATCCCATGTTTAACATCCAAGATTTTCATATATTTATTCACTCAAATGATTGATAAATCTTTTTTTAAAAAAGTTTTATCACAAACGATACAATTTTTAAGTAACAAAATGTTCTTATTTTAAATATTGGCATTATGTCATTTTTCAAAGACCAAAGTTTCCACGTTCATTACTTTTTTTCATTAATTTATGAGCAGATAAATGCTTGCATTTTGTACTGAAAAGCGCTGTTATAACCGAACTTTTTTTCTAAGTTAGCTGATGGACATGTCTAATTTACACACGACACATCATTTTGATGTGATTATTGTGGGCAGTGGCGGCGCTGGTCTAAGTTTAGCCTTATCTCTTCCAGATCATTTCAACATTGCAGTTTTAGCCAAATCAACACTAACGGATGCAAGTACCTTTTATGCACAAGGTGGCGTTGCAGCCGTGCTGGATGAAACGGATTCGATTGAACAGCATATCGATGACACCATGGTTGCTGGGGCGCAACTATGTGAAATTGATGCAGTACGACAGACAGTAGAAGGTGGCAAACCTTCGGTCGATTTTCTGCTGAAACATGGCGTGCAGTTCACCTTAGATGAACAGGAACAACTACACCTGACCCGTGAAGGCGGCCACTCTCAACGCCGCATCATTCACGCTGCCGATGCGACTGGACGCGCGATTTCCACCACACTGGTTCAACGCGCACAAGAAAAACAGAATATTCATATTTTTGAAAATTACATTGCAATCGACCTGATTTGCTCGAAAAAACTTGGCCATGCTGGTGAAAACCGAGCACTAGGACTGTATGCTTTAGATGAAACCACGCAAAAAGTGCATACTTTCCTGGCACCATCTACTGCCTTGGCATGTGGCGGTGCTATGAAAGCCTATTTGTATACGTCCAATCCAGATATTGCGACTGGTGACGGAATTGCGATGGCCTATCGTGCCGGCTGTCGCGTTGCCAATATGGAGTTTAACCAGTTCCATCCTACCTGTCTGTATCATCCACAGGCACGTTCATTCCTGATTACTGAAGCCATGCGTGGTGAAGGTGCTTATCTGCGTCTGCCAGATGGTGAACGTTTTATGTTACGCTTTGACGAGCGTGCTGAATTGGCACCACGAGATATCGTGGCGCGTGCGATTGACTATGAGATCAAACGTCTGGGTATCCGTCATGTCTGGCTGGATATCACTCACAAAGATGAAACCTTCATCAAAGAGCACTTCCCAACTCTGTATGCCCGCCTGCTTGAACTCGGTATAGATATCACCAAAGATATGATTCCAGTCGTGCCTGCAGCGCACTATACCTGCGGTGGTGTTGTCGTAGATAAAAACAGCCAGACCGATATTGTGGGTCTGTATGCGATTGGTGAAACTTCTTATACGGGTCTGCATGGCGCGAATCGTATGGCCAGTAACTCACTCTTGGAATGTTTCGTTTACGGTATGAGCGCAGCCAAACACATTCAGGAAAACTTCAAGGCGGATCAACCCGTTCCCGAAGTACCAGAATGGGACGATTCTCAGGTCACTAACCCCGATGAAGATGTCGTGATTCTGCAAAACTGGGATGAACTGCGTCAGACCATGTGGAACTATGTCGGTATTGTCCGCACCACCAAGCGACTGGAACGTGCCCTGCACCGTATCGAGATGCTGAAAAGAGAAATCACCGAATATTATCAGGACTATCAGGTCAGCAAAAACCTGATCGAGCTGCGTAACCTGGTACTGGTGTCTGAAATGATTGTGCGTTGTGCCATGCAGCGTAAGGAATCCCGTGGCCTGCACTACACCCTGGACTATCCAGAGCAGTTACCAGAGCTACGCAAAACTGTACTAATTCCACCATCATTTGAAGTCGAACAGCCTTTAGTAAATGTAGGTTTGGAAGCTTAACTTCGTGATGATAAAAAAACCGGATCAGTTGATCCGGTTTTTTATTTTTATCCCTTTAGCCGT
>NZ_JPQO01000215.1 GCF_000773685.1 Acinetobacter sp. HR7 | reverse complement strand
AGTCTAATGATTCTATGAATACACCTAACTTTTTCAACTAACTACAAATGTGTCGCACTTGGGATTTGAATCTGCGAATTAAATTATTATTTAAATACCAATTTAACCAAATAAATAATATACGCACTTCTAATTTAATTTTTATAAAAAAATAGCCTCTCTTATTTTAAAAAAATAAAAGAAGCTATATTTTTAGATAAATATTTGAATCAAAATAGATTCAAATCAATTTTATCTTAAATACAATATTTATATATTGTACAAGTTAGAACGGTAAATCGTCATCTAAGTCTGCTGCTGGTGCTGCAACTGCTGCTGGCGCTGCTTTTGGTGCAAAACCGCCCGGGTTGTTGCCATAGCCATTGCCTGCAGGTGCATTATTGTTAAAGCCACCTTGTTGTGGTGCGCCATAACCGCCTTGATTCGCATAACCACCTTGCTGGTTATTGTTGTTAAAGCGCGGTTGCGCAAAGCCACCGTTGTCAGACTGTTCACCACCTTGGGCACGGCCTGAATCCAGCATTTGCATCTGCTCACCACGAATTTCGGTGGTGTAACGTTCCTGACCATTTTGGTCTGTCCATTGACGGGTACGCAATGAACCTTCGATATAAACTTTAGAACCTTTACGCAGGTACTGCTGTGCGATTTCGCCTAGACGGTTGTGCAATACAATACGGTGCCATTCAGTTTGTTCTTTACGCTCGCCAGTATTCTTGTCCGTCCAAGATTCGCTGGTTGCGATAGAGAATTGAGTGAGAGAACCCCCATTGGGGAAAGTTTTTGTTTCTGGATCTCGACCTAAAGTACCTACCAAAATAACCTTATTTACACCACGCATGAGATCTTTACTTCCTATTTGTTTCTGTATTTTACTTTATAAGAGTTATGCTTAAATGGCTACCTCTTTACCTAACAAGTGCGTTAATTGTTGTCGCGCAGAATCATCGATCTGCTGTTTATCAACCTTGACATAGGCCACTTGCTGTTCAGACATCACCACAACTTCTTCAATACCATGAATAGATAAAAGCTGGGAAGTCCATTCATCTGTTTGTCGGTTTTCAGGCAGACGGAGTACCAGAGAGGACAGGTAACGCGGCTGAGCCAGCCCGAAACTGATGACCAGCCAAATTATAGCAATCGCAGTCAGGATACTCCAACCCATCGCGGTATCATTCAGCAACAAAAGTTGTCCGCCTACGGTACCGCCAAAGAACGCGCCCAGGAACTGGCTGCTGGCATTCACACCCATGGCTGTGGCTTTGGACTGAATTGGCGCTGCTTTCGACAGCCAGGATGGCAATAACGCTTCCATTACGTTAAAGGCAATAAAGAACAGCCCCAGACCAGTTAGTAGAATATATTTAGATTCAAAGCCAAAAATCAGCACCAATAATCCTAAGATAATCCCCGCAATTGCGGTAAGGAAAATGCTACGCATTTTGCGGTATTTTTCCGCCAGAATAATGCTCGGGAAAGCAAAGAATAGGCTTACCACCAGCAATGGCAGATATACCCAGCCATGGCTGGCCAATGGAATATCTGCAAACTCAATCAGCTGCGATGGCACATAGATAAACATCGCAGTGAGAAGAAGATGAAGGCTGAATACCGAGACATGCAGGCGGTTCAGGTCACCCATTTTCAGCACCTGTTTTAGCTGGGTCAGATAACCCTGCTGGAAGTTACGATGATGACGGGTCACTTTCGGGACCATCAGTAACATCACAATTGCTGCCAGACCCATAATGGTGGTCACCCAGAACAGGCCAGAAATGCCGACCAGACCCGTTAGCCAAGGGCCCAAAGTGAAAGCAACCACAAAGGACAGGCCGATACTCATGCCCATGGTTGCCATGGCTTTCATGCGATTTTCTTCACGGGTGACATCTGCCAGCAGGGCCATCACTACCGCTGATACTGCCCCACCACCTGCAATAGCACGACCAATGATCACGCCATAAATAGTATCCGACATTGCCGCAATTGCTCCACCAATCGCAAACAGCAGCAGACCTAAAACCACCAGTGGCTTTCGGCTATAACGGTCCGCAATCAGACTAAATGGAATCTGTAAAATCGCCTGGGTCAGGCCATAGATTCCCACAGCCAGACCAATCAATGCCGGTGTCGCATATTGATATGACTGCCCTGCAACCGAGAATACAGGGATAATCATAAACAACCCAAGCATGCGCAGCGCAAAAATACTACTCAGTGCAAAGGTTGAGCGACGTTCTATGGCATTCATCATAAATTTTGACAGTTCAATTGGTGGATCTTCAGGCGAAGATTATAGGACATTCAGCCGGAATGGATGCAGGAATTTTATTTGAAATTAAAACTGATAAGGAGCTGAAAAAGAAAAAGCGCGGCCGGAGCCACGCTTTGATGAGGAAGAGAAAATTATTTTTTGATTTTTCTCTGCTCATGCTTGGTGTACTGGATTGATGCAATCACCGCCCAGATAATAAATGCCACACCGATCAGGCCAGTCACCACTTCCGGAATATGTACACCGGTGCTGCTTGCCAGCATGATGAATGCCAAAGCACCAATCGCGTAGTGTGCCCCGTGTTCCAGATAGATATAAGAATCTAGCGTGCCTCTATCGACCAGATAAATAGTCATCGAACGTACAAACATCGCACCGATCGCCAAACCCAACATGATGATCACCACATCGGAAGTAATCGCGAAAGCACCGATCACACCATCAAAACTGAAAGAGGCATCCAGTACTTCTAAGTACAAGAAACCACCAAAACCGGCTTTCACTACACCCGTTGGTACACCTTCAGCATCGTGGCGAATGGCATTGCCTTCTTCGTCCACTTCCGGTTCACCACCAAGCATATGACTCAGCACCTGCACCCCGATATAGACCACAATGCCCCAGATCCCCGCCAGCATCACATCTAGACGCTTCTCTTCTACGATCTGCGCATCCATGACCAGCAAGGCAATTAGGGTAATAAAAACTGACATCGCTGGAACATTGGCTAGATGCGCCAGACGGCGTTCCAGCATGCGGAACCAGTGCGTATCTTTTTCTTCATCCAGGAAGAAGTTCAGGAACACCAGCATCAGGAAGGCACCACCAAAGGCAGAAATCTCCGCATGATGCGCCATCAGTTTGGCTGAATATTCCTTCGGTGCATTTAACGCGAGCTGCACCACCTCCATAAAACCCATGTTGGCAGTGACAGCTACAATCACCACCGGGAAAATCAGACGCATCCCGAACACGGCGACCAGGATCCCGACGGTCAGGAAGACCATTTTCCAGAAGTGATCCCAGCCACGCAGGACTGAGGCATTGACAACCGCGTTATCAAACGACAACGACACTTCCATGATTGCAAGAATTGCAGTGATGGTCAGTGCTGTGAACATGGTTTGCAGACCGGCTTCAGGGCCGTGGGTAAAGCCCCAGTATGCTGCTAAACTAAGACACACAATCGAAAATGCAAATGAGAAACCAAAATGTTTCAACATACAAATCGACCTTGTATTAAGTAGAATTCAAAAATCATTTCGCAGTACAAAAAATGAATTTCTGTGAAAATTTGCCGCCATTATGAAACTTTTATGGATGAAACCAAAGCAATTCCCTGTCTGTTTTTGATTATTTTTCGATTTTGCAATTGGTTAATCTTTAGACTTGCCTAGCTACTTCAACATGGGCATGCTGATACGGTCTTATTTCTGATCTAAAAAATTTTATAAAAACTTCATTTAACTGTTCAGATATTTACTTTTGTTTGTAAATTGAGACAGATGGCTGAACTCAACCGTCATAACTTGACGTTAAATGTACTAATCTTTGCACTTGAACATTTTTCATGCGCTATCATATATAGGTTTTTAAAAGAATCATCCAGGATTATTGCATGAGCCAAAGTCATATCCGTATTCGAGGTGCACGTACGCATAACCTTAAGAATGTGAACCTTGATATTCCACGCGACAAGTTTGTGGTGATTACGGGACTCTCCGGTTCAGGTAAATCCTCACTGGCATTTGATACCCTCTATGCCGAAGGCCAGCGTCGCTATGTCGAATCACTGTCTGCCTATGCGCGCCAGTTCCTGTCCCAGATGGAAAAACCAGAAGTCGATTCAATTGAAGGGCTAAGCCCGGCGATTGCCATCGAGCAGAAATCCACCAGCCATAACCCGCGTTCTACTGTGGGAACCATCACGGAAATTTACGACTATTTACGTCTGCTGTATGCCCGTGTCGGTACCCCATATTGCCCTGAGCATGACCTGCCAATGGTCGCGCAAACCGTGACAGAAATGGTCGATGCCGTGAAAGCCCTGGAAGAAGGCACAGCGCTGATGCTGCTGGCGCCTGTAGTACGTGAGCGTAAGGGTGAATACTCGGCACTGTTCGAACAGTTACAAAGCCAGGGCTTCGTGCGTGCCCGCGTGGATGGTGAGATAGTAGAAATCGATCCGCCACCAGAACTGGATAAAAAGAAAAAACACACCATTGAAGTGGTGGTCGACCGTTTTAAAGTGCGTGATGACCTTGGCAACCGGATTGCGGAAAGTTTTGAAACTGCCCTGCGTCTGGGTGGGGATATTGCCATCCTGTCCTGGATGAAAGGCGAGCAGCCGGACCGTGTTTTCTCAGCCAAGCACTCCTGCCCGGAATGTGACCGTGCCGTGGCGGAGCTGGAACCACGCTTATTCTCGTTCAACAACCCGTTCGGCGCATGCCCGGTCTGTGATGGCCTAGGTACCCGCAGCCATTTCAGTGCCGAAAAACTGATTCCGAATCCTGAACTCAGCCTGAGCCAAGGCGCGATTCGCGGCTGGGACCGTCAGCGTCCATATTATTACAGTATGATTGAGAAAGTAGCGAATCACTTTGGCTATTCGCTGGACACGCCTTGGAATCAACTGGAAGCTGATGTTAAAAAGAAACTTCTGTATGGTACCGGGCGGGAAAAAATCGACCTCAGCTATATCGATGAACGTGGCCGTCGTCATAACCGCGTGATTCCATTTGAAGGTGTATTGCCACATTTAGAACGCCGCTACCGTGAAACCGAAAGCAATTATGTGCGTGATGACCTGGCCCAGTATCTGTCTAATGCGGCTTGTGATGCCTGCGGGGGTTCACGTCTGAATGAAATTTCCCGTCATGTCCGGGTGAAAGACAAGACCATCGCTGAAATCACCAAAATGTCGATTGGTGATGCTGAAAGCTATTATCAGGGTCTCAACCTTGAAGGAGCCAAAGGTGAAATTGCCGACAAGATTTTCAAGGAAATCCGTGAACGTCTGCACTTCCTAGTATCTGTTGGCCTGAACTATCTCAGCCTGTCACGTTCTGCGGAAACCCTGTCTGGTGGTGAAGCACAGCGTATCCGTCTGGCTTCGCAGATTGGTGCCGGCCTGATGGGCGTGATGTATGTCCTGGATGAACCATCGATTGGTCTGCACCAGCGCGACAATGACCGCCTGCTCGAAACTTTGGTGCGTCTGCGTGATCTGGGTAATACCGTATTAGTCGTAGAACATGATGAAGATGCCATTCGTGCTGCCGACCATATTATTGATATCGGTCCGGGTGCCGGTGTGCATGGCGGTCATGTGATCGCCGAAGGTAACTATAAAGAACTGGCAGCCAATAAAAACTCACTCACCGGTAAATACCTGTCAGGTGAGCTGAAAATTGAAGTGCCAAAACAGCGCACCAAACCGCCAAAACCGGAAGAACAGATTAAGTTGATGGGAGCTGCCGGGCACAACCTGAAAAATGTCGACTTAACTATTCCGTTAGGTGTGATGACCTGTATCACCGGGGTGTCTGGTTCTGGTAAATCGACATTGATTAACCGTACCCTGTTGCCACTGGCAGCAACCCAGTTAAATGGCGCGACCACGCTGACCGCCGAAAAATTTGATTCCATCGATGGTCTGCAGTACCTGGATAAAGTGGTGGATATTGACCAAAGCCCGATTGGACGTACCCCACGTTCGAATCCGGCAACCTATACTGGTCTATTTACCCCAATTCGTGAACTGTTTTCGCAGACTCAGGAAGCCAAAGCCCGTGGTTATACCGCTGGCCGTTTCTCCTTTAACGTGAAAGGCGGTCGCTGTGAAGCCTGTGAAGGTGACGGCATGATTAAGGTGGCAATGCACTTCCTGCCCGACATGTATGTGCCTTGTGATGCTTGTCATGGCAAGCGTTATAACCGTGAAACGCTGGAAGTGAATTACAAGGGCAAAAATATTTCTGACGTCCTGGAAATGACCGTTGAAGATGCGATGCATTTCTTTGATGCGATTCCAGTGATTCACCGCCGTCTAGAAACTCTACATCAGGTGGGTCTGGGTTATATCCGTCTGGGACAATCTGCGACTACCCTTTCTGGTGGTGAAGCCCAACGTGTGAAACTGGCCCGTGAACTGGCAAAACGCGATACCAGCAAAACCTTATATGTGCTGGATGAACCAACAACTGGTCTGCATTTCCATGACATTGCCAAATTATTAGACATCCTGCATGAGCTACGCAACAAGGGAAATACCATTGTGGTGATTGAACATAATCTGGATGTAATTAAAACCGCAGACTGGATTGTGGATCTCGGTCCTGAAGGTGGTGCTGGTGGCGGTATGATTATTGCTGAAGGTACGCCTGAAGAAGTGGCGAAGAATAAGGTTTCACATACTGCGAAGTTCTTAAAGCCGTTGTTAAAATAATAACAAATCACTTCCCTAGTCTTTCTTATTTAAGAAAGAAATTCCCTCCTTTTATAAAGGAGGGCGAGGGAAGATTTTAAATATGATAAGACTCTATCTTTTCTTTTACGTATCCAGTAGAAGAAGCTTCTTTTCCTAAAGGATAAATAAAGTAGGTAGCTTAAAAAAATCTAAGCCTCCGCCACTGCATTTCGCCCTTTCGCTTTTGCCCCAAACAATGCCTTATCCGCTTGAGTAAATAGATTGACCCAAGATGATGCCCCCACTGCTACACCAATACTGACTGAAACTTGAATCCGCTCGCCTGCTTTATTCTGGATGCTGGCAGCCTCAATCTCACGACAAATTTTTTCAGCAATTTGCAAAGCATTTTCCAGTTCAATATTTTCAATCAGAACCAGAAACTCATCTCCACCATAACGCACCAACAAATCCGAAGTCCGGACATTCGATTTTAAACACTGTGCAACTAGCTGAATAATCTCATCCCCAACAATATGTCCATACTGATCATTTACCTGCTTAAAGTGGTCAATATCAATAATCATCAAACAAGTCTGGCTAAACTGAGATGGGCTTTGTTCTAGAAAACGAATGTATTCATCCAGTGCAAAACGGTTAGATAAGCCTGTTAAAGGATCTGAATGAGCAATATTTTTTAATCTAAACTCCAGTGCATCACGTTGTTGCAACATCTGCTGCAGCTTTTTAATTCCGGCAAATAAACTGTCCGAATTATCTTTAGAAAGAGACTGAAGTGCAGAACTATCTGTTTTCGCTGAACTAGACAAATCAAACAAAATTTTACGTGCATGAATTAATGGCAAAAAGATATGTCGGCGTGCAAACACCATACTGGAAATAGCAGTCATTAAAGAAATCAGTGAAATTACGATGGTTCCAATCAAATATTTTAAATTCGACCGCATTTCTTTTTGCGCGACATCATGGCTATATTGCAACAGATAGCTTTGCATATCTACGACTTTGGCAAAATGATCCCCTATCATTTCACTAATTTGCATCGCCGTTAAATGATAAGGACGATGCTGCAAACTATCCTCAATCAGACTTGCTGCTAAAGGAATCCCCTGATCAATAAAATATTTTTTAATATCCTGATGCAACTTGATAAATTCTGGGGTTTTGTCTTCTTTGGGTTGTACCGTGTCAATTAAATCCCACAAGTAACGTACCCGATATTGGGTTTGCAGACTACGATTGCGGTTTTGTTCTGGAATCGTCTCTCCAAAGGTAACAGGGGCTGTAATATTGGAAACCACCCGTCCGGCCTGATCGCGCAGATCCGCTAACAATAAAATCTGGGAAACAAAATGGGCAATTTTACTCGAAGAAACATCCGACTCGATCACCAAACTTTTAAGCAACCGGCGACTATTATCCCAGACCTGAAACATTGCCAGAATACTGGTATCCAGCTGGGCTGCATTGCGCTCATCATAAGGTAGCGCGACATAGGCATCGACTTGCTGACGACCATATTCAAGACTGGGCTTTAATACCGTATAGATCTGTTGACTCAGCTCATTAAAACCACTCTCTTTTAATTGTTGCGCGGTATGTTCCAATTGATCATCTACTTTAGCGCGATATTCCAGCAGCATTTCTTGTTTTTGTTTAAATTCATCAGCCGAACTGATCATCAGCATATTAGCTGGACCACGTTCTCTGGAAATTTTATTGGCGAGGTCTGCCAGATCACGTAAGGCTTCAAGTTGATAATATGTACGATAGGACTGGGTAAATTTTTGGCTACTGTTAACAATGAGCGGAATACAAATCAGGAGTAAACAGAAAATAACGATAGACATCGCCCAATACAGGCGTTTACTGAGTTGCTCAGAGCGCAGGGTATTCATGGCTTTAAGTTACGCCCCTCAGCTCGATAAATAATAGAAAGAGGTATTTGCTTTAGTTGAAATATTATATAAATAAAATACTTAAGTCTAAAAGATTAAACCTTATACATTTCATATTTTTATTGATCTCCTAGGTCATTCTTACAATTATCTTTCTTTATTCATTTATAAATATCTTTTATTTCATAAACCTCAATTTAATTTTCCAAATAGTTCTAAAAAATTTGTAAATCCACGTTGTTTACTGTTTACACATGCAACAAATAAGTGCATAATGCACCGCATTAGGGCGAATTAAATTATTCCTCAGCAGATATTTTAATAAACCCGCAAATTTTGGCTAAAAAATCCCAGTTTTCCATGAAAATTGGGATTTTTTTTGTCTTTAGGATTATTAGCTCATATTTAAATATTAAAATTAAGCATCATTTTGGTGCATATATTTTTAATATTCATCGCTTCATAAAGCCTTCACCCCAATTTTAGACAAAAAAAAGCCCAACCTTGGGGAAAGCTGGGCCGATAAAACAAAAACTTGTGGAGAATCAGGTCAAATAAATACATTTCTGACTCGATAAGCTAATTATGTTAACTTTCATTTAAAATGTAAAGCTGATTATTTCAGTTGGATTTAATATTTGAGTGTTTTTTAATCTTTATGCGTTTAATCTTACATAATTTAAGCAGCAGTAAATTTAATGCATATCGCTTAAAATTGATTTTTTCTATTTCACAAAATATATCAATTAGATTAAACCATAACCAAAATTATAAAAAATTTACTTTTTAGATCCTCTAACCTTCTTATCTGTATCCTTAGTTTATTGTTCTTTCAGTAGTTTTTATAGTTGACATAGCTGATGCCTGATTGTTTGATTTTTAATCAAATTAATAACTTATAATTCTGTCTTCCAATAATTACCTTAGAGTTCATTGACTTAATAAATTGTTACAATACAATTACCAATTGTTTTACTCCCTTTTAAAAATGGTAAATATCATGAAAAAACTCGGTTTAGCCACTGCTTTATTATTAGCCATGACCGGTGCTCAAGCGTATCAATTCGAAGTTCAAGGTCAATCAGAATTCATCGACAATACTGTAAATGACAAAGACTTCTCTGGCGCTGTTCAAGGTACTTACTACTTTAAAGATGTTGACGCTTCTAAAGGTCCTTTAGCTGAAGCAGCATTCCTGAACCAAGCTTCTAACGTTTCTGCATCTTACACTTACGGTGAATATGATGTAGACGCTGACAACATCGATCAAACTTCTCATACTTTCGGTGCGAAAGGTGAAGCATATATCCCAACTAAAGTTGTTCCGGCTTACGCTAGCGCGTCTTACAGTCACACAATCACTGATAACAAAGGTGGTGTAGCGAACGACAATGGCGACCGTTATGCATTAGAACTGGGTGCTGTAGTTGCGCCTAACTTCTTGGTTGCTGTAGGTTATACAAGCGTTGCAGACCAAACGTCTTATGATGCTTTCAACATGTTTAACAACGGTGTTGCCAAAGCTGCGATCGAAAAAGATACAATCAACGAAGACCAAGACGCAATCACTGCACGTACTAAATACGTAGGTGCGATCGATGGCACTAACATGTCTATCGGTTTTGATGCTGGTTTAGTTTATGGTGAAGAAAACGCTTACAACCTGGGTACTACTCTATATGTAACTCCTAAACTAAGCGTTGGTGTTTCTTACCTTGAATCTGATCTTGCTGACCTGAACAAAGCAATCGGTGCTAACGTAAACTACTTCATCACTCCAGCGGTTGCTGTTGGTGCATCTTTTGTTGATGTAAATGCTGAAAATGAAAGCCGCGACACTCAAACTGTTGGCTTGAACGCTAAATTCCGCTTCTAATCTCTAATTAGATTCTGAATTGAGAAAGGACGCTTTATGCGTCCTTTTTTATTGGTCTGATTTTTTATGCGGAAGATGAGAAATATATTGTAGCCCGACTAATCGTGACACGATTAGGGCCAGATACATTACACCAAAAAACATCTGAATCATCGTAATCATTCTGGCAAAGGGACTCACAGGAATCGTATCCGCTAATCCTGTTGCTGACTGCAACACTAAAGCTTAAGAATAACAAATCTAGCCAAGGCTGATAGGCTTGCAAATCCGGATCAGCAAAACTATAAGGAATCAGTAACTGGCAAATACTATAAAGAAATGCAAATCCCCATGCCATCAGGGTAAAAGCTGCCCCAGCTGCAAACAATTCATCTTTAGTTAGATAACGATCGTGAAACATATAACGTAATAGACCATAAGAGGCACTAAAATAAGCACCTGCCTCAAAAGCATGGACAGTAATCAGCACCCAAATCTGTTTTACACCCAACAATACTAATGATGAAAAAAACAAGGCTCCCATAACAAAGCTGAGTCCTAAGAAGGTAAATACCGGAGTCTGCCGGATGACCTTGGCAATCACTAGTAAAGCCAGTACCCCCAATACCCAAGTTGCTGCCCGGTAAGGTGCATATTCATAAGATAGGACTGAAAGCACCAGAATGATAAACTGCAGACACAGCAGCCATGCCGAAGGCAGGCGCTTAAAGGTGTTCCAGCACATGAGCAGAGTTCGTTTCATGCAGTCCTTCTTATTGTTTGTCCTGCCTAATTGGCATTTTATTGTTATGTATCAATAAACTTAGCATGCAATCGGAGAAGTCGTGAAAGTGATCTTGTATAAAAATGATATATCTCAAAAAAGCATCTTAATGCACATGCTACACAGGGAAAAGGAACGTATTCACGTCCCTTCTCTTTCGGTAAATTCCTCAACAGAATTAACGCACCATACTCAGGAAATGCAGATGACGTTCGTACTGGTCTAGAATATCCTGTAACAGGTCTTCGCGGGTCCAATCCATCACATCATAGTTCTGACCACCTTCATTCAGAAATACCTCAGCCTGATAATACTGAGGGGCTTCCTCTTCCGGGGTTGGCATAAAGCTCGGTGGCAAGGTCTTGCGTGCTACCACCGCATAGACAAAATTGGCTTCATCCTGATGATCTACCCTTATGGACAGCCCATTTTCAATTTCATCAATTACAGCAGAATGCTGACGGTGCTGAAATTCTTTCTGGATACTCAAAAATGCCTGCCGCACATCAGACTGGATATAGTCGATAATCTCCTGCTCGCTATGCGGATAATGCATGATTAGGCCTAGACGTTGTTGCCAGCTACGTGGATTATGAATCGCACGTGGGGTAATTCGTGCCACCTGCAAGGCCTGCATTTTGGTCACTTCCAGATGCAGTGCTTTAATGAGGCCCCAACTGATCAATAGCATAATCAAAGTAAAGGGCAAGGCACTCAGCATGGTGGCGGATTGCAAAGCTGCCAAACCACCTGCATACAGCAAGATAATTGCCAATAATGCCATAAGCACCGTCCAGAACAGGCGCTGCCAGGTTGGAGATTGATCCGATTTTGCAGTCAGATAATCAGTGACCAGTGCGCCAGAATCGGCTGAAGTGACAAAGAACAACATGATCAGCAAGGTTGCCAAAACACTCATGATAGAAGAGAAAGGCATGCCATGTAGAAACTCGAATAATGCAACGGATGAATCGCGCTGTACTGCCTGCATTAGTCCAATATTGGCTTCATGGATAATGCTATATAAGGCACCATTACCCATAAAACCCATCCAGACCACGGTAAAACCGGATGGAATCAGCAAAACACCAACGATAAATTCTCGAATCGTACGACCACGTGACACCCTGGCAATAAACATTCCCACAAATGGCGACCAGGAAATCCACCAAGCCCAGTACATGATGGTCCAGCCCCCAATCCAGCCAGTTGGCTGATAGGCCTGCAGATTAAAGGTCATACTAAACAGCGCTGACATGTACTGCCCAATATTCTGAATTGTGGTCTGCAGCAGATAAATCGTCGGCCCAGCAATAAATACAAACAGCAACAAGATCACTGCCAGCACAATATTCAGTTCAGACAAGCGTTTGATGCCTTTATCCAGACCAAAAAATACGGACAGGGAAGCCAGGATACTGACCACAATAATCAGGATGACCTGTACGGTAATGCTCTGTTCAAGACCAATCAGATAGTTCAGACCGGAGTTAATTTGTGTCACTCCAAAACCCAAAGTCGTCGCGACCCCAAACACTGTACCAATGGTGGCAAAGATATCGACACTATCCCCAAGCGGGCCATGAATGCGTTCACCAATGAGAGGATAAAGTGCGGAACGGATTTTTAAGGGCAATTCATGCCGGTAGGAAAAATAAGCCAGCGCCAGACCTACCAGTGCATAAATCCCCCAGCCATGCAGTGCCCAGTGAAAGAAAGTCACACGCATGGCCTGCTGTGCAGCCTCAATGGTCTGTGGCTCACCAGATGGCGGGTTGACATAGTGCATCACCGGTTCAGCCACACCAAAAAACATCAGGCCAATCCCCATGCCGGCCGTAAACAGAAAAGCAAACCAGGAGCCATTGTTATAATCCGGACTACTATGATCCGGCCCCAGTTTGATCTTGCCCATATCAGACAGGGCAATATAAGCCAGCAGTATCAGGAAAATCGCGACAGAGAGTACATAGAACCAGCTAAATGACGTCGTCACCCACTGATTCAGCTGCTTGGTCATCAGGTCAAAGGAATCCGGTACCAGAAGCACCATGGAAAGAAATAATCCAATGATGATGACGGTGGTTAAAAACACACGTGGATTCACATTGGAATACCAGGATGTGGGTTTGGAAGACATATCCACTCCATTTTTGCTTGTTTTAATAGATAGACCACATCGGCCCGAAAGGCATTACCCACAAGAATAGATAGGTAAAAAGAACGCAGTTTGAATACATTTCAAAACTAGAAATCTAGGATAAGTGATTGTTATTGTTCATTAGGTTGTATTCCTGTTCCCTTCTCGTAACAAGCTAAAAAGAATTTTTGAATAATAATGCACTGAAAATGAGATGAAAAAAGACGATTGAACTAGGGAAGAAAATCTAATGATCGGACAATAAAAAAAGCCCCTAAGGGGGCTTTTTTAGGGCAACTCGATCTTAGTGATCAGATGCACCTGAGATACCAATACCTGTTTGTGAGCGTACAAACTGTGCATCGAATGCTTTGCGTTCAGCCTGCGCACTTGCAGAGCTATCAGTTACTGAGAACAACCAGCAGCAGAAGAATGATAATGGCATTGCAAAGATGGCTGGACCATTGAATGGGTTGATTGCTGTTTCAGCAATGCCCAGCGTATCTACCCAAACTGCTTTAGACAGTACGATCAGAACGACTGCAGTCACCAGACCAACGATACCGCCAATCACCGCACCACGCGTTGTTAAGCCTTTCCAGAACATGGATAAAACCAGTACCGGGAAGTTTGCACATGCTGCAACCGAGAATGCCAGACCTACCATGAAAGCAACGTTCTGTTTCTCGAACAGGATACCCAGAATCATCGCGAAGATAGCAAGACCAAGAGTCGCGATCTTAGACATACGCAGTTCAGATTCAGGCGTGGTTTGACCTTTCTTGAATACGTTCGCGTACAAGTCATGTGAAATTGCTGAAGCACCTGACAGGGTCAGACCCGCTACAACCGCAAGAATGGTTGCGAATGCGACTGCTGAAATAAAGCCCATAAACAGGTCACCACCCACTGCATCTGCAAGGTGAACCGCCGCCATGTTGTTACCACCTACAAGCTGTAACTTACCTGTAAGTGCCATTTTTGCAACATCCAGGAATTGCGGGTTATTCGCAACGTACAGGATCGCACCAAAACCGATGATGAATGTCAGCAGGTAGAAGTAACCAATAAAGCCTGTTGCAACCACAACTGATTTGCGTGCTTCTTTCGCATCTTTTACGGTAAAGAAACGCATCAGGATGTGTGGCAGACCGGCAGTACCGAACATCAAAGCAAGACCAAGAGAAATTGCATCGACCGGGTTAGAGGCTAGGCTACCTGGACCCATGATTTTGGTTGCATCAGCCAGGTTCAGGTCATGCACTTTTGAATAAACGCCAATGGCCTGCTCAAACATGTTAGTGAAGCTGAAACCTACACCTTTCATGACCATAAATGCCATGAACGTTGCACCAGACAGCAGCATGACTGCTTTAATGATCTGTACCCAGGTCGTTGCCAACATACCACCGAAGATTACGTAAGCCATCATTAGCAGGCCAACAATCACCACAGCGATGTTGTAGTTCAGACCGAAGAGCAGCTTGATCAACTGACCTGCACCGACCATCTGTGCGATCAGATAGAAGGCAACCACGACTAATGAACTTAGTGCTGCCAGGGTACGTACCGGTTTTTCCTGCAAGCGGAAAGACACTACGTCAGACAGGTTGTATTTACCTAGGTTACGCAGACGTTCTGCCACCAGGAACAATACGATTGGCCAGCCTACCATGAAGCCCAGGGAATACAGCAACCCATCGAAACCGGACAGGAATACCATCGCGGAAATACCAAGGAAGGATGCGGCGGACATATAGTCACCCGCAATCGCCAGGCCATTCTGGAAGCCAGAAATACCACCACCGGCGGTATAGAAGTCTTTAGCACTGGTAGTCTGCTTTGCAGCCCATTTGGTAATAAATAACGTGGCACCAACGAAAATCACAAACATGATAATCGCGTTCCAGTTGGTCGCCTGCTGTTCTGCTGCACCCAGATCCGGGCCAGCCATTGCGATGCCTGAGCTGACTGCCGCTGCAGCCAGGGCGATAAGAGAATTCCATTTCATCTTAGTGTGGTCCTTTTTCATGAGCAATCGCTTCAACTTCGCGCACCGCTTCTTGGTTCAATTGATCAAGTCTGTTATTGGCAATATAGGAATACACACCGCACAGAACAAATGACAGAACAATAATGCCTAGACCCAATGGGATCCCCCACGTGGTCACACCGCCTGAAATGGAAGACAATAGAAATTCTTTGTTGTAGCCTACCAGCAACATAAAGCCGACATAGACAAACAACATGATGGCTGTTAAGGTCCAGCTCAGGTTACGCTTTCTGCGCACCATTTCTTTGAATTTGGGATTCTGTAGAATTCTTTCTACCTGCACCTCATCCATAATTACACTCCTGTAGCCCAACCTTGGGCCTGCTATTTTTTAATTCGAATTATCACCCCATCAAATTAGCAAGCTTGGTCACTGGTTGTAATTTAGACTTTGGTCGTTAAAAAATGATCAATGTAAGCCCTGAAGTGCATGATGCTGTATCATAGCGGCATGCTCGATACATTTAAGGCTATATGAATAGTTGGCTCATCATCGGGGTCCTCACCCTCTATATCGCATTACTCTTTATCTGCGCTTTCTTCGGAGAAAAACACGCGAGTCGCTTGAGTACTCGTGGGCGCATGTTATTGTTTAGCTTAACTTTAGGGGTTTACTGCTCGTCTTGGACCTTCTACGGCGCGACTGGAGCAGCGGTCCGTGAAGGCATCATTTTTCTGCCAATATACTTGGGTCCATTACTGTTTGTTGCCATCGGTTATGATATCTGGCGACGTCTGGGACGGGTTCGTCAGCACCATGCGATTTCCTCCATCGCCGACTTCGTCGCTGCACGTTATGGCAAGAGTGGCCCGCTCGCTTCGCTGGTCACGATTCTGGCCGTCATTGCGATTATTCCTTACCTGGCCTTGCAGTTACGTGCCATTGCCTTAAGTGCCTCCGTGATTTTAGAACCTACCGGTGGGATTGCCAGCACGACCAACAGCGTGCTGTTCCTGACTGGTGTACTGGCGATTCTAGCGATGATTTTCGGTACCCGGCAGATTGCCAATACCGAGCAGCATGGCGGTCTGATGCTGGCGGTGGCTTTTGAATCTTTCGTTAAGCTATTTGCCTTACTAGCCGTCGCGGGCTTTTTTGTCTTTGCTGAACCGAGCAATATTACCCAGATCAGCACTGACATCCGTAGCACTTTCCACGATGTGCAAATGTTTGGGGTACCGGAAAGTTTCTGGGTACAAACCCTGCTGGCTGCTTTGGCAATTATCTGTTTGCCACGCCAGTTTCACGTGGCTGTAGTCGAACTCCGTGATGAAAAACATATCCGTGGTGCGCGTCGCTGGTTTGCTATCTATCTGATTTTGACCACCATCGCGATCGTTCCAATTGCCAGCTGGGCACTACATGCTGCCCCACATTATCTGGCGATTCCGGATGTGGCTGTACTGTCATTGCCGCTCAGCTATAACCAGGACTGGCTCACATTACTGGCCTTCCTTGGCGGTTTCTCGGCATCCACCGGTATGTTACTAGTGTCTTCTGTGGCGCTGTCGATCATGCTCAGTAATGACCTGATCATGCCGGCACTCTGGCGTACAAACCTGATTTCACGGCATGACAAACGTCTACCACTGGTACTGAAATTCACTCGCCGTGTCTGTATTCTGGCCGTAATGCTGTTGGGCTTTCTGTTCTATAATTTCTTTAATGATATCGACCAGCTGTCCGTATTCGGTTTACTGGCCTTCAGTGCGGTAGCGCAATTCGCCCCTGCCCTGATTGGTGGACTGTACTGGCGTGGTGGCAGTAAACAGGGGGTTTATGCTGGTCTACTGACTGGTTTCGCACTATGGGCCTATACCCTGCTGTTGCCGACCATTCTGCGTAGCCTACCGGAACCATTCCAGCAGTTTAGTCAGGATTTTCTGAACTTCGGTCCATTCGGCTGGAACTGGCTACGTCCAGAAGCCCTGATTGGCTTTGAATCTTTCAACTCCCTGACCCATGGCGTGGTCTGGTCGCTGGGCCTGAATTTGCTACTGTATGTCTGGGTGTCACGAATTTTCCGTCCAAGCGTGGCGGAACAGATTCAGGCAGAAAGTTTTTTCTATTATGAAACTAAGCCATTGCCATCGCAGAGTCCAAGCACTGATGTCAGCTATTCCCATCAGGATGTCGCGCGTCTTAAAGTCGGTGACCTGATTACCCTGGCCAAACGCATTACCGGTGAAGAACCAACCATGCGCGCATTCCAGCAGTTCTGTAATCAAAATAGTGTCGAGCTAAATGAAAGCAGTAGTGCCAATGGCATGTGGTGGCGTTTTACCGAACAGTATCTGGCGGGAACCATTGGCGCCGCTTCCGCTCGTACTCTGCTAACGACCGCGATGGTGAATAATGGTCTGGCACTCGGCCAGGTCGCCAACATTCTTGACCAAGCTTCTCAATGGCAGCGTTTTAACCAGAACCTGATCATGACCATGATCGACCACATGACCCAAGGGGTCAGCGTCGTCGATGAAAACATGTGTCTGGTGGCCTGGAACAACCAGTACCTGAAGCTGTTCGATTATCCAAAAGATATTGTTTATGTTGGTTGTCCGATCGCAGATCTGATCCGTTATAACGCTGAACGTGGTGAATGTGGTCCAGGTTCAGTGGAAGAACACGTGCGTAAACGGATTCACTGGATGCAGGTCGGTAGTGCGCATGAATTCGAGCGGATCCGTAAAGATGGCCGTGTGATCCAGATGCGCGGGAACCCAATTGAAGGTGGTGGTTTCGTGACCACCTTTGCCGATATTACCGCTTTCCGTGAAAATGAAGCAGTGCTGGAAGCTCGCGTGCGTGAACGTACCCAGCAGCTGGCTGATGCTTTATCGGAACAGCAACTGGCACGTGAACAAGCGGACAAAGCCAATATGTCCAAAAGCCGATTTATTGCCGCCGCCAGTCATGACCTGTTACAGCCAATGCATGCCGCGCGTCTATTTAGTACCGCTCTGGAACAAAGTGTGCAAAGTGAAGAAGACCGCAAAACCTTGCAGCAACTGGATCGTGCGCTGCATGGCGCAGAAAGCATGCTCTCTGCCCTGCTGGATATTGCGCGTCTGGAAGGCGGTACCATTCAGCCGAAACGTCAGGCCTATCCATTGCATGACCTGCTCAGCGATCTGGAACTGCAATTCAAATCGATTGCAGCCCAACGTGGCATCAAACTGAGCGTACATGATGCCCAGTTCTGGATTGATACCGATCCACAGTGGATTCGCCGGATTATCCAGAACTTCGTCAGCAATGCCCTGCGTTATACCGCACGCGGTAAAGTCGTGGTCGGCGTGCTGCGTTCAAGTAACCGACCGAATCATATCCGTATCGGGGTCTGGGATACTGGTCCGGGTATTGCCGAAGAACAGCGCATCAAGCTGTTCCAGGAATTCGAGCGCTGTGGTCATACCTCACCTTGGGGTGAACAGGGTTTGGGCTTGGGTCTGGCCATCGTACAGCGTATGACCAGCATGCTGGACTATCCGGTACATGTCTATTCTGAACTCGGCAAAGGTTCCTGCTTCATGATTGACGTACCGCTGACCGAGGCTCCAAAAGTCGTACCAGCACCGGTACAGGCGGTTCCGCTGAAATCCAAAGCCTTTAAAGTCCTGTGTCTGGACAATGATGAAACCATTCTGGAAGGCATGTCGACCCTGCTGACCAAATGGGGCTATGAGGTATTTAAAGCGACTGAGCCAGAACAGGCACAACAGCTAATCGAGCAGGAAAATATTCAGGTCTGGTTAGTCGATCAACACTTGAATAATGACAAGCGTGGTCTGGACTTCATTATGGCCAATCGCCAAAATGATGTGCCAGTCGCCTTGATTACTGCCGATTCTGATCCGGAACTGCCACAACAACTAAAAGATTTAAATATCGTGCTGCTGAAAAAGCCGCTGAAACCAGCCTCTCTACGTTCTTGGTTATCCGGTTTAAAAATTTCAGATCGCTAAGATTATTGATACTGTGGATTGCCTGTTTTACCTAGTGTAAAACAGGCATTTTTATTGCAATTGTCACAAAAAATTTCAATATTTGCCTAATTTTCAAAGTTATAGGCCAAAAGCATCAAAATCAGACTAAAAATCCGGCTATGGATTGGCTAAAAATATCATTTTAAAAATCACTATGGCAAAACCTCACCATTGTTGCTGTCAACGTGTGTAAGCTTGGTTAAAATTTTGTAAGTTGTTATTTTTAATAAACTAATAATATCTTAAGGTCATAATTTGAACTTTAGTCGTACTTTCCTAACCCAGGTTTTAACCCTGAAAATAGGAATTAAGAAACGATCAGTTTCAACCATGTCGATCACCCTCATCCCCCATGGCAGCTGATCAGTTATTACTGCATAAAGGATGACGAATTATGAGCTTAGATATTATCCCTGACATCAATCAGAGCCGACAGTTTCACCGTCAGTATGGTGCCAATGCCATGCTGCCTGAAATCAACTGGATCCAGCTGTTTAAATACAGCAAGCTGAATGAAGCTCAGGTCGAAGCGCTGGAAACCTTATATCAGTGTGCTGTTCCCCTCGCCCTGCAGGTGTTTGATGAACTGCATTTTGATGTATTTGAACCACATGCCTATAAGCCACAGGGCTTGGGTCTGTTCGAACGTCTGGCCGAACAGGAAGACAAACTGATCCAGTCTTTAGAAGAAGCATCAGTTGAACTGAGTGAACACACTCGTCACCAAATCTGGAGTATGTTGCTGCGTGGCGGTGCGGTACTGGTATTCAAAGCTTGGCTGGGCAAAGTCAAAACCGGTGAAGACCAGCTGGATACCAACCATTTTGATGAGCTGTCAGAATTGCTCTTCATTAAGACTTCACCACACGAACTGGCAGAACGCCTGCGTGTGGAACCAATGGCGGACTATGACCATGTGTTCCTGATGTATGGCAATGACGTATATCTGGACCGCTTCAACAGTCTGGAAACCGCAGCGCTGTTTGTTGATCTGGGTGTATATGATGCCGCTTTCCTGAGTCTGCGTGATGACCGCGTGGCAGAATACTTAATCGATAAAGGTTATGTCACCCAAGAACAGATTGATGAATTGCAATGCGCGCTAAATCCATTGTTCTGTGCGGATCTGACACCTAAACAGGATTGCATTGCCTAATCACTTCTATATAGGCAATAAAAAAGACCTCGCTTGAGGTCTTTTTTTGTCGCTTGAGAAAGCTCAGATTTTCTTTTCTTCAATATTCAATGCATTGATCGCCAGTACCGCCTGGGTACGGTTCTGTACACCCAGTTTACGGAAGATTGCCGTAACGTGTGCCTTAATAGTTGCTTCAGACACATCCAGTTCATAGGCAATCTGTTTATTCAGCAAACCTTCAGCCACCATCATCAGTACACGGAACTGTTGCGGTGTTAAAGACTGGATTCGCTCAGCCAGTGCCGTTTCATCCGCAGCACGCGGGTCAAAGTTCATGTTGGCAACCGGCAGATTTGGTGGTAACCAGATTTCGCCTTCCAGCACTTCACGAATCGCTTCACCAATATGGCTTGGATGTGCTGATTTTGGAATATAGCCCATTGCACCGTGTGCAATCGCACGCTGGATAATGCTGACTTCTTCGTGTGCCGATACCACAATAATTGGAATCGAAGGATATTGGGCACGCACGTGAACCAGAGCAGAGAAACCAGAAGCCCCTGGCAGGTTCAGGTCGAGTAGCACAAGATCAGGTTCAGGGCCATTCTCGAGGCGTTCATAGAATTCATTGACGGCAGCAGTCTCATGGATTTGAGCTTGCGGCAAGCTATAACGAACGGCTTGAATTAAAGCATGACGAAACAGGGGATGATCATCAACGATTAAAATATTCATAGGACCTGAGGAGATCTTGTGCACGGTGACTCTATTCTAACCACACTCGACACTTTTGGGATATGCAAGACTGTACAATTTTTAAAAATAATGCCCAGTTTTGCTACATAAAAGCCAAAATTTCCCTATTTCAGTAATTCTTGAATTCTCAGCATTTTTTTATATATGGTTTATCTACTGCTAGAAAAGCTTATTAATATTGAATATAAGTTGAAATATCAAAATATTAGCAACTTGTATCCTGACAAGAACCAAGCAAATTACTTATATATAAAAATGAGATAACTTTTCTGATTTTCCTTATTTTACACTGCTAAGCCCATTTTGGATTAATAGGCTCATTCCGAGACCAACCGAATTTTTAGGTTCCAAAATGTCAAATCAAGATCTACAAAAACCACTGAATATCGTTGCCGTTTCTGGTGGTTTAAATAATCCATCTAAAACTGAAGCACTGGTTCAAGCCATTATTGATGAGCTGGGTGAAGCAACTCCAATCAATGTTCATTTCATTAAATTCAGTGAAATTGCTCACCTACTGGGTGGCGCAATCTACCGCAACCAGTTGCCACAACGCGTTCAGGACGACCTGGCAGCTGTGGAAGCTGCTGATGCGCTGATCGTGGGTACTCCTGTTTACCGCGCATCCTTCACTGGTCTGTTCAAGCATTTCTTCGACTTCGTAGAACAAACTGCGCTGGTGGATGTGCCTGTACTGTTAGCCGCTTCTGGTGGTAGTGACCGTCATGCACTAGTGCTTGAACATCAATTACGTCCATTGTTCAGCTTCTTCCAGGCGCAAACACTGCCAATCGGTGTATATGCAACCGATCGTGACTTCACCCCTGAATACACGATTCACAGCGAATTATTACGCGCTCGTATCACACTGGCTGTCGCACGTGCATTACCAATCCTGGAATGGGCACCAGCTAAAGGCAAACGCGCTGAAGTGATCAAGGAAAAGTCAGAACAGGCCAACCAGAACTTGGGCATTAATAAACAGATCGAGCAGGAAGAAGTATTGCCTTCAGCAGCAGTACCGAGCCTGGATGCAGCAGAGTCTCGTTTACACGGTAACAAAGCGCCAAAAACTCAAGTGGCTTAATAAGGCCACTTCTTCTAGAGGGTGAAGAAGAATGTCAAATAACAACAATATTACATTTGCATATTGGGTTCCAAACGTCAGCGGCGGTTTAGTCGTCAGTGACATCGAGCAGCGTACCGACTGGAGCTACGACTATAACGTGCGTCTGGCACAAACGGCGGAAAAGGCAGGCTTTGACTATGCCCTGACCCAAATCCGTTTTACCGCGGGCTATAACGCAGAAAACCAGCATGAATCAGTGAGCTTCAGTCACGGTATTCTGGCGAAAACTGAACGACTGAAAGTCATTGCTGCGATTCTACCGGGTCCTTGGAAACCGGCACTAGCAGCGAAACAGCTGGCAACCATTGACCATTTAACCAATGGCCGTATCGCAATTAATGTTGTCAGTGGCTGGTTTCGTGGTGAGTTTGATGCGATTGGTGAAGAATGGCCTGAGCATGATGAACGTTATGCGCGTTCTGAAGAGTTCATTCGCAGCCTGAAAGGTATCTGGACGCAAAACAATTTCAGTTTTGACGGCAAGTACTACCAGTTCAAGGACTACACCTTGAGTCCAAAACCAGTACAAAAGCCGCATATTGAAATCTTCCAGGGCGGCAGTTCCCGCGCGGCGCGCGACATGGCATCACGCGTATCGGACTGGTACTTCACCAATGGCAATACCCCAGCAGAGCTGAAAAAGCAGATCGATGACATTCGTGAAAAGGCCAAAGCCAACAATCACATAGTGAAAATCGGTGTGAATGCCTTCATCATCGCCCGCGATACCGAAGAAGAGGCGCAAGCGGTTCTTCAAGAGATTATTGCCAAAGCCAATGTGCAGGCGGTGAAATCTTTCAGTGACGCGACCCGTGAAGCCGGTGCAGCAACGGCGGAAGGTGAAGGCAACTGGGCTAAGTCCACTTTTGAGGATCTGGTACAGTACAACGATGGTTTCCGTACCAACCTGATTGGCACGCCACAGCAGATCGCAGAACGTATCGTTGAACTGAAAAAAATCGGGGTTGATCTGGTACTGTCTGGCTTCCTGCACTTTATTGAAGAAGTGGAATATTTTGGCCAGAAGGTGCTACCGCTGGTCCGTGAACTTGAAGCACAGCAGGCAACGGCGGTGCAACAAGAAGCTGAGCTCGTATAACGATTCCAATAATTCTCAGCGGACTCCATTCACTCCCCTAAGGCTCGGCTTAGGGGATTTTTTTATTGGAAAATCAACCGAACCAGTAGAACCCTAGCCGGATGCTACTTTCCCACCTACAATGTGATGCAACTGCAAGAATAGAACTTTGAACCATGTATACCGGTATTGTCCAAGGCCTGGAAAAGGTCGTAGAAATTCGTAAAGGCGATGGTTTTATCACCATCATCGTCAGTGACCAGCAAGGCTTCTTTGATGATGTGTTTATCGGCGCCAGTGTCGCGGTGAATGGCGTGTGCCTGACTGTGACCACCATTGACCGTGAAAACCAGCAGATTCATTTTGATGTGTCTGATGTCACCCTCAGCCTGACCACGCTGAAATCCCTGCAAGTTGGTGATGACGTCAATATTGAACGCTCAGCCAAGGTTGGTGCGGAAAATGGCGGCCATAACCTGTATGGGCATATTGAAGGGATGGCCAAAGTCACCCAGATCGAGCATCGTGGAGAAACCCTGCATATCGACCTGAAAATTCCAGATGGCAATATCAAATACTTCTTCCTGAAAGGCTTTATTGGGCTGAATGGCTGCAGCCTGACCGTGAACCGGGTTGACCGTGCCAAAAACGAGATTTCGATTGACCTGATTCCAGAAACCTTGCGCCTGACCACCTGGAAATCCGTTCAGGTCGGCGATGAAGTCAATTATGAAATTGACCAGATGACCCGTACCCTGGTGGATACGCTGGAAAATATCCATTTAGCCAAAGGCTGATTTCTTAAAGGCCGAGTAAGAGAATGCTCGGTCTCTATCTCGTTAATACTTCTCTACTATTTCTATCCTGCCAGATTGCCTAGAATGCTTGGCATCGTATTTTCTTTAGAAAAATGCCATGTATCTGATCTGGTTCCGGAACGACTTACGCCTGCATGACCATGCTGCCCTGTGGCATGCTACGCAAAGCAGACAATGTTTGGCGCTGGTCATCCTGTCGCCTGAGCAATGGCAGCTGCATCAGGATGCACCGATCAAGATTGACTTCTATCTGCGCCGACTCAAAATCCTGAAACAGCAACTTGAAGAATATAATATTCCCCTTCTGATTCTGAAAATTTCACGCTGGGAAAATATTCCAGAACAGCTTTTAAATCTTTGCCAACAGCTGCAGATCACTGCCCTGCATTGCAATATAGAAACCGGTGTCAATGAACAGCAGCGTGATCAAGCAGTTGAACAATTGTTGCAACAGCATCAGATTAATTTTGAAAGTTATGAAGACCGCACCCTGTTTCCTTTAGGCTCGATCCGCAATCAGAGTCAGCAGCCTTATCAGGTGTTTACCGCGTTTAAAAAGAAATGCTATGAACGACTGATTATCGATGTGCCTTCCTGCTTTCCAAAGATTGAAGCCCAGTCCAAGTTACAATTCGATTTTTCTAACTTTGATTTTGACTTAGATGCTTTTGCGCAAAATTATCGGCAAGAAGCTACCAGCCAATATTGGCCGGTTGAAGATCAGCATGCTTTTGAGCTACTGAACGAATTTATAGATGATCGGCTAGAGCTCTATAAAACTGATCGCGACTTTCCAGCCGTGGATGGTACCAGCCAGTTATCACCCTATTTAAATATCGGTATCCTTTCGATCCGGGAATGTGTCCAGGCTTTATTCGCTTCTTCTCAAGGTTATTTTCAGCTTAAAAATGAAGGCCAGCAGACCTGGCTGGATGAACTACTCTGGCGCGAGTTTTATCAGCATACCCTGCATGACTTTCCCAAAGTATCCAAACATCAGCCCTTTAAAGACAATACCAAAGCCATCGCGTGGCGAGAGGCACCTGAAGATTTAGAAGTATGGAAATATGGAAAGACCGGTATTCCCATTGTCGATGCCGGGATGCGCCAGCTGTTGGCAACTGGCTGGATGCATAATCGGGTGCGTATGATCACCGCCATGTTCCACACTAAGAACCTGCTGATCGACTGGCGACTGGGTGAAGCTTGGTTTATGCAACACCTGATTGATGGTGACCTTGCTGCTAATAATGGTGGCTGGCAATGGTGTGCTTCCACCGGCATGGATTCTGCACCCTATTTCCGGATTTTTAATCCCGTCAGCCAGTCCCAGAAGTTTGATCCTCACGGGGGCTATATCCGCAAATGGGTACCGGAACTAGCGCATCTGGACAGTAAAAGTATTCATGAACCTTATGCCAAAAATCCAGACTTAGAGCTGAATTATCCAAAGCCAATTGTCGATTTAAAGCAGTCCCGAACCCGGGCCATTGAAGCCTTTAAAAATCTGTAATCTAATTTTGAGTTAAATCATAAAAGAATATTGGAATGAAAGAGGTGGCATGGATGCCACCGTTTCCCATCATGACATGGATGTCATGTATGGGAAACAAAGGGCTTTTGCTGCTTTTGGCCCGTCAAAAGCAGGACACTGCCTAAACAACAGTTATTTGATGAATAACGGTATGTGAGGCTGTGCTATCATTCAAATGGTTGTTTAAGAATAAAAACTTGGATCAGGTACTTTACCGGTCAGCACCCATTCCCCCACTTCCTGATATTTATAATCCACCGGATCATGCAGAGTCTGGGTGCGCACATTGCGCCAGAAACGGTCCAGATTCAGCTTGGCTGTGGTGGCACGTGCACCCATCACCTGGAAGATATTTTGGGTAATATATAGTGAGGTATTGGTTGCGGCGATTTTAGCAGTCGCAATCGCAATCGATACTTCACCACGCTGTTCGGCATTCAAATCAGGACCAACCTCCCACGCTTTTTGCAAAGTCTGAATCGCTTTATTAGCCAGAAGGCGAACGCCTTCTAGCTGCACATAGAATTCGGCGAAATGCTTTTGGATAAATGGATCATTGGCTGCATTTTCGACCAATGACTTCGACCAGGCTTTCTGGGTTTGTACGGTCTGTTTCGCGACTTCAAAAGCTCCTTCAGCTACACCCAGGAACATATGTACAAAGATCAGTTGGGCAATCAATGGACGTAAGCTGGAATACGGGGTACTCAGTGGACCTGGATTCAGCAACAATTCATCTTCATGGATTTTCACCTGTTCAAAATGGCTGGTACCGCTATCGGTCTGGCGTTGCCCCATATTGTTCCAGTCACCGAGGAAACTCACTCCTTTACGCTGGGTTGGAATTACGCCAATCAACAGCTTGCCTTCGTCGTTATAGCCGGAACAGAGCAAAATATCGGAATCCATTGAGCCGGAGCAGAAGCTTTTGTCCCCATGGAAAATATATTCTTTCTCAGAAATCTTTGTCGCTGTAGTGCGGCGATCCAGCGGATTCAGGGTGTTGCCCCAGAATAGATTTTCTCGAGCAGTGTGCTCAAACCATTTGCCATATTGTTCTGGTTGAGAAAACAGCTCGACTGTCGCGATCAGCAGATGATGGAAGCCATAGACATGCGCCAGTGAACTGTCGACGCGTGCAATAATCTGGATAGTCTGATAAATCGTCTCCCAGTCTGCACCCTGCCCGCCATATTCCTTGGGAATCGACAGTCCCAGCAATCCGCTCTGACGAATCAGATCGCGTTGCTGCTTAGGATTGCCGCCCTGTTTGTCACGTTCAGCCGCGGTCAGGGCAAACTGATCTGCCAGGGATTGGGCAATATCCAGCGGAGATTGATCCAGGTATTGTTGTCGCGCATTCATTATTGTGTACTCATTTCAGCTCTCTACAGCATGTCAGAAGCTTAACAGATCAAACTTCCAGGCTATATCCGAAAGCATGCAGAGCTTATTAATGATATAAAAATACCGGCTGATCGTAGCCGGTATTTAATTGAATTTAAAATATTTAAGCTTTTCTTTGCACTTCAGCAATCAGGTTATCGACTACCTGTGGTTCGGCTAAAGTCGAGGTATCGCCAAGGCTATCCAACTCATTCGCCGCTATTTTTCTCAAAATCCGGCGCATGATTTTGCCAGAACGGGTCTTCGGTAATGCCGGTGCCCAGTGCAGAGCATCCGGGGTCGCGACCGGTCCAAGTATCTTACGTACCCAGGCCACCAGCTCAGCACGCAACTCCTCTGCGCTTTCCGTACCAGCCTGCAGCGTCACAAAAGCACAAATGCCCTGTCCTTTGATGTCGTGCGGCATACCGACTACAGCCGCTTCAGCAACCGCTTCATGTGCCACCAGTGCACTTTCAATTTCCGCCGTACCCAGACGGTGTCCGGATACATTCAGCACGTCATCAACACGGCCGGTAATCCAGTAATAACCATCTTCATCACGGCGCGCGCCGTCACCGGTAAAATAAGTCCCCGGATAAGTCGAGAAATAGGCCTCAATAAAGCGTTCTGGATCCCCCCAGATGGTGCGCATCTGACCTGGCCAGGAATCCTTGATCACCAGATTGCCTTCGGCTGCACCTTCCAACTCCTTGCCTTCAGCATCCACAATCGCAGGCTGAACCCCAAAGAATGGTCGTGTCGCTGAACCGGGTTTCAGATCCGTTGCACCCGGCAATGGTGTGATCATGAAACCACCGGTTTCGGTCTGCCACCAGGTATCCACGATCGGACAGCGGCTTTCGCCTACAACACTGTAGTACCAGTTCCAAGCTTCTGGATTGATCGGCTCACCCACCGAACCGAGTAGACGCAGACTGCTGCGGTCACTTTCACGCACGAAAGCATCGCCTTCACGCATCATGGCGCGAATCGCAGTTGGCGCGGTATAGAGAATAGTGACATTGTGCTTGTCGACGATATGCCCGGTACGTGCCCAGGTCGGATATTGCGGCACACCTTCAAACATCAGGGTAGTGGTACCATTAGACAGTGGACCATAGAGCACATAAGAATGCCCAGTAATCCAGCCCACATCGGCAGTACACCAGAACACATCATCCTGTTTAATATCAAAGACTTCACGGAAACTGCAGTTTACATAAGTGAGATAACCACCGGTGGTATGCAGCACCCCTTTCGGTTTCCCTGTTGAACCTGAGGTATACAGGATAAACAGCGGATCTTCCGCATTCATCGGCTCTGGCGGGCAGATTTCATTCACGGTCATGATTTCCATGTGATACCACAGGTCACGACCTTCCTTCATTTCAATCGGGTTACCAGTCCGGTGGACCACGATCACGTTCTGTACCGACTCAGTTCCTGGCAATTTCAGTGCTTCGTCCACATTGGCTTTCAGTGGAATCTGCTTGCCGCCGCGCATACCCGAGTCTGCAGTAATCACCATTTTCGCCTGACTGTCTTCAATTCGGCTGGCCAATGAGTCTGGAGAGAAACCACCGAACACGACACAGTGCACCGCACCAATACGGGCACAGGCCAGCATGGCTATCGCCGCTTCAGAGACCATTGGCATATACAATACGACGCGATCACCTTTTTTAATCCCGTTCTTTTTCAGTACATTGGCAAAGCGGCAGGTTTCATCATATAGCTCATGAAAGGAAATAATCTTGTGACGGGAGGGATGGTCGCCTTCCCAGATAATCGCCGGCTTATACGGATGTTCTTTCAGATGTCGATCCAGACAGTTGGCACTCACATTCAGCTGACCATCAGCAAACCACTCGATCTTGAAATTGTCTTTATCAAAACTGGTATCTTTGACTTTGCTAAATGGCTTGATCCAGTCGAGGCGCTGAGCCTGTTCGGTCCAGAACACATCCGGCTCTTCAATAGAACGTTTATAACGTTCAAAATATTCAGCCTCGGTGGTCCGTGCGGTTTTCTTGAATTCTTCTGGTACAGGATAGATCTCTTTCATTCTTTACTTCCTTGATCTTCTTCCATCTCATCACGAGAGGTTCATGCCACTTTATTGATTGTTTTTTATGCATAATCGCAGTATGAACTGCTTATTTCAAGTTGGACAATCATGCTTTGGTCGTATTCTGATCAATCCATTTAAAACATAGCTTTACAGGCGAATCCAACATATTCCTGTCTAATTTTCGTATCTCATAGTCCGATTTAATTCTATAATAGTGCTGAATTTTTATACTTTCATGCAGACAAAAATGCCTGCCTGTTCCGACTGGATTACTACTGGCTCAGCCCATGAACTCTAAAGATACTTCGCCCTTTTTCTCCCGCCCTCCGGCGTCCGCCAATGACAATCCGCTGTCACTGGAAGGCCGCTTTGGCCGTCTCAGCTTTATCGGCTGGTACGCTTTCCTAAATATCATTTTCTTTTTTGCTTCGATTGCCTTAAGCCTGGTTAGCGGTATGTTCAGCCTGACCACCTTGTCGCTAGATAATCAGCAGGTCGTAAATGCCGTGACCGGTCTAGGAGGTCTGGGGTACCTGTTGCTGGTGGTGTTCTATATCTATTTTTATATTGTTGTGGTGGCACGCCGCCTGCATGACTTAGATAAATCCGGCTGGCTGATGTTGCTAATATTGATTCCAGTAGTAAATATTTTCTTTATTTTTTATCTACTACTGGCGGCTGGTACACCGGGACATAACCGTTTTGGGCTACCACGTCCGGCTGCGGTCTGGGAAAAAATCTTGGCCTGGCTGATGATTCTGCTCACTGTACTCAGCCTGTTTGCGGCCAGCAGTGTGGTGTCCTTTATGATGGGCAGCGGTGAGCTGGAAAGCCCGCAGGAAGTGATCCAGAAAGGCACAGAATATTTTTAAACTTATGTTAAGTTTTGCTACCACCCGCAAGGGCTGTGCAACTTTCTATTAAGTTCACTGTAAAAATCAAGCAAAATAACGCGAATTTTTTAAAATCGGGATACTCGTGGCTGAAAAAGAAAATGCTCTAAACCAGGTGACTGAAGGGACAACTGAACTGTTGCAACAGGCAACGGAAAAAACCGCTCAGACCGTCATTGAGCACACGGCAAAATATAACGATGCGTACTCAACCGTCGATAAATTTATTGAGGCATTCTGGGAGCGCCTGCCTTATATCTGTATCGCTCTGGTGATGTTCAGCATTTTTTATCTGCTGTCGAAACTGTTTAAACTATTTGTGCGCAAAGCCATTAGTGAGCGCAGTTACAGTAAACAGAATCTGGTACTGGTCCTGAACCGTGTCGGTAGCTCCGCAATTATTTTTATCGGCTTCCTGATTGCCATGGTTATCGCCATTCCTGGCTTTACGCCAGGCCAGCTGATGAGTGCCTTGGGGATTGGTTCGGTGGCAATCGGTTTTGCCTTCAAGGACATTTTCCAGAACCTGCTTTCTGGGGTACTGATCCTGCTCGGTGAACCGTTCAAAATCGGCGATAGCATTATTGTTTCCGGCATGGAAGGTACCGTGGAAGACATTCAGATCCGTGCAACGTTCTTACGCTCACCCGATGGTCGCCGTATCGTGATTCCAAATGCAACTGTGTATACTAGCGCAGTAACCGTGAATACTGCCTATCCACACCGCCGTTGCCAGTTTGTGGTCGGTATTGGTTATGAAGATGATGTACAAAAAGCCAAAGACATCATCATGGCGATTCTGGATAAAGATCAGACTATTCTTAGCCAACCCGCGTTTAGTGTGAATGTGACTGAACTGGCTGACTTCTCCATTAATCTGACCGTGACTTGGTGGGTAAATACGGATGAATCGACTATCGGTAATTCGGTCAGTACCGTTCAGGAACATATCATCCAAGCCTTTGCTGAACATGACATTTCCATTCCATATCCGGTACAGGAAGTGAAAGTCTATCGTGGTGGCGGCGAAGATGTCTCAGCACGTGCTAAACATACGACCTAAGACATAAGGAATTACCGTTTCAGTACGGATAATACGGTTGCCAAGGCTCACTGCCTGGCAGCCGTTTTTTATGAGCAGATCCACCTCATACGGAATAAAACCACCCTCTGGACCAATCACTACCGTACACGGATGCTCAATCGCATAGGGCATTTTATTGTCGGTATAAGGATGCGCGACATAGGCAGGTCGCTCGGTACTGATCAAGGTAGGCAGCACATCTTCGACAAAAGGTTTAAAGCGTTTATACAACTCAATCTGTGGGGCAATAGTGTCCCCTGCCTGTTCCAGCCCGAGTTGTACATAATGATCCAACTGCTGCAAAAATGGCGTCTGCCAGTAACTTTTATCCACCCGATAGCTATGCAGCAAGATGATCTTTTCTACCCCTAATGTCACAGCATCCATAATCAAACGGCGTAGCACTTTAGGCCGTGGTAAAGCCACAATTAAAGTTACTGGCAATTTGGCTGGAACTCGCTCTTCCTGCAAGGGTTTTAACCGAACTACTTTTTCGGTGATCTCGACAATTTCTGTGAGATAACGTTTTCCCTCCCGAATCCCGACTTTCAGTGTATCCCCCACTTGAATCTCCAGATGCTGTTGTAGATGCTCCAATTGCCGCTTGGAACTGATTGACCACAGCTCAGATTCAGTTTGGCGGGGATCAAGAAGGACGATATTCATAAAGGAATTAAAACCAAAATAGAAAGAAGGTTAAGTTTCTGAATCATAAAACTAAGATTATAGGCAAAGCGAACCACTAGATTCTTATAAATACGAATTCAATTAAACATTTGCTACCAGATCGGCGACAGGGATGTCGCCCGCGGTGCTGGCTAGCGTATTTTTTAAAAGCAGTGCTTTAAAAAATACTCAGGAAGTACCTTCAGTGCTGCAAAAGATTTTTGCTACTTTTCATCTCTGAAAAGTAGAGAATTCCGACAAATGATTGAAGAACTTATCCTGTAAAATTAGGGTATAATGCAACTTAAATAATTAAAAATCGCAACTCAACCGTTCCCACAAAAAGATTGTTCTACGATGCAACTTTAATTTTTAAAGATATTGATCAATCACCTGAATATGCTTTGCCAATGAACCTCGATTCTGCTGCATAATCTTTTGTGCAGCAGCATTCAAACTTTCTGCTTTTACTGAACTGTTTAAAATTTTCAGTAAGGTCTCAGCAGCCTGCTTGGCGTCCTCCACTACTTCCACCGCTTGGGCTGCCACAAACTCATCAACAATAGTCTGGAAATTAAAATAATTCTTGCCCAAAATCGTCGGCACATTTAGTGCAATCGGCTCCAGAATATTATGCCCACCACCTGGCTCATTTAAAGAACCACCAACATAACAAGCCTGGCTTAAGGCATACCACAGCCACATCTCGCCCATCGAATCTGCCAGATAAATCTGAGTATCCACTTCAACTGTCTGTCCTAAGCTACGGCGCTGGGTACGTAAATTTAAAGCCTGCGCTGCCTGAAACACTTCCTCAAAACGCTCTGGATGTCTTGGCACAACAATACACAGTAAGCTTGAATCAGCATCTAAAGCTGCTTTCAATTCAACCATCAGCTGCTGTTCTTCAGGTACATGGGTACTGGCCAGAGTAATAATTTTACGGCCCTGTAATCCCCAATCCTGTTTTAACTGTTCAGCACGCTCAATAAACTGCTCTGGTGCAGTAATATCAAACTTGATGTTCCCCAACACCTGCGTTTTTTCAGGGGACATCCCTAGAGTAATATAACGCTGTTGAGTTGCAATATCTTGGGCCAATAACTGTCGCATTGAACTGAGCATACCACGTGTCAGGCCTTTGACCTTGCCATAGCCCTTGGCAGATTTTTCTGAAAGACGGGCATTGAGTAACAAACATGGGACGTTAAAATTCTGCGCTTGATCAATCAAATTCGGCCACAGTTCAGTTTCCATCAGCAGCAGTAATTTCGGCTGATATTTCTGATAAAAATCTCGGATCAGAGTTTTTTGATCGGCAGGTAAATACACTGCCTGAAAAAGATTTAAATAAGGCTCTTTTAAAAATAATGATTTTGCACGAGCCTGACCGGTTTTGGTGGTATTGGTGACCAGTACCGGATAACCGGCTTTTAAATAATGTTCAATCAAGGGCTGCGCAGCATTGGTCTCTCCAACCGAGACCACATGAAACCAGATGGCATGTTGATTTTTTGGTGTTTGAAACGGACCAAAACGCTCAAGCAGTTCCTGTTGCAGTTGTTCAGGACTTTCCGCACGCTTGCGAATACGTGACTGATATAAAGGCTTGATGAGTGCCAGTGCTGCGTTATACCAAAATGGAGTTGCCAAATGCTTTACCGAATTCCTTTCAATCGGCTGAATATAACAGAGCCACAGCAACATGTTAATCACTGTGGCTCAGGATTATTTTTAAACGGAAAAATTAACTAAGCTAAAGCCGGGTAATCAATATAACCTTCAGCCGTCTGACTGCCGATCATATTTTCCATTTTCAGCTCATTTAATGGCGCATTCTGCAGCAGGCGCTCATACAAATCCGGGTTAGCAATATAAGCCTTACCAAAAGAGACTGCATCCGCCTTGCCAGAGGCTAATAGTTCAATCGCATCCTCACGACTTAAACGCATATTGGCAATATAGGGTACGCCGCCTGAACGCTGTTTCATGTATTCAGAAATACTGTCTTCCGCTAGATATTCACGAGTAAAAAAGAAGGCAATCTTGCGTTTACCTAGTTGCTCCATGACATAGCCGAATGTTTCACGTGGATCATTATCACCCATATCATGCTCATCACCACGTGGTGCTAGATGTACACCAACACGATCGGCACCCCAGACTTCAATTAGCGCATCCATCACTTCCAGCAGGAAACGGGCACGGTTTTCAACTGAACCACCGTACTCATCTTCACGCTTGTTGGTTTTGCTTTGCAGGAACTGGTCAATCAGATAACCATTGGCTGCATGCAACTCTACCCCATCAAAGCCAGCTTCTTTGGCACGAATCGCTGCCTGTCTGTATTGCTCGGTGATCGCATGAATTTCCGCAATTTCCAGTGGACGTGGCAAGACATAAGGGCGCTTAGGACGTAGCAAGCTGACATGCCCCGCCTGTTGTACCGCACTTGCTGATACCGGTATTTCTCCATTTAACAAATCTGGATGCGACACACGACCCACATGCCATAATTGGGCAACGATCAAACCGCCCTTCTCATGCACGGCTTTAGTTACTAGCTTCCAACCTTCGACCTGCGCATCGGTAAACAGTCCCGGAGTATTCAGATAACCATTGGCTTCTTCAGAAATCACGGTTGCTTCGGAAATGATCAGACCGGCACTGGCGCGCTGGGCATAGTATTCTGCCATCATTGGCGTTGGAACACGGTCATCGGTTGCACGACTGCGAGTGAGCGGTGCCATCACGACACGGTTTTTCAGCTCAAGCGCACCGAGCTTGAGAGGAGAATTCAATTCAGCCATTCGGACTCCGACCTCGAGTTTTGACTCAGAGGTGTTGTTGTAGATGTTCGATATATTGCTGAATCAGGGCTTCATTGCGGGAGAAATAGGACCATTGCCCGTGTTTGGTGGCAGTAATTAGACCCGCCTGCTGTAACACGGACAGATGGTTGGACATGGTGGACTGGGAAACCTGACCAAGTTTTTCAATCTGCCCGGCGCATACACCACGCTGAAAGCCACCACATTCTTCCGCAGACAGATACTGCTCTGGTGTTTTCAACCATTGCAGAATTTGCCGGCGAGTCGGATTTGCCAAGGCTTTGAAAATCAGATCAAGATCCATAGTCACATCACATGTCATGCGCAACAAAGCTGAATCAGCATTTGTTTCAGTATATCGTATTTTTTCGATTTATATATCGATATTTTTAGATATACATATTCTAGGCTGTATCAACTTTGTTATGCAGGGATTTAGAAAGGCCTGCTTACAGACCTTGTTTCAAGCTTGCTTCAATAAATTTGTCCAGATCACCATCCAGAACAGCGCCAGTGTTGGAGTTTTCTACACCAGTACGCAAGTCTTTGATACGTGAGTCATCCAGAACATAAGAACGGATCTGGCTACCCCAACCGATGTCAGACTTGGAGTCTTCCAGCGCTTGAGCCGCTTCATTACGTTTGCTCATCTCCAGTTCATAGAGTTTTGCACGTAACTGCTTCCAGGCATGGTCACGGTTGGCATGTTGTGAACGCTGGTTCTGACACGCGACCACGATACCGGTCGGAATGTGAGTCAGACGTACCGCAGAGTCAGTTTTGTTAATGTGCTGACCACCTGCACCAGATGCACGGTAAGTATCGGTACGAACATCTGAAGGATTGATTTCAATTTCAATATTGTCATCGACTTCAGGTGATACGAATACAGCAGAGAATGAAGTATGACGGCGGTTACCTGAGTCAAATGGCGATTTACGAACTAGACGGTGCACACCAGATTCAGTACGCAGCCAGCCATAGGCATACTCACCTTCTACACGGATGGTTGCCGATTTAATACCTGCGACATCACCATCAGACACTTCCATCACATCAGCTTTAAAGCCATGACGTTCGATCCAGCGCAGGTACATACGTAGCAGCATCGATGCCCAGTCCTGTGCCTCGGTACCACCTGAACCCGCCTGAATATCCACATAGCATGGATTTGGATCCATCGGATTACTGAACATACGGCGGAATTCCAGTTTCGCCAGCTCCGCTTCTGCAGCATCCAGCTCAGCCTGTACATCTGCCAGCATGCTTTCATCATCGGCTTCAACTGCCAGATCCAGCATCGCCTGCACATCTTCTAATTGGGTAGAAAGACCATCCAGCACATTGATCACGTTTTCAAGCTCACCTTTTTCTTTGGCCATGGCTTGAGCACGGTTCTGGTCATTCCAAATTGCCGGGTCTTCTAATTCACGGAGAACCTCTTCTAAACGCTCTTTTTTTAGATCGTAGTCAAAGATACCCCCGTAGTGTTTGACCACGTTCGTTTAAGTCTTTCAGCTGGAGTAGATAAGGATTAATTTCCACGTGAATTTCTCTCAATCAATAAGGCATAAATTTTTAGCAGGCCATTATATCACAGACCTTTCCTGCAATTTTAGCGCTACAGTTATATGATTTTTTCTTTTAAATCATGATCCAGTTCCAAGCAAAAATACAACTCGATTATGTTTCATTTTAGATATTTAAAGAGCTAAAAGCATTCCTCAAATCCCCCTCTTTTTATAAAAGAATTTCCCGATTTTTCACTTCTTAAATAGAATTATAAAATGACAACATTTAGCCTATTTTTTAATCAAAATCCTTAAAATCCACAATTATTACACAGTTTTAATAAAACAAAACATTTCATTTTTATTATTATATTTCAAATATTTAAAATTAAAAAATTACAAAAAATTACTATCTTCACATTACTGCAACTTTCTCTTGATTGACCCAATTTTTAGTTGCGCTAGACTGAAACTGTAACAAAAAATGTATTAATCCCAGCCAAACTTTCAGAGGGGAGAATCCGCATGAAAAAATTAGCAATCGCTTCAGCACTACTTTCAGCAGTCGCACTTACAGGCACAGCAGCACATGCATACCAAGCTGAAGTTGGTGCATCAGCAGGCTTAGTCGATCCGGATAACGGTAGCTCAAGCGGCTCTTTCGGTGTCGAGGGTACTTATTACTTTAACCCGGTTCAAACCCGTAACTCCCCTCTTGCAGAAGCAGCGTTCCTAGATCGTGCAAGTAACGTAAAAGCTGAATATGAATATCAAGAAGTTGGTGATTCTGAAGCACATCGTTATGGTGTAGGTGCAGAAGTTTTCGTACCAAATTCTGATTTCTACTTGAGTGGTAAAGTCAGCGGCCACGATTTCCAGGATAATAATGAGTTAGATAACGACCTGACTACCTATGCAGCAGAAGTAGGTTATCTGCCAGCTCCTGGCTTATTAATCGCTGCTGGTGTGAAAGGTTGGGATAATGACCGTGATGACGGTGTAGACCCTACCCTTCGTGCCAAATATGTGACTACATTAGCAAATGGTAAAGACATTAACCTTGAAGCCGGTGCCGCTTTTGGTGACCTTGATGAGTACAACGTGAAAGCTGACTACTTCATCGACAAAACTTTAAGCGTTGGTGCTGATTATCAAAGCAATGATATTACAGACCGCAGCGAGTTTGGTGTAAGTGCCCGTAAATTCTTTACCCCTCAAGTCAGCCTTGAAGGTCGTGTAGGTTTCGGTGAAGTCGGTAATAACGACTACAACAAATTTGGTGTAGCTGCAAAATACCGCTTCTAATCATCTAGCCTTACACGTTGAAAAGAAAAGCCTCTCTCTGGAGAGGCTTTTTATTGCACCAAAATAAGACAAGTGGTATTGATCAAAAGAATAAAAAACATACTATTTGTTACATCTGTAATCTGACAGATTTAACCTTCTAATAACCGAGATTTTGAAATGATAAAAAAAATTGCTCTTACAACTGCACTTCTTGCCAGCCTGGGAACCGCTCATGCTTATCAAACTGAAGTAGGCGGCACTATTGAGATTCTAGACCGAGATCGTGGGGGCTCAGATGTAGGATTTGCGATTGATGGCACTTATTACTTCAACCCAGTTCAAATTAAAAACTCGCCTTTAAATGAAGCTGCTTTCTTGAACCGTGCGAGCAATGTAAATGGTGCTCTAAGTTATATTGATGACTCCGACACTTTCGGCATTCATGCAGGTATCGAATACTTTGTTCCAAATTCAGATTTTTATTTGAATGGCAGTATTTCGCATTTTGACAATGATCTTGGAGATTTAACCAGTTATGCTGCGGAAGTAGGTTATCTTCCAGTTCCAGGACTATTAGTCGCGCTTGGTCTTATCGGTATTTCAGAAGATGATGCAGATGATGAAATTGACCCGACCTTACGTGCAAAATATGTAACTCAGGTTAGCGCTTATGATATGAATTTTGAAGCAGGTGCCAGTTTTGGCGATATCGATGCTTATAACTTAGGTGCAGATTTATATCTGGATAAAACTTTCAGTGTCGGTCTTGGATTCTCTGATTCTGACTTAGACGGTACTGATGTATTTACTATCCGTGCCAAGAAATTCTTTACTCAGCAATTCAGCTTAGAAGGTGCTATTGCTTTTGGTGATGATGCAGATATCTTTGGTGTACGCGGCGCTTACCGCTTCTAATCCCCCTAAGCAAATAATAAAAAACCGCTCAACGGAGCGGTTTTTTTACTGTTCCAGATGGGCAATCCGCATTTGTAGGCTGATATTGCCATTAAAGACATTTTTATCCAGCTCATAGACCAGACGCACACTGTCCTGCATCGGATCAAACTGATATTTGCTGGCTGCATTAAAAGCAATCGCATCCACGACTTGACCATTTTCCAAAGCTACACGTAGTTTTAGATGTACATCCTTCAACCAGCGGTAATCCAGCACCTTAAAGATACCTTCAAATATCGGCTGTGGAAATTTCTGTCCCCACGGACTTAAGTTATGCAGTAAATCAACAGTATTAATCTGGAAAGCTGAAGCTGGCAACTCACCATCGGTCCATAACGTCGCGGTAAACAGACTCTCATCCATACTACCAATCAGCTGTTCAAAGGTCTGCTTAAACTCGGCAAAGTGTTCGCGTTTGATGGTCAACCCCGCTGCTGCTGCATGCCCACCAAAGTGACTGACGATATGCGGATGCTGTTCTGCCACCAATTCAATCGCATCGCGAATATGAATGCCTTCTATCGAACGTGCCGAACCTTTGATATGCACGCCATCTTCATCCGCAGCAAAGACGATACTTGGACGGTGGAACTGCTCTTTTAAACGGCCAGCCACAATACCAATCACACCCTGATGCCAGTGCTGTTCAAACATGATCAAAGCAGCCGGTAACTCTGCTTCATCCAGCTGGATTTTTTCCAGTTCAGCCAGGGCTTCCTGCTTGATCTTGCCTTCCACCTGACGGCGTTCAACATTGAGCTGGTTCAGCTGTTCTGCCAGTGGATAAGCCGTTGCCAAATCCTGAGCCAGCAGACATTCAATACCAATATCCATGGTTTCCATACGACCCGCAGCATTGATCCTTGGGCCGAGAACAAAACCCAAATCCTGTGCTTTTAAAGTCGCGGCATCCCGACCCGCAATCTCCAGCAAGGCACTAATCCCCGGACGGCATAAATGCTGCTGAATCCGCTTTAGACCAGCATCAATCAGAATACGGTTGTTATAGTCTAGACTGGCGACATCAGCATAAGTCCCGAGCGCCACCAGATCCAGATAATTGGTAATGTTAGTAAAAGATTTACCCAGCTTTTTACGATGTGTCGACAGATTCGCCAAGACATAAAAGGCCACCCCCACACCAGCCAGTGCCTTGCTTGGAAACTCGCAACCTAACTGGTTTGGATTGACCACAGCCTCTGCGGCAGGCGTCGGCTTGGTGGTTAAGTGGTGATCGGTGATGATCACTTGCATGCCATGATCCTGGGCTTGCTTAACCCCATCATGACTGGAAATACCATTATCCACGGTAATCAACAAATCAGGCGTAAACCGAGTAAAAGCCAGATCGGCAATCGCCGGGGTCAGGCCATAGCCATACTTGAAACGATCCGGTACCAGATACTCGACATTAGCTCCCATATCCCGTAGCGCCAGCATCATGAGTGCTGTACTGGTCGCACCATCAGCATCATAGTCCCCGACAATCACGATCTTCTGACCTGCATCAATGGCAGCATCCATCAACTGGATTGCTTCAGGCAAGCCTTTCATGGTGGGTGCCAGCAGATGCTTGAGTTTCAGCTCAAGCTCTTGCTGAGATTCCACACCACGACGTGCCAAAATTTCAGCAACAAAAGGCGGCACACCCTGAAATGCTTCAGGACAGGTTAGAAAGGGTCGCTGTCTGATTTCAAGTTTTGACATTTATGGCATCAGTCGCTGTAAAGTCCACTGACCATCGGTCTTGGTATAGCTGAGACGGTCATGTAGGCGGTTCGGACGTCCCTGCCAGAATTCATAATAATCCGGTACCAGACGGTAGCCGCCCCAGAATGCCGGCTTGTCCAGTTGCTCCTGATTGGCAACACGGTCATGCAAATCCCAGAAACGTTGCTGCAGCTCTTCACGGCTAGAAATTACCCCACTTTGCGGAGTGCTAACATATGCTGCAATCTGACTGTCACGTGGACGCTTGTGATAATAATCAGTCGATTCTTCTTCAGAGATTTTGACTACACGACCAGAGATACGGATCTGACGTTCCTGCTCCTGCCAGTAAAACAATAGCTCTGCATAAGGGTTGTTCGCTAAGTCTATGCCCTTCTGGCTGTCATAATTGGTATAGAAGTCATAACCTTCTTCGGTGGCACCACGCAACAATACGGTACGCACATGTGGACGTCCCTCTGCATTAGCCGTAGCCAATGACATCGCATAGGGTTCATGCAAGCGTGCTTCTAGCGCATGGTTAAACCAGAGCAAAAACTGTTCATGCGGATTCGGATTGACCTGCTCTTCATGCAACTCCCCTTTCTGATAATTCAGACGAAGTTCACTCAGATCCTTAATTAAATCAGTCATTATATCTTTCTCGTCAGAAGATAAATTTAGGCAGCTGCGTTGGCACGTACTGCATCTGCCAGTGAATGTGCCAGTGCATTGACTTCTTCCAGGTCTTCGCCTTCCACCATGACACGAATTACTGGTTCTGTACCGGATTTACGGATCAATAGGCGGCCACGACCTTTCAGCTGTTCTTCAGCTTTGGCAAATTCAACGGCTAATGCAGGCACTGAATACGGGTCAAACATGGCTTCCAGACGCACATTGACCAGCACATTTGGCAATAAATGGAAATCTGCGACCAGTTCATGTAGGGCTTTTTGCTGCTCGACCATCACAGTCAGGACTTGCAGTGCAGAGATGATAGCATCACCGGTAGTACTCTTGTCCAAAGTCAGGATATGACCCGATGGTTCGCCGCCAATCACCCAACCTTTTTCTTCCAGACCTTGTAATACATAGCGGTCCCCGACTTTGGCACGCAGCAGTTCAACACCTGCTTTTTGTAAAGCCAGTTCCAGTGCCATATTGCTCATCAACGTACCAACAATACCTGCTGGTTTTTTACTGCTCTGTGTCGCTAGGATATACAGGATATGGTCACCGGTAATCAGCTCACCATTTTTATCGACCATAATCACGCGGTCAGCATCACCGTCAAAGGCAATACCAAGGTCAGCACCATGTTCTACTACTGCTTTTTGCAGGTTTTCCGGATGGGTTGAACCACAGTTTTTATTGATATTCAGACCATCAGGCTCATCATACAGCGCAATCACTTTGGCACCGAGTTCACGGAATACCGCCGGACCAACGTTATAAGCCGCACCATTGGCACAGTCCACCACAATTTTCAGATCATTAAGGTCCAGATGATACGGGAAAGTTGATTTACAGAATTCGATATAACGGCCGTTGGCATCCTTCACTCGGAAGCTTTTACCCAGGTTCGCGGTATCTTCAATCACCAGCTCTTTTTCAAGTTCGGCATTGATTTCATCCTGCAACTCGTCTGATACCTTTTTGCCTTCACTCGAAAAGAATTTAATCCCGTTATCAAAGTACGGATTATGCGATGCTGAAATCACGATTCCCAAATTGGCATGTAGGGCACGAGTTAAATGAGCAATCGCAGGTGTAGGTAATGGACCTAATAAGTGCACATAGACACCCGCCGCATTCAACCCCGCCTGTAAAGCAGATTCCAGAATATAACCGGACAAACGTGTGTCTTTGCCCATCACTACCAGCGGTTTATTCTTCTTACTATTGCGCTTGAGAACCTTTCCTGTGGCAAAGCCCAGTTTCAATGCAAACTCAGGCGTAATCGGCAACTCACCAAACTTGCCACGAATACCATCGGTGCCAAAATAACTCATCATTGTCTCACTTCTTATGGGGTGATTTGCATCATCCATTTTTACAATGAGTCACACTTTACACCAAAACAAAAAAGCCGTCATTTGCATGACGGCTTTTTTCATACGAACAATTTGTTTTAGGAATTAACCCATACGATAGTTCGGTGCTTCTTTGGTAATGGTGACATCATGAACGTGTGATTCAGACATACCCGCAGAAGTAATTTTCACGAATTTCGCATTTTGGCGCAGGTCATCAATGGTTGCTGAACCGGTATAACCCATCGCAGAACGCAGCCCGCCCATCATTTGATGCACGATGTTACCCATAGGGCCTTTGTACGGTACGCGGCCTTCGATACCTTCCGGAACCAGTTTCTCAGCACCCGCTTTAGAGTCCTGGAAGTAACGGTCAGCAGAACCTGTTGCACCCGCCATTGCACCCAGTGAGCCCATACCACGGTAAGCTTTATAATAACGGCCCTGGAAGAACTCAACTTCACCTGGCGCTTCTTCAGTACCGGCCATTAATGAACCGACCATGATGGTGCTTGCGCCAGCGCCAATCGCTTTGGCCATGTCACCAGAGAAACGGATACCGCCATCAGCAATCAATGGAATTTGTTCTTTCAATGCATTCGCCACTGAATCAATTGCAGAGATTTGTGGCATACCGATACCGGCAACAATACGTGTAGTACAGATCGAACCAGGACCGATACCCACTTTCACTGCATCCGCACCCGCATCAAGCAATGCCAGTGCAGCATCACCAGTTGCGATGTTACCGCCAATCACTTGCACTTGTGGGTAGTTTTGTTTAACCCAACGTACACGCTCGATCACACCAGCAGAATGACCGTGTGCAGTATCTACTACGATCACATCCACACCCGCTTCAACCAGCGCTTCTACACGGCTTGGAGTTTCAGCACCCGTACCTACAGCAGCACCTACGCGCAGGCGGCCAAGGTCATCTTTACAGCTGTTTGGATAGTTTTCAGCTTTGCGGAAATCAGTAACGGTAATTAAACCTTTCAGTTCCTGGTTGTCATTCACAACCAGCACTTTTTCAATACGGTGTTTTTGCAGTAACGCCTGGATGTTTTCTTTCGATTCACCCTCACGTACTGTTACCAGACGATCCTGACCAGTCATGATGTTGCTCACTGGCTGCTCAAGATTGGTCTCAAAGCGTGTATCACGACCTGTCACGATACCCACTACTTTACCGTCTTTCACTACTGGCACACCGCTGATGTTGTTCGCCTGAGTCAGCGCAATCAGCTCACGTACAGTTGTTTCAGGGGTTACTGTAATCGGATCTTTTACGATACCTGATTCGAATTTCTTCACACGGCGTACTTCTGCAGCCTGTGCAGCAATATCCATGTTCTTATGCAGGATACCGATACCGCCATTTTGTGCCATAGCGATTGCCATACGGGATTCAGTCACCGTATCCATAGCTGCAGACACAAGAGGAATATTCAGGTTAATGCCGCGAGTCAGGCGTGTCTTTAGAGAGACATCTTTTGGGAGGACAGTAGAGTAGGCAGGGAGTAATAGGACATCATCGAAGGTTAACGCGTCTTGAACGATGGTCAACATAACAGTCTCACTGGTAATTTCCGTGCGCTATTATAAACAAATTTGGCTTAAAATTTCATTGCAATTGCAAAATTTATTTTTGCCAAATCTGCACTTATTTTTATTTTCCTTCGCTAAGGCATTGATTTATATCCTGAGTTAATCGAATAAATTTTATCCAGCCTACCCTGTATTTTTTGTATAGAAAATCATGCTGTCCTATTTTAGCGATTACTGCAAATCAGGCACTTAGCTTAAGCCACAGCCAACCTGGTTTTCGGACAACGATAAATCCGCGGCTCAATCAGGTCGACACCACATTCCAGATGCCAGAGCCAGTCCAGGAACTGCTCAATCGGCTCACGCCCGACAAATGGTGCGCCATGCTGCGGAACGATCATGTCGATATCCATTTCCCGAACCATTTCCACCCAATATCTCAAGATGCGATTCGAGCACATATAGCGTTGATGAAAACCACGCATACTGCGTAAATGTGCCTCCATATCCGTCACCGGCGTCTGTGGGTCACCTACGACGGATGCACCGAGGTCACCAGAAAACAGGACTTTGGAAATTGGATCATAAAACTGGAAATTACCGACTGAATGAAGGAAATGCGCTGGGATACAACATAGTTCTGACTGGCCAATCGGCACACTCATGCCTTCATCTGGCAGTTCAATCAGCCTGTCTTCCCAGTTCCCAGTCATTTTTCCACTGGTAAAAGCCGAGTTTAGATGCGGCAGGAAACGCGCCCAAAGTTTGGATGCCACGATGCTGGCCTGAGTATGCATCAGCCAGCGTGGCATCGAAGTGATAATGTCAGGATCCTGATGCGAACCAAACACATAGCGAATCCGATTCAAAGGAATATATTTCAGCAGTTCAAAGGTCAGCGGTGAATAGGTCAGATCACCGCCCGGATCAATCACTGCACCTTCACGGTCGTTAATAATCAGAAACTGATTGGCCTGAATGCCCTCGCCTTTAACCAGACTGGTAAAGACAATGCACTTATGTTCACCGTTATCAAATAAAATATAGGAACTGGTCTTATTATCCATTTTTGTTTCCTTCTCGTTGTTGTCGTTTACTGATTATTACTGTTGTTATTCTGATCAAATTATAACCAAATTAATCCATAATAAAATTATGGTTTTGTACTTAATTATCTATAATAAATCGCTTTTTTATTGTTCAATTTTGATTTTTCTGTTACGGAAGTCACAACTAAATCCAAGCATTTTCATTGATTTTTACCCATAAAAAAAGCAGAGCCTGAGCCCTGCTTTGATCATTTGAAATTTTTTACCTAGCTGACGCGTTCAAAGTTATCGTCATTTTCTGCTTCATCAGCTTCAATCTGGATAAATGGCACCATATTGTGAGCCATACGCGCCTTGTTACACTGCGCATCCGCGATCTGCACTTCCTTGCAGGATGAGCTGCGTAGCTCATACATGCCGCAACTGACCTGTTCCCCAATGGTTCCTTGCAGGGCAATACAACGCGGATTTTTCTGGTTGGTACCTGCCATGCATGAATAGACCGGGGTGAGTGGTTCGGTATAGTTTTCTGGCATGGGAATTCCCTCTGCCCAATAGAACGAAACCCGGAAATAGGCGCAACATGCACCACAACTTAAACATGCATCCTGTGTTGGAACTTGAGACAACATTTCTTATAGATTCTCGTCATCAAATAAAGTTTTTTGAAAAACGAAAAATATAAAAAATGTTGTTTTTTCACTCAAGAATTTTTTTTGATTTTTCCAGTTATTCTGGGCAGGTAAAGATGGTTTCATCCATCAGGTCAGTACCGCATTCCAGCGTTTCAATCCAGTCCAGGAACTGGTCAATCTGCTCCTTGCCCACAAACGGCGTACCGTGCTGTGGCACGATCATTTCAACATCCATGGTACGTACCATCTGCACCCACAGGCGAATTACCTTGTTATTGCACATATAGCGCTGGTGGAATGCTTTCATCTTTGGAATATGTGCAGCAAAGTTTTCTAGTGGACGTGAGGCATCTTCGACCATAGACGCGCCCATATCGCCTGAGAACAGGATTTTGGCGATCGGATCGTAGAACTGGAAGTTACCCACAGAGTGCAGGAAGTGCGCTGGTATCGCGATGATGTCGGAATTACCCAGCTTGATGATCTGGCCATGGTCTGGCAGCTCCACCAGACGGTCCAGCCAGTTGCCCTTCATCCGGTCACTCATGAAAGCTGAATTGAGGTGTGGCAGGAAGCGCGCCCACAGCTTGGAAGCCACCACTTTGGCATCGGTATAGACCAACCAGCGTGGCATCGAAGTGATAATGTCTGGGTCCTGATGTGAAGCCATGACATAGTCTAGATTGGCCAGACGTGTATATTTGTTCAGCTCCATGGTCAGCGGCACATAGGTCAAGTCACCACCCGGATCCAGTACTGCTGCACGGTTATTATCCAGAATCAGAAACTGGTTGGCCTGAACGCCTTCGCCTTTTACCAGACTGGTAAAACTGATGCATTTATGTGTGCCATCATCAAATAAAACTTGTGATGTGGTGCGTTCAAAAGCCATAAACTTCCCCAATTTTTCATTTAAAAATGATTTTTGTGTTGTTGTTAACATATAAGTATTTAGAGAAACTTACAATAATTAAAAATGAATATATAGCTTTACTTATCAATATTTTGAGACCCGTTTCACAATAAAAAATCCTGAGTTTTTAGCTCAGGATTTTTGTTATTATTCCGATGAATTAGAAATAATAATGTTTTAGCAATGTACCCACACCAATCAGCAGGAAGATCAGCGCACCAATTTTATGAATCAAGGAAATTGGCAGACGATTTGCCAGCTTGTCACCAATAAATACCGCAGGAGCATTGGCAATCATCATGCCGACCGTAGTTCCCATCATCACCCAGAGTACACTGTCAAAACGCGCCGCTAATGCCACGGTTGCGATCTGGGTTTTATCCCCGATTTCCGCCAGGAAGAACAGAATGAAAGTCGCACCAAATACACCGAGTTTCTGCCATTTATTGATGCTTGATGATTCATCACCCAGTTCATCCGGAATCAGCATCCAGATCGCCATGGCAATAAAGCCGATCGATACCACCCACAACAGAATATCCGGGCTGATAACCGTCGTGATCCATTGACCCAAAGCTGCAGACAAACCATGGTTAATGATGGTGGCTAACAGGATCGCAACCAGAATCGGAACAGGTTTTCTAAAACGTGCAGCCAACAGCAAAGCCAGAAGCTGGGTTTTATCCCCCATTTCAGCCAGGGCAACGATAGACGTGGAAAGCAGGAATTCGTACATGTGTGTCTTTCTCTGGCTGGCATGTGCGATACCCATGACTTACCCTTCCTGCCAGCCAAAAATCTGCAGAATGGTAAATCAAAGGTCTTGCCAACAAAAGAAAGCTTCGAGAAGCTCATTCGGTTCTTTGCTATGATGACCATGTCCGGTTCAGGACAATTATGTTGACCATCACCCTTTCGCTTTGCGCAAAAGGCGGCTACTCCCCAATGAAGTGGCTTCATTATAGCCAAGCGTGAATACATTTACAAATAATCACATATAAAAAACCCTGCCAAAGCAGGGTCTTATTTTTGCACTTATATCAATCAGATCAATAAAGTACGGATGTCTTTCAACAGCTTGGTCAGCTTATTGGTGAAACGTGCTGCATCGGCACCATTAATTACACGGTGGTCATAAGATAGCGACAACGGCAACATCAGGCGTGGATCAAAGCTTTCACCATTCCATACCGGCTGCATAGTGGCTGGAGAAATACCGAGGATCGCCACTTGCGGCCAGTTGACTAACGGCGTAAAGGCAGTACCGCCAATCGCACCCAGGCTGGAAATGGTGAAGTTGGCACCTTGCAGGTCTTTCGGTGTCAGTTTCTTGTCACGCGCTTTCTGGCCCAGTTCACCCAGTTCAACCGCGATCTGCTTGATCGATTTCTGGTCTGGATTACGTAGTACCGGCACGGTTAAGCCATCCGGCGTTGCGACTGCGATGCCCATATGGATTTCTTTGCGCAGCAGTACCGATTTACCATCATCTGCCAGGTGGCCGGCAAACTCGCGCTCTTCTTTTAACAGATTAGCGACCGCCTTGATGATGAAGGCCATAATGGTCAGGCTAATGCCTTCTTTCTTAAAGTTGCCTTTCAGCTCATTACGCCATGCTTCCAGTTCAGTGATGTCTGCAGCATCAAACTGGGTCACTTGTGGAATGTAGTTATTTAAAGACAACTGCGGAATAGAAACCTGTTGCAGACGGCTCAGTGCTTTCTCTTCGACACCACCAAAGGCATCGAAGCTTGGCAATTTTGGCAGGCCTGCTGGTGCAGCCAGCGCTGCTGGTGCAGGTGCCGCTTGCGGTGCAGTTAAGCGGTTCTTCACATAGGCAAACAAGTCTTCTTTCATCAAACGTGCATGTGGACCCGATGCTTTCACATCTGACAGTACTACTCCAAGTTCACGTGCCAGCTTGCGCACTGCCGGGCCGGCATACACTTTAGCATTGGCGGCATTTTGTTCTTTGGTCAGCTTGTCTGCACTATGAACTGCAGGCACCACTGCTGCTTCTACTTTCGGTGCTGCCGCAGGTACAGGTGCCGCTTTAGGCGCTTCTGCCTTGGCTGCTAGAGTCGGAGCGGAAGCAGCTTGGCCTTCAGCCTCAACCGTAATAAGAGCTATGCCTTCAGACACGCTTTGCCCCAGCTCAACATGAATCTCTTTGATGGTACCTGCAACTGTACTTGGCACTTCAACCGTTGCTTTGTCTGATTCCACCACGATGATACTCTGGTCTTTTTCGACCTTGTCACCGACCTGAACCAGAATTTCAGCAACCGCGGCTTTGTCCACGCCCAGGTCTGGCACTTTCACTTCCATATCACTGGCTGGAGCAGACGGTGCTGGCGCTGCAGTTTCAGCTTTGGCTTCAGGAGCAGCTGGTGCAGATACCTGTTCAGTCTGAGGCGCTGCAGCCGGCTGAGCCGCTGGTGCAGCACCGGCAGTTTTTACAGTTAGCAGGACCACGCCTTCTTTGACAGTATCGCCTTCTTTAATCTGGATCGCTTCAACCGTACCCGCAACAGTGCTTGGCACTTCAACAGTCGCTTTATCCGATTCCACCACCACGATGCTTTGGTCGACTTCGATTTCATCGCCCACCTGTACTAGAATTTCACCCACCAGTGCTTTTTCTACACCAATGTCTGGCACTTGCACTTCAACAGTTGCAGCTGCACCGCCGTTAGCAGTAGGTACCGAGCTTTGTGAAGCAGTAGCACCTGGCTGATGTGAAGCCACTTCTTCTAGGATTTCATCATCTGGCAGCGAAGTTGGGGTATTTTCAGAAGTCTTGTCAGCCGCACCGGCTTGCTGGGTTTCTACTGCATTAGCATCATCCTCAGCCTGTAGTTCAATCAGCACTGTTCCTTCAGACACTTCATCACCCTGATTGATCAGGATACTTTTTACCACACCTGCTGAAGTGCTTGGCACTTCAACAGAGGCTTTGTCCGATTCCAGCAGCACGATGCTATCATCCACCGCGATGATATCCCCCACGTTGACCAGAATTTCAGCAACAGTGGCCTTATCTACACCAATATCAGGAGTCGTAATTTGCATGATTAGTTCTCCTCCTTGTAGTCAGCAACAGCGTGCAGTTCTGGTGTTGCCTGTGGTGCCCATGCCACTGGGCGGTCAGTATCCAGCTCGAAGCTAGAGATCGCATCTTTAACCAAACGTGGATCTACTTCGCCTTCGTCTGCCAGTTTCTTCAGGGTTGCTACTACGATATGTGCTGCATCAACACCGAAGTAGCTACGCAGGTTAGCACGGGTATCGGAACGGCCATAACCGTCAGTACCCAGCGCGACGAATGGACGACTGTCTGGTAGGTAAGCACGAATCTGTTCGCTATAAGCGCGTATGTGATCAGTAGCTGATACTACAATCCCTTCTTTACCGCGTAACTGTTGCGATACCCATGGCTCTTTAGTTTCTTCAGCCAATGGATGCAGTCGGTTGTATTCTTCACATGCCATACCGTCACGCGCCAGTTCGTTGAAGCTGGTGACGCTGAAGACGTTGGCGTGGATTTGATACTCTTCACGCAGGATTTTCGCTGCCTTGATCACTTCACGCAGAATCACACCTGAACCCAGTAGCTGAACAGTTGCCTTTTCATCTTCTTCCAGCAGGTACATACCACGCTTGATGCCTTCCTCAACGCCTTGTGGCATTGCTGGATGCTCATAGTTTTCATTCATCAGGGTCAGGTAATAGAACACGCGTTCCTGATCGACATACATGCGTTTCAGACCATCATGTACGATCACTGCTAGTTCGTAACCAAAGCATGGGTCATAAGACACACAGTTTGGAATGGTATTTGCCAAGATATGTGAATGACCATCTTGGTGCTGTAAACCTTCACCGTTAAGGGTAGTACGACCAGCGGTTGCACCCAGTAAGAAACCTTGCGCCTGTGCATCACCCGCAGCCCATGCGATATCACCAATACGCTGGAAGCCGAACATCGAGTAGTACATGTACATCGGGATCATTGGCAGATTATTGGTTGAATAACTGGTACCCAACGCCGCCCAGGCACTCATCGCACCCGCTTCGTTAATCCCTTCCTGCAGCATGTGACCATCTTTGGCTTCACGGTAATGCATCAGCTGTTCCTGGTCTTCAGGGGTATATTTCTGACCGTGTGCGGCATAAATGCCCAGCTGGCGGAACATGCCTTCCAAACCGAAAGTACGCGCTTCATCCGGTACAATTGGTACTACGCGATCCTTGATGGCTTTTTCTTTCAGCAAGGCTGAGATCAGACGCACCATCACCATAGTGGTCGATTGCTCTTTACCATTGGAACCTTTCAGTACGCTGTCAAAAATAGACAGCTCTGGGATCGGCAATGCTTCGCTTTCTTTACGGCGTGCTGGCAGGTAACCACCCAGTGCTTCACGACGTGCCTTCATATATTTAATTTCAGGCGAGTTTTCGCTTGGGCGGTAGAATGGAATTTCTTCCAGCTGCTCATCGGTAAATGGCAGATTGAAACGGTTACGTACGTATTTTAGCGATTCCAGCTGCATTTTCTTGATCTGGTGGGTTTTGTTGACCGCTTCAATCTCATCAGACAAACCATAACCTTTTACGGTTTTTGCCAGGATTACAGTTGGCTGACCATTGGCTTTAGTTGCTTCCGCATAAGCTGCAAAGACTTTATACGGGTCGTGACCACCACGGTTCAGGTTATCAATATCTTCGTCGCTCAGGTCTTTCACCAAGGCTTCCGCTTCTGGGTATTTACCGAAGAAGTGCGCACGTGCATAAGCACCACCTTTCACTTGATAACGCTGGTAATCACCATCCACCGCTTCTTCCATCACGGCTTTTAAAGCGCCGGATTCGTCTTTAGCCAAAAGTGGATCCCAATGACGGCCCCAGATCACTTTAATCACGCGCCAGCCTGCACCACGGAATAGCGATTCAAGTTCCTGAATGATTTTGCCGTTACCACGTACCGGACCGTCCAGACGTTGCAGGTTACAGTTCACCACCCAGATCAGATTATCCAGTTTTTCACGACCAGCAAGAGAGATTGCTCCCAAGCTTTCCGGCTCGTCCATCTCACCATCACCGAGGTAAGCCCAGACTTTACGGTCTTCTTCTTTGATCAAGCCACGGTTCATCAGGTATTTCTGGATGTGGGCTTGATAAATCGACATGATTGGTCCCAGACCCATGGAGACGGTCGGGAACTGCCAGTAGTCCGGCATCAAGTATGGGTGTGGATAGGAAGGCAGACCTTTGCCACCGACTTCACGACGGAAGTTATTCAGGTGCTCTTCGGTCAAACGACCTTCCAGGAAAGAACGGGCATAGATTCCCGGTGCACAGTGACCTTGGTAATAAATCAGGTCACCGCCAAAGTTTTCATTATTAGCACGGAAGAAATGGTTAAAGCCCACGTCATATAGGGTTGCTGAAGATGCGAAGCTGGCCAAGTGACCACCCAAGTCATCGCCAGTCTTGTTGGCACGTAGCACCATCGCCAAGGCATTCCAGCGGATCAGGGCGCGAATACGGCGCTCCATATCCTGGTCACCTGGCATTGGCGGTTGCTCTTCAACAGAAATCGTATTTAAGTAAGGAGTATTTAAACGCTGAATGGGAACATGCTTAGCAATTGCACGCTGATAAAGTTTTTCCAATAAAAAAGCCGCACGCTCTGTGCCCATATGCTGCAAAACTGAGTCAAATGCGTCCTGCCATTCCTGAGTTTCTTGCGCGTCTGTATCACCATAAAACGCCATAATCTACTATTCCTAAAGACTTACACTAATCGTTTATATGTATCACATTTGGGAGAGGCACAGGTATGGCTGGGGCTGAATGCGAATTGGATACAGTATTTAATAACTAAATACCTATTGATTATTTATTACACAAAAATACAAAAAACTGCCAATCCAGCCATAAAGTTATATATTTTCTTATTTTTTGTTAATGGAAGAAATCTCTAAAATGACAAATCCCTTGTTTTTATTCAAACAAGGGATTCATTGCTTTTAAATATAGATACGTTTTATATGCAGAGCTGCTACACAAGACTGTAAATAGCTAGGCTATATTGATTCCATATTAAGGCAACATTGCTAGATAAGTTGATGGATTTTTACGTTGACCGTCTTTTACTACTTCGTAATGCAAGTGTGGACCAGTACAACGACCAGTACAACCCACATTGGCAATGTGTTCACCTGCTTCTACACGATCGCCGACACGGGCAATCAGACGTGAAGCATGTGCATAGCGGGTCAGGTAACCATTACCGTGATTAATTTCGATATATTGGCCATAACCTGTGCCCCAGCCAGATTTGGTCACGATCCCTGGGCCAGTTGCATAAATCGGTGTACCACTTGGTGCAGACAAATCCAGGCCAGAATGGTTCTCAGCACGACCATTCATGGTACGGCCACCGTAGTTAGAGCTGACACGTTTCATATCTGGAAGGGGATGAGCAACTAACCAAGAGTATGGAGAAGAAGAGAAACTGGAAGAAGACTTATAAGAGGTAGATTTTGAAGAGCCGTATTTTTTTTCGATCGTTGCATTATTCAGCTCAATGGGCTTTTCACGAAGCTGGACATTAAGCTTCGTCTCGGCAGGGATATAAATATCGTCTGAATTCGTATAAGAGCCCTGCGCCAAAGTCCGTGTCAGCTGCTCTAGACGATCAACTGAACCATTTTCCGGACCTAACTCCACTAGGTCGGCAAACGCGACCGAAGCTGCGGACACTGACAGGGAAAATGCCAATAAAATACGTCGAAAATGCATAAAAAACCTCTCCAAAACTGTTCTTAATCGAGTTCCTTGGTGATCTCTTCCTTGATATCTACCGAAAAGAGCGCATAAGATTAAGGCATAATCATGAAGGAATGATGTATGTCTGAACCTGTCAACGTTTTTCAACAAACAAGAAAACACATAAAAACAGGAAACTTCTCGTTTCTCTCATCACAAGTTGCTGCGTGGCAGAAACTTACAAAACTCATCCAACCGTTGCTGCCCCAACCGGAGCAATGGCAGGTGGTCTGTTATCAAAACGGTGTGTTAACGATTACTGGTGAAAATCAGGCCATGATTTCTCAACTGGCATATTTACAAAAGCAATACGTTTCACAACTCTCTCAAATTCATGAATTAAAGAACCTGACCAAAATCCAAGTATGTTTACGAAATCCTTCCAAAACACCCTTGGTTACAGAAAAGTCCGAAAGAGTATTAAGTCCAGAAACACGCGAGATGCTTCGCAGTGCTGCTGACTTTATTAATGACCCTAAGCTTAGCCAAGCTTTACTGCGTTTGGCAAGTAATAAAAAATAACATATTAATCAAATAATCTTGATTTACAATACAATAAGTAAGACCTGAGTCTCACTTTACAATGTTATAATGTAACGAACATCTAAAAGACAATGACTTATGTCACACTCACATAACTGATCGGGCATTGATCTATGTCATCAAATGTTACAATTTCATAACTACTTGGATCGGTACTGACATTGCGTAATAGCTGGTTATTCAAGGCATGACCGGACTTGTAACCGTCAAATTTGGCAATAATCTGATGCCCCATCAGATACAAATCTCCAACCGCATCCAGAATCTTGTGACGGACAAACTCATCCGAGAAACGTAGTCCCTCTTCATTCACGACCCCGGTATCATCTACACCAATCGCATTTTCCAGGCTTGCACCGAGCGCCAGATTATTGGCTTTCAGATAATCCAGATCTTTCATAAAACCGAAAGTACGCGCTTCACTGACTTCATAGACAAAGGTTTCAGTTGAGAAATCGATCGTCGCAGACTGGTATTCTTTTTTAAATGCAGGATGGTCGAAGTCGATGGTAAAATTGAGCTGAAATCCTTCATGCGGAGTAAACGCGGCGCGTTTGTCATCAATCAAGGCTTCGACCGGTTTGAGGATCTTGATGAATTTTTTTGGTGCATCCAGTTCCTGCAGTCCGCCCTGCATGAGTAGGTAAATGAATGGACCAGCACTACCATCCATGATTGGCACTTCAGAAGCAGACACTTCAATAATCAGGTTATCGATGCCCAGACCTGCGATGGCACTCATCACGTGCTCAATGGTGCCAACCTTGGCATTTTCCTGTACCAGGTTCGAGCACATAAAGGCTTCCTGGATCAACATGGCATTGGCTTGAATGTCCACAGGTGGGTCCAAGTCGATGCGTCGAAACACAATTCCCCCATCGGCGTGGTGTGGCACGAAGTTAATCAGCACTTTCTGCCCACTATGAAGACCGATCCCGCTCGCTTTCACGACACGTTTCAGGGTACGTTGTTTCAACATGCTTTTATCATCTGTTCACCAATAAAACCGCTATACGTTAGCATATTTAGCCATTGATAAAAAATAAAAAGGTGGCTCTACAGCCACCTTTTCTGTTGGTTCATCGTAAACATATCTTGTTACATATTATTTACGTTGTTGATTTTTAAGATAATCCTGAATGCTCATTGGCGTTGGACGAGGGCTGGAAACCGAAGCTGCCGGTGTAGGCGCTGCAGTTGTACCCGCCTGTTGACGCTGAATCGCTGGCACATCATCTTCATCCACAGCAGTTGGTGCTGTTGCAGGACGTGACTGCTGTACATTGGTACGTTTTGCAGGTTCTACTGCATCCGCCGAGTTACGAGTCAGACCAGTCGCAATCACAGTCACACTGATTTCATCACGTGCATCTGGATCAAATACCGTACCGTAGAACACTTGACCTTCGTCCAAGTCTACGATCTGGTTCACCACATCAGTGATTTCTTCAATTTCACCAAAAGTAACGTCGTCGCCACCCGTTACGTTAATCAGAATGCCCTTGGCATTCATGATAGTCACGTTATCCAGTAATGGACTACGGATTGCCTGTTCAGCAGCTTGACGCGCACGGTTTTCACCACGGCCTAAGCCCACACCCATCATGGCATAACCACGGGTACTCATCGCAGTTTTCAGATCGGCGAAGTCAAGGTTAATGTGACCTGGGCGTACCACAAGATCAAAGATACTGCGTACCGCATTTAGCAAGACATCATCTGCTTTCTTGTAAGCATCTTTCATGGAGATGTCACGGAAGACTTTAAGCAGACGCTGGTTCGGAATAATGATCAGCGAGTCAACGTGCTGTTCCAGTGCTTCAATGCCTTTTTCAGCAGATTGCAGACGGCGTTTTCCTTCGAAGTTAAATGGTGTAGTCACTACACCTACGGTCAGGATGCCCATTTCTTTGGCAATTTCTGCAACCACTGGTGCAGCACCGGTACCTGTACCACCGCCCATACCCGCAGTGACGAACACCATATCGGTGCCTTCCAGATGTGCGCGGATAAATTCACGGCTTTCTTCTGCAGCGGCCTGACCCACTTGCGGATTTGCACCAGCGCCCAGACCACGTGTGCATTGTTCACCCAACTGGATCTTAAATTCCGCTTCCATACGGTCCAGCGCCTGTTTATCTGTATTAGCACAGACAAACTTCACGCCTTTGATGTCGGATTGCAGCATATGCTGAACTGCGTTACCACCCGCACCCCCTACACCAAATACAGTGAAACGGGCTTGACCAATGCTATCGTCTTGATCGTCTTCAAAAAATTCAAATGAGGCCATGACCTATAAAATTCCTAATTTAATACTGGCAGTCACTAAGCCCGTATACTGCCCTGATCTTAATAAAAAATTGTTTTTAAGAATGCTGCTCAAGAACTGAGTTGTCAAGTGCAGGCATTTTTTAGTACAACTTCTCAACAATATTCACAATAAAATTCGACTAAAACAGCGATTTCAATGTTTCATTAAAACCTGAAAAGGCACGCTTAATGCGCTGACCCATTGATAGTCTTTCAGTATCTTCCGATTCCACGATGGTTTCCTGTGCATCGCTCTGGCTAAACATCAGCAAACCGGCAGCAGTTGCATACTGGGAACGGCGCAGTGCGGCCTGATGCGCTTCATCGGCATGCACCTGACTTGGCGCATTGCCCAAGTGGGCTGAAACCCCTAAGGTACGACGGACATAGCTGACCATACCTTCGATCTGGCTGGCATCACCAGTCAAGACTACACCGTGATACAGGCCTTGCATCGCGCCACTATTTTCCAGTTCTTCACGAACCAGACCCAGAATCTCGCTATAACGTGCAATGATGATTTCGGTCAGCTCAATCCGGCTAATGGTTTGCGGACCATCAATTCCCTGGAACTGAATCATGTGATCCGGTTTCACTACTTTTAAATCGACACAACCATAAAGCAACTTGATACGTTCTGCTTCTTCAGTGGTGGTTTGCAACACGGCTGCGATATCACGTGTCACATGTTCCCCACCACGCTGAATAGTATGAGTGAGAGCTAAACGACCATCCAAGTAAACTGCGATATCCGTCGTACCCGCACCGATATCCAGCAAGCAAACGCCATATTCTTTTTCATCTTTGAGTAGGCTTGCTTCAGCGGTTGCGAGGCTAGACACCACCATTTTTTCCACACCGATATTCGCGCCTTTCAAGGCACGGTCGATGTTCTGCATGGTACTGATCGGTAACATCATGAGATGGTAATGTCCGGTCATGCTGTGCGCCGACATACGGATCGGGTTCAGCACCCATTCTGGCGCATCATCCAGCTCAAAACCGAGTGGTACAGCACTTACCATATAATGGTCCGGGGACAAATGGCTCGCTTTCGCCAGTTCCAGTGCACGTACGACTTCGCTTGTTGTAATTGTATGCTCAGCATTTTCAATCGTGGTACGACCAGAAGCATAGAAGCTTTTCAACTCCGCACTTGGAATTGAAATCCAGGCAGAGTGGACACGGCATTCCGCCATATCTTCCGCTTCCTGAACGGCATTTTTTATTGCGGTAATGACTTTGTCGAGACTTACAATTTTCCCTTTATTCATGCCTCGGTTACGAGCAGTCGCCATCCCGATGACCTGGATATTGTCTGGCGCATGTACCTTACCAATCAAAACTGAAACTTTGTGCGTCCCAATGTCAATCGCAACAACTGAGGGAACAGCTTCATTCATTATTTGCTACTACCATTACCTATGTGTTTAATTTATGGCTTTAATTGCCTCTTGATTTTTTAAAGCCGAACATTATGGCTTCACTGTAACCCCGTTCTCAACGTCGGTGTCATTATTAGTTACAATAAAGTGGCCATTTTGTATCTTTGGTGGAACGGCATTTTTCCACTGAATTGCTAATCCATTTCTATAGCGTAAATCAATTGACGAGATTCTAGACCAAACTGGCTTCAAATCGCTATAGGACAGATGGCTTAAGCGCTGCAGTTTACTCATGGTCTGATCCTGATCCACGATCACACGCAGCCCTGAATCAAACTGCATAAACCAGGTCATGCGTTCTGTCAGATAAAGCTCTTTCAGGCGAATCCCATGTGGTGCGAACAACTGATTGATTTCATTATAACGTCGCATCATGTTTTTAGCCTGACTGGCCGGACCATGTAATAACGGCAGTTCCGGATAGTTCTTTGGCGTCACTTCCGCAAAGATTTGTCCGCTGTCACTTAGCAAGCGACCTGTACCCCAACGGGCAATGGCATGATGCGGCATGATCCGCACACGAATCGCATTTGGCCAGGCACGCGATACCACCACACGATCAACCCAAGACAATTCCAATGTCTTGTCACGAATCGATCTTAAATCCGAAGTAAAGTAATTGTCGGTAATAATCGGGGAAACATGCTGTATCACCTGACGCTGTTCTGCAGCCGATCGCGTACCAATCACATCCAGCTCTGCCACCTGGGCATCGGTCATGACCCGGTAAAAACCTAGGATTCCTGCAGCCAGTACCACGATTGCGACCAGCAGCAATAGCCAGCCACCAAAGTTGGCCAGCTTTTCCTTTTTGCTTGGTGGCTTATCGTGAATTGAGGTAATCGCAGCACGTTTACGGCGCATGGATGCAGGAAGTTGTGCCATAGCTTAGCGAGCCACACCGTTCAGAGTTTGTTCCAGAATCGCCATACACAGCTCATCGAAACTGTAACCCACCGCAGCGGCGGCTTTCGGCACCAGCGAGTGGCTGGTCATGCCCGGTACAGTATTGACTTCTAGTAACCAAAAATTGCCATCCTGATCCTGCATCGCATCAATACGGCCCCAGCCGCTAGCCCCTACTGCCTGGAAAGCACGTAAAGCCAGTGCTTGCAAGGCTTTTTCTTCAGATTCGCTCAGACCACATGGAATACCATACTGCACATCATTACGGTTGTATTTGGCTTCGTAGTCGTAGAATGCGACATCTTCCGGTGGCTGCAGGCGAATCACTGGCAGTGCCTGACCATTCAACAGCACAATGGTAAATTCACGACCGGTAATCCATTTTTCTGCCATCACTACAGCATCATGTTCAGTCGCTTTGGCAATCGCAGTGGCAAAGTCTTCAATTTTTTCCACTTTGCTCATGCCGATACTTGAACCTTCATGTACCGGCTTGATGATTAGTGGCAGGCCCAATGCCGCAACAATTTCTTCCGCATTGGAGTCTTTGGTCACAATGCGATAGGGTGCGGTTGGCAGTTCAGAACCTTGCCATACCTGCTTGGTCTTGACCTTGTCCATGCCAATCGCTGAACCCTGTACGCCTGTACCGGTATAAGGAATATTCAACCATTCCAGTGCGCCCTGAATCTGGCCATCTTCACCACCACGGCCATGCAGCACGATAAAGGCACGGTCATAACCCGACAGTTCAGTGATACTACGTTCCTGTGGATCGAAGCCTTCTGCGTTCACCCCCGAACGCACCAATGCCTCAAGTACCGCCATACCACTGTCCAGCGAAACCTCACGCTCTGCAGATTTTCCACCTAGCAATACGGCAACTTTTCCGAATTTTGAAGCATTTGACACGTTTATATCCTTAAACTTTTTAAATCAGGTCAATTCTATTTTAAGCCACATTAAGCGACTATTTGATGTATAAATTATTCTGTGCAAGTTCAATTGAAATTGCACCGACATTACCAGCACCTTGGGTCAGCAACAGATCATTTGCTTTTAGCACATTTTTCATGACGTTGCTCAGGTTTCCTTCGACTGGATCAATCAGGATTGGCTCCACTTCCCCACGCAAACGGATACTACGTGCCAAGGCACGACTGTCCGCACCAACAATTGGCTTCTCCCCTGCTGGATATACTTCCAGTAACAACAACTGATCAACTTGAGAAAGCACTTCCACAAAGTCTTCAAAACAGTCACGGGTACGGGTAAAACGGTGTGGCTGGAACATCATTACCAGACGGCGGTCCGGGTGGCTGGCACGTGCTGCTTTAATGGTGGCTTCTACTTCTTTCGGATGGTGACCATAGTCATCCACCAGCTTCACATCCCCGCCTTCTATTTCGAACTGACCTTGTACCTGGAAGCGACGGCCGACACCGCTAAAGCCTTCCAATGCACGACAGATGGCACCATCGGATACACCTTCATCCGTTGCAATGCCAATCGCTGCCAATGAATTCAGGATGTTATGTGCACCTGGCATATTGATGGTAACACGGAGTGGTTCACGGTCTTTACGCAACACCGTAAAGTGTGAACACATACCATCCTGTTCAATATCCACTGCACGGATGTCGTTATCTTCATTAAAACCGTAAGTCACCACTGGACGGCCAATACGCGGCATGATTTCACGGATATTGGCATCATCGCCACATACCACTGCCAGACCGTAGAACGGCAGTTTTTGCAGAAACTGTACGAAAGTATCTTTCAGTACATCGAAGCTACCACCATAAGTATCCATATGGTCAGCATCGATATTGGTCACAATCGCAGCCATTGGTTGCAGATACAGGAAAGAAGCATCAGACTCATCCGCCTCTGCCACAATATAACGACTGGCACCCAGTGCAGCATTGACACCTGTACGGTTCAGCAAACCACCGATCACATAGGTTGGGTCAAGATTTTCTTCCGCCAGCATACAAGTCACTAGACTTGTGGTAGTAGTTTTACCATGTGTACCTGCAACGGCGATGCCGTGACGGTAACGCATGAGTTCACCAAGCATTTCCGCACGGCGCACTACCGGAATACGTTTTTCTACTGCAGCCTTGATTTCCGGGTTTTCAGGGTCAATCGCAGTCGACACGACGATTACATTCGCGCCCTGAATATTTTCCGCAGCATGACCGATATAGACCTTGATACCATTTTCTTCGAGTTGTGCTGTGGTCTTCGAGGCCTTGATATCCGAACCAGAAACTTTGTAGCCCTGGTTTTGCAATACTTCGGCAATACCGCACATCCCTGCACCACCAATCCCCACAAAGTGAATGTGTTTGATACGGCGCATTTCTGGCACTTTAATTAACTTTTTCGCTTGGTCAGCTGGGGTTGATGGAGACATAATTTACTCGGTTTACAATTCTTGAATTAAACGAACCACATGTTGGGTTGCATCGGGTTGAGCCTGACGACGTGCTTTCACAGCCATTTCCATCAGGAGCTGGCGATTGAGCATCGGTTCGAGCAGCGCTTTTAAACTGTCTGGGGTCATAGTCGCCTGCGGGCAGATTTTTGCTGCACCCAGGTCGGCCAGAAACTTTGCATTTGCAGTCTGGTGATCGTCCACCGCACTTGGTAGCGGCACAAAAATCGCCGCTACACCGGCTGTGGCAATTTCGGTGACGGTCAATGCACCGGCACGGCAAATGATTAGATCGGCATCGCTATAGGCTTGGGCCATATCTTCAATAAACGGCTGCACTTCGACCTGCAACGTATCCGGCTTATCCACATAACGTGCACGGGTGGCATCGGCATGATTTTGACCACACTGATGATAAACATTCAGTGGAATATTCAGCTGTTTTAAGGCTTCAGGCACACGTTCATTCAGTGCCTGTGCCCCTAGTGAACCACCCACGATTAAAATACGTAATGGTTCACCGGCTTTTTCACGTTCCTGATAACGCCAAGATGGATTCAGAATTTGGGTGATTTCCTTGCGTACCGGATTTCCCGTAGTGACCACCTTATCCTGTGCTGGAAAAGTATTAGGAAATGCCTGGCACACCGTTTTGGCGATACGTGATAGCTGGGTATTGGTAAAACCGGCGACCGCATTTTGCTCATGAATAATCACGGGAATACCCAGCATACGCGCTGCCAGACCACCCGGACCTGCGACATAGCCACCAAAGCCGGCAACGGCATCCACGTTCAGCTGCTTCATGTATTTCATGGCGCTGAGTGTCGCTTTCAGAATCTTGAACGGTGCAGCCAGTTTGCGTACGATGCCATTACCGCGCACTCCCTGGATATCAATCTGATAAATTGGAATATTGTGATTTTTTAATAATCGGTTTTCCATGCCCGCCGGAGTCGCTAACCAGGACACTTCGATCCCTTGTTGTTGTAAATCTTTTGCAACAGCTAAAGCTGGAAATACATGTCCACCGGTACCTGCGGCCATCATCATGACATGTTTAGGCTGTTTTTGCGGAGCGTCGGTCACGGTCTAATTCTTCAATTCTAAAATAAAATGGGGAATAGGATTTAAGTCGTCAATTGTAATCACAAACGCCTAGGCATGAAAGTTTATTTACTTTATTTCACGAAGCACTTCATTGTTTTTTTTCACGCGTTTTTGAAGTTTAAACTGTATTTGTCATCAGGTCTGCATTTTTCATCAATTTTTATTGAAAAACCTTTTTTTGCTTCGGCTTTTCTCTATTTTCCCTGCCTGTTTCAGTTAACATCTCACCGCTTAAATTACTCAGTATATCCATTAATTTTAAGTATCAACTTATAACTAAATCATATGAAAAATAATGAAGTTGTATGCTATTTATGCATTTTCTTAATTTACACAAATATCTGAACAGATTGATTTTATGGATTAAACCTGACTTATGTCCAGAATTTCAGTGCACGACAGCTCGGTAATCCTGGCTGGCTATTTGGCAGCGATTCATGCAGGCAAGCTTTCTGCCGTGATTCCGATCCTGCAACAAGACTTGGGACTCAGCTTTACCCAAGCCGGTTTTTCTCTGTCTCTGGTCCAAGGGGCTGGCATGCTCTTTGCCCTCAGTATTGGCGCCTTTTCGGAAAGATTTGGGCTGAAACGCTGCCTGATTCTCGCGTTACTGATTTTAGGCTTTAGTAGTATGGCCGGACTCTGGATTCAGCATGTCGCTGCACTATATTTCTTCCGTTTTACTGAAGGCATCGGTTTTCTGACCATTTCCCTCTGTGCCCCAGCGATTCTGAAACGGATCAGCCGACCAGAGCATCTGAATTTCAAGATGGGATTGTGGAGCTCCTATATGGGCGTCGGGGTCAGTCTGGCAGTGCTGTGTATTCCGGTACTATTGGAGTGGCTAAACTGGCAGACTATCTGGGCTTTACTGGGTGGATTATGCCTGCTGATTGCCCTGATGGTACAGCGTTATCTACATCTTGAATTACAAACTCCCGCAACTCAAGCTGCTACACCTGCAACGACTTCTTCCTTTTGGGAAATTGTCCGTGTCACCATTACTCATCCACCGATTCTGTGTCTGGCGGTGATTTTTGCCTGCTATACCAGCCAGTGGCTAACCGTCACCGGCTTCTTGCCAAGTATGTATGTGGCAGACCGGATTGATCTGAAAATTGCCGGCATGCTGGCTTCTTTGGTCGTACTTTCTAATCTTGGTGGAACCTTTGGTGCCGGCATGTTACTGCAACGTGGCTGGCAGCCGAAAACCCTGCTCTGGACCGGCTTTATCACCATGATGCTGACCAGTTTTCTGGCCTTTGCTGCACGTTCGTGGTTGATGCTGGAATTACAGGTACTGAGTGCCATCCTATTTTCTCTGGTTGGCGGGATCATTCCCACTACCGTATTTGCCATTACTCTAAAATATGCACCTCGGTCCAATGCTGCCGCGGCGAGCGTAGGACTGGTGATTCAAGTCTCCGCCTGTGCCCAGTTTTTTATCCCGCCACTCAGCGCATCGCTAGTTTCAGCCACCGGGCAATGGAGCAATATCGCCTTGGTCACTACCTGTCTTTCAGTTCTCGGTTTGCTGATGAGCGGTTATCTGTTTAGACGGCAAACTGCATAAAAAAGAGCCTCGATTGAGGCTCTTTTTATTTTTGCTTTTAATGGATAAAAAATTTATTTGGTTTTTACCACAGCTTCATCGGTTGCTAGCAGCTTACCGACTTTACGCCATGGGTTTTTACGCTGGTATTTCTGTTCCAGATAATCCAAACCTTTCCAATACCAAGGAATTAAACGGTCTTTGATTACTGGCAGTGCCAGTGGATGTAGACCAATCCAAGGTAAGAATGGACTACGGCGTCCATATGCCCAAAGCTCTATCCGTGTCGATGGTCGTACACTCGGCCCGCGTGCATGAAAACCGTAAGTATCTGCAATCACCAGAGTATTTTTCTTGACTGCAAAAGCCTGAGGCTGACCATAACCGAGTTCAGCCAACTCATTGGGTTGAATACGCAAAGAACCGCGGCGGCTCATGGCATCAGTCTTTGGATTAACAGCAATCGAACGCTGATATTCCCATGCTAAGCGCTTTTCATTCAAGATGTGCGAACCAGGTACATACACAAATGGTCCCTCATCTTCAGCCACATCTGTTAAAAATAGCCAAGCTTTCATATTTGAATGAAAGGTATCACTGTGCAGATTGGTTTGAGGATCAGGACGGCCTTTACGTACATGGGAAATAATCACTTGCACGTAATACATGGGCTGTACTTTGGAACTGTTCACATAGTTTAAAAGTGCACGCCAATGCTTACTTTCAAGCAAGCGCTTGGTATGCGGTAGTTGCTTAAGTGCCTGACCATCCAGTGCCATCCGGCGTGTTACCGTATCACCCTGCAAAGTTTCACGGGTATCCAAAGCCGTTTCCAATAACTCTTTAGATAAAGCTTCAAACTCATCTTCAGGCAAAAAATTCTCTTTTAAAATAAAACCATTTTGCTGAAAGAACTCAACTTCATCTGTGCCGAGGTATTTCGCCAACTTTTCCCGACGGGATTCAGCGAGTTTTGCTGCCTGCTTCACCCGGAAACGGTGCAACCCCAAGGTATTTAGAGTTTTATTGCCAATAATGGAATGAGATTCAAAGCTTTTAGCTGTACCGAAAAGTGTCACAGCATCTGCTGCAAACTTTTTCGGATTGGCTTGAGCCACTTTTTTCAGCTCCTGGACGACAGTTTGGAACTGTGCATTCCCCCAGATGCGTTGAATAGATGAAAACACAATAAACTCTCGGTTTAGTTATTATTTTTTAATACCTGCTTCCAGTACATCAAACAGATCATCTGCAATTGAAGTACCAAACTGGGTATCAATTTCACGGATACAGGTTGGGCTGGTGACATTGATTTCTGTCACGTAGTTACCAATCACATCCAGACCCACAAAAACCAGACCTTTTTCACGCAGGAATGGACCAACTTTCGCAGCAATCAGTTTGTCATTTTCACTTAAAGGACGTGCCTTTCCCAGACCACCAGCGGCCAGGTTACCGCGTACTTCACCATTTTGCGGGATACGTGCTAGGCAGTAAGGTACCGGCTCACCATTGACCATCAGGATACGTTTATCTCCTTCCACAATTTCCGGGATATAACGCTGTGCCATGATAGGCTGGGTTCCGTTATTGGTCAGAATCTCGATGGTTGAACCAATATTTACACCATCCTGAAACAGACGAAAAATCCCCATACCACCCATGCCATCGAGTGGTTTCACGATCACATCGCCATGCTCTTTCAGGAATTCACGGATCAGGCTTTCCTGTGAAGTCACCAGTGTTGGGACCTGCAATTCCGGGAATTGGGTCGCAAACAGTTTTTCATTACAGTCGCGCAGGCTTTGCGGCTTGTTAATAATCCACGCACCCTCACGTTCCGCCTGTTCCAGAATATAGGTGGTGTAAACAAAATTCATGTCGAAAGGTGGATCTTTACGCATCAGCACCACATCATAGGCTGCAATAGATTCCTTTCGCTTTTCACCCAATTCATAGTAATGCTCATAATCTTCAAACACCTGTAATGGTGCAATCAGACCAAAGGCCTTGCCCTGATCAATATACAAATCTTGCTGTAATGCATAACCCAATTCATGGCCACGGCGTGCGGCTGCCCATAGCATCGCCATGGTTGAATCTTTTTTCAGGTTTACATTTTCGATGGGATCCATCACAACAAGTACGCGCATATCTTTGGCTCTTTTCTAAAAATGAATTTGGCAATGAGTATAGCCGAGATTATTCTTTTGTTTATTCAGATTTTGCATGAGTATGTATGCATTCATGTGTTTAAAGAGGAATGAAAATGCTGCAAGCCATTGTCGGTTTTCATTTAGATGAGGAAAATCATTGGGTCGCTGAGCTTGTCTGTGGACATGACCAGCATGTACGGCATGATCCGCCTTGGCAAAACCGCCCTTGGGTCATGACTGAAGCGGGTCGTAAGGAAAAGTTAGGGATGAAATTGGACTGCAAGAAATGTGAGGAAGAAAAGAACTCTGAAGTTAATCCCTCGTGTTCCTTAAAATGAAATTAAAAACAAAAAAAGGAAGCTTTCGCTTCCTTTCTATGACTCTCTAAGAACTAAGAAATCTTAGATACCATATTTCACACGGTATGCTTCCATTTTTGCCAGCGCTTCTTTATCGTCTTTCGCATCTAGATAATCCATCAGGTCTTTCATTGTGATCAGTGCATGCACTGGAATTTCCAGTTCTTTTTGCACTTCCTGAATTGCAGACAGTTCACCTTGGCCTTTTTCCTGACGGTCTAGTGCTACCAGTACACCCGCAATTTGCGCACCAGCATTTTTCAGGATGGTTACCACTTCACGAATCGCAGTACCTGCAGTAATCACATCATCAATGATCCAGACTTTTTTACCTTGTACCGCAGCACCGACCAACACGCCGCCTTCACCATGATCTTTGGCTTCTTTACGGTTAAACCCCCATGGCACACTCACGCCATGATTTTGTGATAATGCCACAGCAGTTGCTGCAACAAATGGAATGCCTTTATATGCAGGGCCAAAGATCACTTCGACATTGTCACATTCCACCAATTTTGCTGCATAGCCAGAAGCCAGTAGCGACAAGGCTTCACCATCATTCAACAAACCCGCATTAAAAAAATAAGGACTCACACGACCTGATTTTAAAGTAAACTCACCAAATTTAAGCACACCGCGTGATAATGCGAGTTCGATAAAAGCTTGCGGGTTAAACTGAGCTGGCGTTGACATGAGGTGCTCCTAAATCCATTAATTAAGGTAAGACTTGCGCATGATACCAAAGAGTAGCTATCCAGGTGATCAAAAAATTCTTCGTGTCGTTTCAATTAATGTCAACGGCTTACGTTCATCCGTGACCAAAGGCCTGCTGGAATGGATGGAAAAATCGGATGCTGACGTGATTTGCATGCAAGAAAGCCGAATTACCCATGCGCAGTGGACCGATAAATTCAAGCCTGAAGGCTGGTATACACACCTGTTCCCGGCAGAGCGTCCTGGCTATGCCGGTACAGCGATTTATAGCCGCCTGCCTTTTGTTTCCATTACCGATGGTCTGGGTTTTGAACTGGCAGATTCTCAAGGCCGCTTTATCTCGGCAGAATTTGATCTGGGCCTGGATAAACCTGCCTATATCTGTTCTTTATACCTACCCTCCGGTTCATCGGGTGAAGAGGCTCAGGCGCGCAAAGACCACTTTCTGGAAGAATATAAAAAGATCCTGAAACAGTGGCGGGATGAAGATAAATCTATCATTGTCTGCGGTGACTACAACATCGTGCATAAACGTATCGACATTAAAAACTGGTCAGGCAACCAGAAAGCTTCCGGCTGCTTACCACATGAACGTGCCTGGCTGGATCATATTTATTACGAATTAGGTTATGTCGATACTTTCCGTGAGGTGCGTAAGGAAGCAGAGCTATATTCATGGTGGTCGAACCGTGGTCAGGCTCGGGCTAAAAACGTAGGCTGGCGAATTGACTATCAAGCCTGCTCGCCAGACTGGAAAGTACGTACGGTGAATGCTTGGGTCTATAAAGATGAATGGTTTAGCGACCATGCTCCAGTGATTATTGACTATAAGCTAGATTAACACGCTTTACACTTAGTGAACAATCGTTCACTCAATAAGTCATGATGACTTACAAAACAATACGGTATTTCCAGCTATTTTTACAATCGCATCCATAGCATTATAGTCACACGGCACAGGGACATGTCAGGATGACAACAAAAGGACAGGACGCCGTAGGAAGAATTAAAAAACAAACTAGATATAGCTTGTTTTCATGGATGTGACAACGGACGTTAAGATGAGACCCGCATAATCAGGAAGATTGGATGCGGGTTTTCTCATTGTGGTACCTGAAATTTTTTCCCATTGTTTGATTCAACTTCTTTACTCTTATCGCTATTTTGCTTGATCAAGGTGTCAGTCTGATGACAGCGCGCTCCTCTGCTCTTTTTTCAGGTAAATTTTTATATCTCTAAATTCACAGTCATATGCCTGTTTAACAAATTTCGCTAAGCTATCGGCAGAGAAACGATAGGTGATCAAGATGTTAAAAATTTATGGTATTAAAAACTGCAACTCCATGAAAAAAGCCTTTGACCTGCTGACTGAACTCGGTCTGAGCTATGAATTCCATGACTATAAAAAACAAGGTATTGATGCTGAAACCGTAAAAACCTGGCTAGATGCCTTAGGTCAGGATGTGGTACTGAATAAAAAAGGCACGACCTGGCACAAACTCAGCGAAGAAGAACAACAAACTGCCTTAGCTAGTGAAGAGAATCTGATTCAGGCACTCACCACCCATACCAGTCTGATCAAACGTCCAATCCTCAATACAGGTGCAGCTTATATTGCCGGCTTTGATGAAGCCGCCTATCAGGCGCTGAAAAAATAAAAAATTCAAATTTGAAAAATAAAAAAAGCCTGATCGATGTCAGGCTTTTAAATGAATGCTAGCAAAAGATTAGTTCGCGCGAATCCAGGTCTGGTTACGGCCTAGTGCAGCTACACCGATGAAGCCACGTAATTCAAGCTTCTTGCCACCATCTGTCAGTTGACCTTTTAGTTTATAAGTCTTGCCTGTTTTTGGATCCAGAATCGAACCGCTGTCATATTCTGTACCGCCAACATTTTTCAGGCCTTTTACAATTGTTAAACCTTTCAGCGATTTGTTATGGTATGGGCCTTCACAAGTGGTGCAGGCATTTTCCTCACCTTTCGTTAACACTTTCTGGATGCTCGCACTTAAAGTACCGTTGCTTTGCTCGGTAAATTTCACAATCGCTTTTGGCTGTTTGGTTTTGTCATCAATCGTTTTCCAGAGTGTTCCATTTAATGGATCTGCAGCATTCGCCAATGCACTTAAACCCAGTAATCCTAACACAAGCGCTATCTTTTTCATTTTTGTTTCTTTCCCTAGTCTGTGATTAGACTGTTGTAGTATTAATTAAGTCACAACAATTTATCAATTTTTGCACGTGACCGTTTAGTGTAACCTTGTAAATATTGTTGGTAAATAACTCACAAGACCAATGGAAACATAAAAAGATGGAAAGAAAATGAAGATGAGCCCCCTTACGAAACAATTGATTACAGAAGCTTTTCTTAAAACTACAATTCGCAAACCGAGCCAGTTTAATCTCCCACCTACCACCCAGCGCAAAGCCCTGGAACAACTGTGCAAACTGTTTCCACAGGACAAAAATGTTCAGATCCGTTCTCTGAAACTGGCGGGTTTAAATGCTGAAGAAATCAAACCGCAAAGTGAGGCGACCCAGCTAATTTTTCATATCCATGGGGGAGCTTTCTTTGCTGGTTCGCTGAATACCCATCGTGCTTTTATGACCCAGATTGCAGCCCGTACTCAGATGCAGGTGCTGCATGTCGATTACCCACTGGCGCCGGAAGCGCCTTATCCGGCAGCATCGGATGCCCTCTTTCAGGTGTATACGGAACTCCTTGATCAGGGCATTCAGGCCAAAGACATCATTCTGTCTGGAGATTCCTGTGGTGCCAATCTGGCTCTTACCTTGGCCTTAAAGCTCAAAGATCTGGGGTTACCATTGCCGAGCGGGCTAATCCTGATGTCACCCTTTGTTGATCTGACCCTGACCAGTGAATCCCTGCGTTATAACCAGGTTCATGATGCCCTACTCTCGATCGATGCACTAGAAACCGGAATTGGGTATTACCTACCATCTTCAGTCGATCCGAGTGATCCGGAAGTTTCCCCCTATTTTGCTGACTTAAGCGGTTTGCCGCCGATGCTGATTCAGGTTGGTTCCAAGGAAATCCTGATGGATGATGCCCAGCGCCTACGTGACAAGGCTGAGGAAGCGGGCGTGCATGTCGAATTCAAACTCTATACCGGCATGTGGCATAACTTCCAGATGTTTAGCGCCTGGTTTGAGGAGGCACGCCAAGCCTTAGCTGAGCTTGCCGACTTTGCCCATCGTCTCGATCAAGACTGATTTGTTTACCCGCTCCATCTTCAGGATAGAAAAAATTTTCCATTCGGCAAATTTCAGAAAACGCTAAAAATATTACAAACTGCTTTCTATCCTGTTACAGGCTTAGCATTCACCTATCATTTTAGGTTACATACAAGCGAAAAATGACCCTTGTGGACAAAATTCACACATTCTCTTTTTACCATAATCCTGTTATCTTAACTATCAGATATAAAAACATATTCATAATTCTAGCCAGTTATTTTCATACTGGGTTATTGTGGGAATCCGCTTTGTATGAAGCCCGTTTCACCCGCCACGCAGGCTATTTTTAAGCACAAAATCACCAAGTATCTGGTCGAAGATGAAGTGGTGATGAATTGGGGAGTTTTAAAAAAATGCATCCTCATGCTAGCGCTCGGTTGTGGCATTCATGTGAGCTGGCTTATCTGGGATATCTTTGTTCTACTGAATCCACAATACTGGCAATATGTCGATACCAGTATCGTGCGACAACAGGTCAGTACCAATAGCATCTTTCTGCTGATTCTGATTTTCCTGATCTATCCTTGCTATAAGTTCCGCAACAACCTTCAGGTTGAGCGCTATCTGCCCTTCTTTGCGATTGGAATATTTGTCTTTTCTCTCTGCCGTGATGCCTATGTGGTCGGGGTGGTGAGTCCGGTTTCCATGATTGCTTATGTTAGTCTGGTCACTGTAGGTTTGGTCCTCTTCCCTCGTGTGCTGGTCTATAGCATGCTGATTCCGGCCTCTATTTTTCTGACAGTCTGTGGTTATTTAAGTTATACCAATCAGCTGGCTTATGCCCCTGTGTTTACCATTGAAGAGAAACTCTTTTTTAATGGTTTCTGGCTGGCATCCATGTTTTATTTTATTCTGCCAATTCTTGCCATCTGTCTGGTGCTATTTGAAATTCTGCTCAGTCAATGGCGGCATCGCGAAAAACTGATCCAGCACCTGAGCCAGATTGATCCGTTGACCAACCTGTTTAACCGCCGCAGCATCAACCAGTGTCTGGATGCACTAAATAATCAAACACCGGAAAGCTATGCACTGGTGTTACTGGATCTGGATCATTTCAAGAAAATTAATGACCACTATGGTCATGACAAAGGTGATGAAACCCTGATTCGGGTCAGTCATGTACTGACTCAATTGCTGCGTGAAAGTGATGTGGTCGGGCGTTTTGGTGGAGAAGAATTTATTCTGGTGCTGAAAAACTCCAATCTGGAAAAAGCCCGTCAGGTGGCAGAACGCTGCCGTGCTGCGATCCAGCAGATTGAAATCTTTAGCGATGAAGGCGAACGTATTCCGGTGACAGCAAGTTTTGGGATTGCTCTCTCCAGTCCGAATCTACGTCCTCAACAGCTGCTGAGTCAAGCAGACAAGGCCTTGTATCAGGCCAAAGCCTGTGGTCGAAATCTGGTCAAAGCATATAACCAGTCCTTTGAAAACAGCACTCAATTACATCCTGATTCCGCTTAAGTTTTTTAGGCTTTACGGTTATCTCTAAGCTTAATTTGACTGTTCAAAACGCTGTAGCTGGGCCAGCAATTCTTTTTCAGTAAATGCTCCGGTCAAACGCAGGTTACGCACTTCCTGCTGTTCCGTATTTAAGAATAAATACGTTGGTGGCCCTAAAATTTCCCATTGGTTTAATAGTGATTGATGGGTTGCATCATAATGGCTGAGATCCAGCTTGATCAGGAAATACGGTGCCAAAGCCGCCTGCACATTATTAGATTTTAAAATACGCTGTTCAATCGGCTGGCAGGCCACACACCAGTCGGCATAGACATCAATAATAACTTTTTGCCCTTTTGGTACAGCATCCAGTAACTTTTCAAATTCTGCCCCAGTCTGGGCAATATGCCAGTTGGCCTGCTGCGGACTGGTCTCGACAAAAAATCGCTGGCTGTGCTGATACTGGCTATAGCCAATATAAGGCACAGCAATCACGAGACTAATGATATACAGCCATCGCAGTCCGGTATTTTTCCAAAACAGGCATGCCAACAGATAAGCCACAAAGCTTAAGCCTAGCCCGAGTGACAGCCATTGCAAAGCCGCTTCAGAAATCAGCGGACGGATAAAATACAGCGCCAGTGCCAGCATGATAAAAGCAAATAGCACCTTGATCTGATTCATCCAGTGTCCAGCTCGTGGCAAAATACGTGAACCTAAAACACTGGCTAGCAGCAACGGCGTACCCATGCCAAAACCCAAAGTAAACAATAGCAAAGCTCCCTGCCATTGACTCTGGGTCTGGGAAATAAATAACAAAGCACCTGCCAATGGTGCGGTCATACATGGCCCGACCAGAAGTGCTGATACCATCCCCATGATACTGGCACTCACCAAGGTGCCACCCTGCTGCATCGCCTGTACCCGATCCAGTTGATGCACCAGTCGCTGTGGCAGCTTGATTTCAAACAGGCCAAACAGGTTCAGAGCAAACACCACAAATAGCAAACTAAAAGCAATTAAAGTTGCCGGCTGCTGTAACCAGCGCTGAAAATTCAGTCCGGCAGATGACGCGATCAGGCCCAATACCGCATAAACCAGCGCCATGCTGATGACAAAACTCAAGGCAATCATCCAGGCCTGTAAACCACGTCGATCCCTCACAATCAATGAGGTCAAGATTGGAATCATTGGCAGGGAACATGGGGTAAAGGCCAGCAACATGCCTAAACCAAAGAATAACAACAGGCTATATGCCAGCGAGTTTTCCGCCAGACGTGCTGACCATTTCTGATCCTTGGCGACTGCATCCGTGTCATTGAGATTACTGCTGAGAGGCTGATCCGTACGTTCTGCTTCAGTACTGTCAAGAAGGGTATTTTGCTCAACTGCTGAACTGTTGAAATCCAGTAAGCGTTTTTGTGTTGTCTCGGCGGGTAGATATTGCACCAGGCCGGACAAATCAGTTTTAAACTCGATGCTTTGTGGTGGATAGCAGAGACGATCTTTAGCACAGCCTTGCCAGCTGACCCGATAGCTTTGCGAAGCCTCGGTTGGAATAGTGAATTTGAGTTGCTGATAATAAACCTTGGTTTGGCCGTAATTATCATCATGCAGGTCCTCAGCAGGTGGCAGGTTTAACCGCAGGGTCTGACCACCCTGCTGGACTTCAACCTTATGCTGATAGAGGTAATAATTATCAGGAATATCCCAGCTTAGTTCCGCCTGCTGCGCACTGGTAGAAATCACCGTGAATGGGAAAGCTTGCTCCGGAGATAGCAACGATGCTTCTGCCTGTACTATAGTACTCAGCAGCAGGCCGCTGAATAAAATCCGGCAGCCAGAATGAAACCAGCTTTTCAGTTTGCTCACATCCATGGTAATGGCTTGCTGTCCTTAGAAAAGGAAGGAAACACCCAGTCCTGACTTGTAGCTCTTGTCTGAACCATTCAGGTCAACATCGACACTGGCATCCAGCTGCACGCGGTCATTTAGTGCATACATCACACCTGAACCGAGTCCATATTCATAGTCCTGGCTTTCTGCCTTGCGATAGACAAATTCCGAGAAACCAGAGAGCTTATCGGTAATTTTATATTCCAAGGTTGGAACAGCCTGCACTGCCCATTGATCATCCTGCCATTCATAACGCATGGTAATGGATGTATTGATCAAATCACTGTACTGATAGGCTACGGCTGAACTCAGACTGTAGATATCTTCATCGTTGCTAAAGCCCTGGTTTCCGGTTGCAATCACGGCTTCTGCCAGCACAGCCATCGACAGTTTTTCATCATCCAGATTGATGGCTTTTTTCAGACCAATGCTGACATCGCCTAGACCATCATCTTCAACTTTTACGCCATGCTCACGGACTTTAGCCCAGCTTGGACCATCCCAGCCCATTTGTAATTCCAAGCTGTCGGTTAAACCAGTACGCAACAACATATCGGCATTAAGTGTAGTGGTATGTACGTCACCTGATTCACGATAGGTCGCAGAAGGCAATCCTTGTTCCCAGGCCAGTTGGCCTACCGGAGTGGTTGTGGTACTAAAACCGGTACCCGGACGGTCAAAGGCAAAATCAGCTGCAAATGCCTGCATGCTTGCTCCCGCGAGCATCACTAAACCCAATGTCTTCAATGTTGTCATAAATACGTACTCTTTATATTCCTAGCCTATTTTCCAAGTTCCTTGGACATTTTCGCGCCACGGCTACGTAGCAATTCTAAAGTCTGTTTTTCCTCTTCCAGCGCTTCGGCCCAGTTCACTTCATCAAAGTCGCAATCAAAGAACAGGTCACAGATCGAGGACAGGATGGTCAGACCATCTTCATCTTTGGTATTTGGATCGACCTTTTCATCCAGCAGTCGCTGCACGGCAGGTACACAGGCGGCGCTAGCGGCATCCCAAAGCGGGCCATACATTTCTTCAGCATCCCACAGATGCAGATTGACCTTAGCTTTGATCAGGGCATCCAGAATATCCAGATGCACCTGCAGTTTTTGCTGTTTTTCTTCGCTAGAAAGTGCCTGTCCAGCTTCATAAGCCTCACAGACTTCTTCCCACCATTTAAACAAGCCATCAGACCAGACTGAAATTGCTGGACCTTTTTCCATATCAATAAAATTCGGATTGAGTCCATCTGCCAGGAGCTTTTTCACCAGTTCCAGATTCAGTTCTTCTAGGGCTTGCACAAAAAGTTGTTGTTGCGCAGTTAACATGATGGAGCTCACTTCAATTCGTTTTCACTTATTATGCCGAATAAAGAGGGATTTGTTTTTATTCTCATCAGTTTATTTTGTCTAAAATTGAAAAAAGCCCCCGATGGGTAATGCCAGTCAGTTAAG